>CALZJI010000616.1 GCA_945787615.1 uncultured Chromatiaceae bacterium | reverse complement strand
TGGAACAGGCGCTTTTCCGGGAGTTGTACGAAGAAGTCGGATTGCGAGAAAAGCAGGTGAACGTGGTGGCGCGCACGGAAAGGTGGCTGCACTACGATCTCCCGGAAATGTATTTACAGCGTATTCGGCGGCGCGGCAACCGTAAATTCCGGGGGCAAAAGCAAATCTGGTTTCTGCTGCGTCTTTTGACGGACGACTCCAAAGTGTGCCTTGACATCAGTAGCCAACCGGAGTTCGATCAATGGCGCTGGACCGACTGGCGGGTGGCGGTGCGGGAGATCGTTGAATTCAAACGCAACGTATACCGATCCGCGTTTTCCGAATTACGCGTGCATTTGACGCGCAACACCGTCCCCCGTCGGCCCTGATACCAGCCGCCGCCCGCGGGCGAGCGGTCGTGTCTTCAGCGCACTTGCAACATAACACGTCTACGGAGAACCATATGCGCTACAAACTCACACAGGCGGTAGGACGCGCTATGTTTATTCGTATATTGACCTGTTTTTCGTTATTTCTGTGCTCCACCATCGGCGCCGACCAAAGAGACCCCAGACTCGATGAGCTATTTGCCAAGCTCAAGCAAACCACCGAGCTAAGTGAGGGCGAGTTGTTGACACAGAGTATCTGGAATGTCTGGTACACAATCAAACCGGATGCCGTCCAGGAGTTGTTTGATAGCGGGATTGCGGCGATGGGGGCCGCCGATTTCGATAGCGCGCTCGAGATTCTCACCCGGGTTACCGAACTGCATCCGGACTTTGCCGAGGCCTGGAACAGAAGGGCGACCGTGTACTTTATTGTCGGAAATTTTGAACTGTCCATTTACGACATCAAACGGACCTTGCTCCTTGAGCCGAGACACTTTGGCGCCATTTCTGGTTTGGGGCAAATTTACCTTAGACAAAACAAGTTATTGGATGCGCGCGAAGCTTTTGCCAAGGCACTTGAGATCAACCCGCACCTGGTGAACGCGCGGCTCAATGTCGATCAAATCAATAAGTTACTGGGTAAAAATTCGGTCTGAGCTCTTACTTTATCAGTTGGTTTTCTTGAAAATAGTGACCGAAAAAAGGAGCGCGTTGTTAAACCCAAGTTCGATGCCTCTGGCTGGATAGCGCATGCGACGCAGATCACCTTGCGTTGGCCGACCATACAAGGAAATCACTTGATGCGGAGACATCCCGAACCGCACCCCGTCGCTGGTTTCAATCGGCGAGTTGAACGCGCCGCGTACTTCGATCTCGTCTACATGCTTACTGCCGCGGACGGCGATCTGCGTTGTTGACCCCAGATGATAGATCCATTGTCGCGCGGACAGCGACGGCCGTCCCGTGGTGTTGGGTTTCCCCCAGTTCTTTTCGACCCGCGAGAAATCGAGTCCCAAATGCACCTGGCGAAAACCCACACCGGGTAAAATGAACAAGTCTTTCTCCAGGTACCGGATTATCGATTCCCGGGTAATACCCGACGGTGTGGCTTGTGCGTACACGAAGCTCGCCGACGCGTGCACAATCAATACGACGAAGACGAGGGCCGATACCCGAGCGATAAATCTTATACCGACGGTAGTGCTGTCGCTTATCATGCTTCCAATACTGAGCTACCCATACCTGGGCAATCCGAATTGATGATCAAATCCACAATGTCGGTGCCAATTATGATGATTGTTCCTATTCTACGGATATTGTCCGCCGCAGAGTAGTGAAACTCATAATAACGTTTGAAATTGAATTTTCCACGGTATTTGACAATTCGCATTGCACGGAGACTGACCGCCCCATCGAGGAGTTGTATGTCGGACTGTCTACAATAAGTCCGGGCCACCGCAGTTGCCATTTCCCGTGTACGCATCGCGTTGAAAAAGTACCAGGCGACTAGCAGCAGTACCACGATTGTTGACAATTCGAATAAAGTCATTAGATATTTGTATCACATTGACGTAGTTAAGGTAATATATTGCAGCCCTCATGATTGAAGTAATACGTGGTGATATCACCGCCTTGACCGTGGACGCCGTCGTGAATGCGGCCAATAGCTCACTGCTGGGTGGGGGTGGTGTCGATGGTGCCATTCATCGGGCTGCCGGTCCGCGGCTGCTGCAGGCGTGTCAGGCAATTGGCGGCTGTCCCACCGGCGAATCGCGGATAACGCCCGGATTCGATCTCGACGCGCAATGGGTCATCCACGTCGTCGGGCCGGTGTGGCGGGGGGGTTCACACGGCGAACCCGACATGTTGAAATCCTGCTATAGCAATTCCCTGGACCTGGCGCGACAACATAAGGTGCGTACTATCGCTTTTCCGTGCATCAGTACCGGTGTGTATGGATATCCGCAGCGGGAAGCGGCTAAAATCGCGGTTGCTGTCATGCAGCACGCAGCAAAGGATTTCGAGCGCGTAATTTGCTGCTGCTTTTCAGCGGAAGACGAATCAATTTATAAGCAACTTTTGGCTTAAATGTCGGACAAGAAGACTAAACGGCCGTACACTAATTTGTTTGCCGCGGCAATGTGCTTATATCTTGCGGTGTTGCCGGTGGCCCTGACCGCTACGCGTTTCACGCCTTCGCAAATATCTGGAATCGATATACAGGTGGTTGCGAATACCCTAGCGGCATCGGTGAACAGCTCCGACTTTCCACAGCATCTGGAATTCGAAACCAGCAGCGGAAAATACGACGCCAAGATAACATATACCTTTGATCGCACGCTACAGGACTTCGTGGAGGCGATCTATCAGCGTTACGCACCCGACCATGGTGCGTTTGTCGCACTCGATGCCGAACGTGGATCAGTTCTGGCCATGACGAGCTATAGCAAGAACCCCAGTGATCTAGGGAATCTCAATCTAAGAGCGACCTATCCCGCCGCATCGGTTTTTAAATTGATCACGGCGGCGGCGGCGCTGGACCGCGGACTAGTGGAGCCGGAAAGCGTAATGCCATTCAATGGCAAAAGCACTTCGCTGTATAAAAAACAGGTGTTCAAGCTGGTGCAAAACAAATGGACGCGAAAGCCGACTTTACGCAAGGCATTCGCACAGTCCATGAACCCGGTGTTCGCGCGCCTCGGTGTATTTTCAGTGGGAGCCGAATCACTTAATTCCTATGCCAGTGACTTTGGATTTAACGATATCATTCAGAGTGATATGTTCTTCGATACCGGTTCAACCAACATAAGCCCTGACCAATGGCGCGTTGCCGAATCGGCTTCAGGTTTTACACTCAGTAATACTTTGAGCCCCATACATGGCGCCATGCTGGCCAGCGCGGCGGTAAACGCGGGCCGTATGGCGGAGCCGTACGTCGTGGAATCGATAACGGATCGGCGCGGCGTGCCGTTGTTTGTGCGCGAGGTGAAAGTTCGCGAACCGTCGATTTCCGCCGCTGCCGCCGAAAAATTACGGGTACTCATGCGCGAGACCGTACGCACCGGATCGGCGCGGAAGTCCTTCCGGAAGTTTTTCCGAGGTGAGTTCAAGGACGTGGAAGTCGGAGGCAAAACCGGCTCACTGACGGGCGATTCGCCGGCGGGAAGGTATGATTGGTTTGTGGGCTACGCCGTAGCGGGTCCGCGTAAAATCGCCTTCGCGTCGCTGACCATTAATAAAGAGTACTGGACGGTCAAATCGGCTTATGTCGCGCGGCGGTTCATCGAACAGGCGTTCAGTGATGGAAATCGAGAGCTGTAGGTCGGGTACATGTCGGCCTGAAGGCCGACCCGCAGATTTAACTCGCCCCGTCTAAACGCCCGGGTTTGTTGTCCCGGATCCGGGCT
>CALZJI010000615.1 GCA_945787615.1 uncultured Chromatiaceae bacterium | reverse complement strand
GCAAACCGATCAGGACGTTGCCGCCCATGGAGAGGTGCATTTAGTGCGACGCGTCGCAGGGTACAAAAAAATCCGCTATTACACCCATGAGAACGTTGGCTATGGTAAGGTTAATCTGCCCGATTCCGAAATGCATACGACGGCGATGTGGTGGCAAGTAAATCCACAGCTGTTGGAGGCGAAGTTTGACAGTCGTTGGGAAGCATTAGACGGTTTTTTGGGTGCAGCGTACGCCATGCACCACGTCGCTGCCCTGTTAACGATGTCAGAAGCCCGTGATTTAGGCCGTGCCGTCGGCAATGGTGACGCCACGTGGTTTGCAACGGTAGGGGTCAACGGGCGAGGCCAAGCGAAGTCTTTCTATGGCGAAGACATGGATGTGGAAGCGGAAACGGAACTGCAGTTCACGCCCACGGTATTTCTCTACGATAATTTTCCCGGTGGCGTCGGACTGTCGGCGCCGCTTTATGATCTGCGCGTTGACGTGGCGCGCAAAGCAAAGGGAATGATCGAGGCGTGCACGTGTGTCAACGGTTGTCCCGCATGCATAGGCCCAATTTTGGCCAGCGACGAAATGCGTGGTTACTCGCCAAAAAATATGGCATTAAGTGTTTTGTCATTGTTTGAAACTAACGATGCATTGGCACAGGATGATTGATTACCATGGATGTCGTGGTGACCAAATGGATCAACTAAAAAATAGGCTTAACGCCTTACGTCAACAACGTGTCCCCGCGCCGTTAGCACAGGGTGAGTCGCTCGCCAAACGGGTGCGTCGCCGCCGTCCCATGGCGGACCAACGACAGGCGCAGCCCCGCCCCGACGATGAGCACGTGGCATCGCTAATAGGTGGTCAGCGCCTTGATCATGGGTTAGTACTGGTTCAGCGTTCGATTCCACTTCAAAACACCCACGGTAACCGGAGCTTGTTGCCTTTGCTGGACATGTCGTTGGAAAAATTCATTGAGCCGTATACGCGAGGTTCGGAAAGTCTACTGTTCATGGATACGGAAACCACCGGCCTTGCGGGCGGGACGGGAACGTTGGTGTTTCTGCTCGGATTGGCACGATTGGAGGGTCGAGCCTTATCCGTAAGGCAGTATTTTTTAACTTCTTTCGCGGGCGAAGCGGCAATGCTCGAGGATGCTGCGCAGTGGATCAGGCGGCAAGATATCTTGGTGACCTATAATGGTAAAAGTTTTGACGGGCCGCTTTTGGCGACGCGATTTCGTTTAGCACGCGTAGAAGACCCCTTTGCGGACCTGGACCACTTGGACCTCGTGCATCCGACGCGCAGGGCATTCGCAAACCTATGGCCTGACTGCCGGCTGGGCACGGCGGAAGAGAAGCTTCTGGCGTTTGAGAGGCAAGACGATCTTCCCGGCGAGCAAGTGCCGCAAGTATGGTTTGAGTTCGTACGTGGCGGCGTGACAACGCGTGTTCCCGCGGTATTGGCACATAATTACTGGGACCTTATCTCGTTGGCGGGGCTTCTTCCGAGTTTAGCTGCGGTTTATGACGATCCGGGCAGCATGAGGGCCGACGTACTTGCGGTGGCACGACATGCGTTAAAACGCGGTTATGAGCACGAAGCCGTTCGGCATTTAGAACTAAACAGAGCGGTATTAACCCATGACGGTCTGCTGGAGCTGGCTCGAATATACCGTCGGCGTCAGCGTTGGGATGCTGCGGTCGCCATATGGGAGCAACTGGCCCCAGGCGGTTGTGCCGAATCGCTACAACGGCTTGCAAAGTATTTTGAACACATCAAGCGGAACTATCCTCATGCTCTGCGTTGCACGGAGTCGCTGATAGAATTAGAAATGCACTGTCATTCGCACCTCCAACGCAAGCGGAGATTAGTAAGGAAGATGGCATAGTCGTGCGGCGTTAACATTTCTACTTGCAACGGTTAGCGCATTACCAACGATGCCTAAGGACGAGCCCTTAGGGCTCGCGTAAAAAAATAAGTTTACATTTTTGAGTGTTGAGGCACCCGCCTTGCAAGGCGTAAAGACGCAGGAATATGCGTATATTTCAATTTTTCACAACGCTACCGCGTCCTCGGCAACTGCGTCCTGCGTTGCCCTGCCACCTACATCCCTGTAGGCGTGCTCTCGCTCATTACCTACGTCCCTGTAGGCAAAGCTTCCGCGTCCTGCTCTCGCTCCTTACCTACGTCCATGTAGGTAACGCAGCAAGGCGGGATGGATCGATGTTCAAAATATGGTGTTATTTTTGCGCGAGTCCTTAGACACGACCTTCGGTTGAGAGATCCATGATGGGGTAGTTGCACCG
>CALZJI010000614.1 GCA_945787615.1 uncultured Chromatiaceae bacterium | reverse complement strand
GCGTTTGAGATTTAGGTGTTAAGAGTGCGTCATATTCATTTCGTGGCAAGGCGAAATGACGAGTAATAGCCGGACTATTGCGGGGAGTTTCAACGCAGACATGGAATGAAGAGGGCGTGCTATTGACACCTAAATCTCAAGCCACTGGTATATTCTAATATGCGCCACGTGCCGCGCCTTGAATCTGAGTAAAAATCCGGCGCAGGCTTTGAATAATTACTATTTTCCGCAGCCCTTAGCGCCGCGGTTGAAACACGGGCGAGAAATGCGGGCTACACCTTCGACGCTTGTGCGGCCGCGTTACCGGTATAGTTTGACGGCGTCAACGACTTTAACTGATTTTTTGCCTGAGTCGGGATATCGAGTTCGTCGATAAAGCGATGCATGGTTTCTCGGTCAATGCGTCGGCCG
>CALZJI010000613.1 GCA_945787615.1 uncultured Chromatiaceae bacterium | reverse complement strand
TCCAAGACCCGCCACTGAGTTACTCAATAATCTTCGACACCACGCCCGCGCCCACCGTGCGGCCGCCTTCCCGGATCGCAAAACGCAACCCCTCTTCCATCGCAATCGGCGCAATCAGGCTCACGACCATCTTCACATTGTCTCCCGGCATCACCATCTCAACACCTTCCGGCAAATCCACCGATCCCGTCACGTCCGTGGTCCGGAAATAAAACTGCGGTCGATAACCATTGAAAAATGGCGTGTGCCGACCACCTTCATCCTTGCTCAACACATACACCTCACACTCAAACTTCGTGTGCGGTGTTATCGAACCCGGCTGCGACAACACCTGGCCGCGCTCCACGTCGTCTCGCTTCGTGCCCCGCAACAACACGCCCACGTTATCCCCTGCTTGACCTTGATCAAGCAGCTTACGGAACATCTCCACTCCGGTCACCGTGCTCTTCTGCGTATCACGGATACCCACAATCTCCACTTCATCACCCACTTTCACGATACCACGCTCTATTCGACCCGTGACCACCGTCCCGCGCCCCGATATCGAAAACACATCTTCCACCGGCATCAAAAACGTCCCGTCAATGGCTCGCTCCGGCTGCGGGATATAACTGTCCATCGCATCCACCAGCTTAAAAATCGACGGTATGCCTATATCGCTCGCGTCCCCTTCCAACGCCTTGAGCGCCGAACCCACCACCACAGGCGTGTCATCGCCCGGAAACTCGTAACTGTCCAGCAACTCCCGCACTTCCATTTCCACCAGCTCCAGCAGCTCCTCATCGTCCACCATGTCCGCCTTGTTCAGGTACACTACGATGTAGGGCACACCCACCTGCCGCGACAACAAAATATGCTCACGCGTTTGAGGCATGGGGCCGTCCGCCGCTGAACACACTAATATCGCACCGTCCATCTGCGCCGCTCCCGTGATCATGTTCTTCACATAATCCGCATGCCCCGGGCAGTCAACGTGCGCATAGTGTCGGTTATCACTCTCGTACTCCACGTGCGCCGTGGCAATCGTTATCCCTCGCGCCCGTTCTTCCGGCGCCGCGTCAATTTGATCGTACGCCTTGAATTCGCCACCATGCTTCTCCGCCATCACCTTCGTGATCGCCGCGGTCAACGTCGTCTTACCATGATCCACGTGACCAATCGTGCCTACATTTACATGTGGCTTCGTACGCTGAAATTTCTCCTT
>CALZJI010000612.1 GCA_945787615.1 uncultured Chromatiaceae bacterium | reverse complement strand
TAAGACGGTGATCGTTCTCGTTCGTGATGACATGAGCATCGCTTTCATCGCAATCGCCGATCCGCTACGCGCCAGCTCTAGCGATGCCGTACAAGGTTTACAGGCGCTGGGCTTGGATCTGGTAATGCTCACCGGTGATAATGCCAAGACCGCCGAGGCGGTCGCGCGCGAGGCCGGTATCAGCACCTTCACGGCCAATGTACGCCCCCAGGACAAGGCCGAAGCGGTTAACCGGCTGCGCGCTGCGCATCGGCGCGTGGGCATGGTCGGTGATGGAATTAACGACGCGCCGGCACTGGCTGCTGCGGACGTTAGCTTCGCGGTGGGAGGAGGCTCTGATGTGGCC
>CALZJI010000611.1 GCA_945787615.1 uncultured Chromatiaceae bacterium | reverse complement strand
TTTTCTCCGCGATAAGCTTTCGGTGCCAGGCAAGAAGGGTATCCGTGGTAACGAGCGTTTCGATTTCATCAGGCAAATGCCGGCCAACGACCTTGGCCGTTACGGAACTCGCGTTAAATTACGGTTGTCCAGGAAGGGGAGCGTCACTTTAGCACTCAGGGGGAGCCCACCGCAAAGCGAGAGTTATCAACCGGTCAGGTAACATAAAACTCGTCGAGGCGACGCCACAGCTTGAGTTCCTTGTTACCGTCCGGTTCCACCGCTCCGACTTTACGGCGGCCTTGGGGCTCCCCAGAGAATGTTACGGGCTAATATGCGTATATATTTTCTATAAGCAAGAAAGCGTGCGTGTTCGCTAACCCGTTGCGCAGTGATTAAACCCTAGTAATTTCTGTTCCTCCCATCGAAAAAAAACGATCCTAACTTACGGATTCCGTTTGTACCTGCGGTGAGAAGCGCTAAGGGACACAAGGATCCCCCGCTGAACCCGGAGCCCCCGGGGGAGTACCGAATACACCGAAGTTCATAAACTGCGTTATGGTTTGCGTATTGCTATTGCCATTATTTTGATTTCCGAATGAGACGAAATTCTGGCAAAGCGATCCGTCGTCGTTAAA
>CALZJI010000610.1 GCA_945787615.1 uncultured Chromatiaceae bacterium | reverse complement strand
ATGTTAGACGCGAAAATCGAGGAGATTCTAACGACCGCGGAGGGAAGCTTGTTTAGGATTACCGAGTCGACCATGGCAACGCCGCAAAAGTCGGGAAAATTTATTTCCGAGCGATGTGATTCATGCGGTGAATACGCAAAGGCGGATCTATTGGTCGAGCACGAGGGTAACCGCGTATGTCGTGAATGCCTTGCGCGGCCGGATTCCGCATGAAGCAGTAGCGTTTAATTTAGT
>CALZJI010000609.1 GCA_945787615.1 uncultured Chromatiaceae bacterium | reverse complement strand
GTTGAGTATTACCGTATTTGCACCGAGTTCATATGATACAGATTTAGGGTGGACATAACCAAGCTGCGGATGGTCGACCATCCCCTGCATGTGGTAAGGGAGTACATGGAAATAATCTATCCCCCATGGATTGAAGACCCGCAAACCTATCTCGGTACCCACAAGCGCGATAATGGCCGATATAAAGAATACGTATGCGTTGCCTGCCCAACGCATCATACGCGGCGGTTGGCGCCACAACAGCCAGCACAATGCCAGTACCACAACGGCGATGCAGGCAAGTAGGACGGCGTAGGAAGTGCTGTAACGACTCAGCAATTCGGGCTGATCGCTCTTGTGAAACAGCCCATAAATCAGGAGTGTCAGACCGAGCAGTATGAAGATGCCCGTTAGCGCTCGAAATCCAGACCGAGACCGATTAGGTGCACTATCAACCATATTCGAATTTACCTTTGCGGTTCAAATTGAGAAAAGTCACCCGAGTTCCCCTGTTTCGTGTGAGTTGCTTATTTCGCATGAATCTTGATGAGCGGTCAAGGGGGGATTTGCTGTGCGGTCCGCCATAGGCACCACGCCGCGGTCATGAATGGGTACGACTATTCGCAATTCGCCGGGAGCGGTTTTGAACGCCATGTAGCGACGGCGCGTAGAGCGCCGGGCAAGATGCCCAGAATACGATATCACCCGGACCATTCTGTTCCCGGCAGAACGGGCCTCGTGAAGCACGCCCGACAGGGGCCGATCCCAGGATGGCGGGGATCAACGATTTTGTTCCCTGCGTTCGTTTGCCTCACTCGTTGGGCCGTTTCCGCTGAACGGGATGTTCAACATTGTTCCGTGCCGTTTTGCCGACGCATAGCGGTTGACAGGTCGACCTACGGGGAGACAGTGTGTAAGGGCCACGAAAAAATAATTATCCAACCTTGCTTGTCTTTTTACTCAGCTTCTGCGTTACGGCAAGTGTTGCATATTTTAATATTCGCCACTTGCCGCGCCTTGAATCTGAGCAAAAATCCGGCGCAATCTTTGGATAATTATTATTTTCCGTGGCCCTAATCGCGCCTCTGGTGTCTAGAAAAGCGTGTAAATAAACGGCGCTACCGCCGATCCTTGTGCCAATACGAGTAAAGCGCCCAGGAGCACAAGCACAAAGACAATCGGCATCAGCCAATACTTCTTACGTTGGTGCATAAACTCAAATAGGTCTTTGAATATATCAAGCATTAAAACGGTTTCTCCAGACTATTACGAGGTGGGGAGGTGCTTTCTATGCGGTATGTGTTTCGGTCTCGCTCAAAATGTCGAG
>CALZJI010000608.1 GCA_945787615.1 uncultured Chromatiaceae bacterium | reverse complement strand
TTCACTCAGCTTCTGCGTTACGGCAAGTGTTACATATTTCAATATGCGCGACTTGCCGCGCCTTGAATCTGAGCAAAAATCCGGCTCAATTTTGGATAATTATTATTTTCCGCGGCCCTTACCTTTTTGCTTTTCTCGAATAAGTTTAAATGCAGATTCAAACCTATTGCTCTAATTCGCCAGGCACACCGAGCCGTTCGCCATGCAATGTCTTGTAAAGCGTATTACTCGCTTAGCGACCCCTCGAGTTTTTCACACAAGGTTTTCATTACCTTAATTCTGGAAAACTGCTTATTGTTTCCTTCAACCAACACCCATGGTGCCACGTGGGTGCTGGTATATTGAACCATGTCGTGGGCAGCCATCTCGTAGCCCTCCCACTTTTCTCGATTTCGCCAATCTTCGTCGGTCAGCTTCCAGCTCTTGTGTGGCGTTTGTTCCCGCTCCTTGAAGCGGCGCAGCTGTTCGTCTTTGTCAATATGTATCCAGTATTTCATCAACACGATGCTGTGCTCAATAAGCTGTTCTTCGAAATCGTTGATTTCAGCATAAGCGCGTCGCCACTCCTTCTCCGTGGCGAAACCCTCGACACGTTCCACCAATACGCGCCCGTACCAACTGCGATCGAAGACCGTCGTATGACCGGCACGGGACAGGCGCCGCCAAAATCGCCACAAATAGTGCTGTGCCCGCTCTTCATCAGTAGGGGCGGCGAAGGGCAATACTTGATAAATATGTGGATCAAGGGCAGAAATGATCCGGCGAATGGCGCCGCCCTTTCCAGCCGCATCCGGTCCTTCGAAGACGATAATGGTCGAGACGCCTTTTTCAAACGCGCGGCGATGGAGCGAGCTAAGTTGCGCCTGACATTTTTTCAACTCAACTTTATAGTCGGACTTGTTCAGCTTTTGACTCAAATCGAGCTGCGACAAGACTGTGGCTTGTGGCAGCGATATTGTCGATCCAACGTCATCTGTTTCGGGCACGTTTTGATCTGTCGGAGCGGTTGTTTCTTGCCCTCTTGTATTATTGACCGTCTTTAGCGCGTCGGCTCGTTGTAGATCATTGAGCCGTTTGCGAATGGCGTCTCGGATGCCAGTACCAACCGTGGCACTGCGATAGCCAGGGTCGACGCCCTCAACGATCGACCAAGGTGCGTTACCCGTATTGGTGCGTATGATAGTACGCTCAGCCGCTTCGATGAAGCGATCGTAGAGACGCCAGTGTTCCCAGTCTTTCTCAGTGACCTGCCAACTCAGAAGCGGGTCTCTTTCCAAGGACTTTAGACGTTTCTTCTGCGCCTTCTGGCTTAAGTGCATCCAAAATTTCAAGATGAGTGCGCCATCGACGGCAAGTGCGTTTTCATAAGCGATAATGCGATCGAGGCGTTCATCAAATTCAGGACCGCTTATGATAGCGTTAGCTCTGTCCAGCACCGGGCGCGAATACCAAGAGCTCAAGTACAATCCAACTTGGCCTTTCGGCGGCAGATCGCGCCAGAAACGCCAAAACTCAGGCCGTTCGCGTTCTTCGTCGGACGGTTTGCGGTAGGCGCGATTGATTATCCAGCGCACGTCCATCCATTCGTTTAACACGTGGACGGTAGCGCCCTTGCCAGCGCCATCAACGCCGGCGAAGACGATAATGACGGGCGTTCGCGCCGCGGAACGAAGCTCCATCTGTAGGTCCAACAACTCCTGGCGCAAGATGGGTACAATTTGCTTGTACTCTGATTTAGGAAGCTTTTGATCAAGCTCTGCTGTTCTAAACATGGTGCTCCTTTGCTTCTCGCTATGTTTCCTTTAAAACGACGCCTGAGTTAACCAAACCGAAACATGTACCCGCAGTTTTTAGTTTAGCCGAGTTCTTGCGTAAATTACATGGTCCACGCGCGCTCGTAAGTTAACAAGGGTCCGCTTGGGCATAAACGTAACGCCGCACGAGGCCGGCTCCTATTTCCATACCAATACCTGCGCCACGGCGTTCGTTTCGAGCTGGATCCCGCAGCGCGTTGAGTTTTGACGATTTTCATAATCCAAACCGGCCACCGCTTAAGCATAGCGTGTCGTAGTGACATCAACGATACTATTATTGCGGTCCATCGAATCTTCGTCGGAATCGTTCCCTAGATTCTGAGGTCACTCGATAGCCAAGTGTAGAATCGGGATCGCACTTACGCAAGCCGACATGGAGTGAAACATTGGCCGCCGGCCCCGATAACGTTGTCACACACAGCAACTGACAACTTGCCATCAAGATCCGTTGTTGTTCAATGTGGGAACCGTTAGCCCGCTTTTCTCACCAGGACCGGTGATGCCGGCTCTCGGCGCCCCGGTAGTTACTCGGTAATCGCTCCCGCATTACCTACATGGACGTAGGTAAGGGACGAGAGCACGACTGCAGGGACGACGCACATGGATGTGCTAGTGTCACGCGAGGGCAGGAACCCGAAGTGACCGACGCACATGGATGTGCTAGTGTCACGCGAGGGCAGGAGCCCGAAGTGACCGCAGGAGGTAGAATTGCGTCGGGAACGGCAATCGAGGACGCGGTAGCTTTGCCTACATGGACGTAGGTAAGGAGCGAGAGCAGGACGCGGAAGCTTTGCCTACATGGACGTAGGTAAGGAGCGAGAGCAGGACGCGGAAGCTTTGC
>CALZJI010000607.1 GCA_945787615.1 uncultured Chromatiaceae bacterium | reverse complement strand
GATATTGCGTTCAATACAAAAGACAACATCGTTGATAAAGAGTTTTTTTCAGCTAAAAGACACCTCATACATTTCGGCTACTATAAACAGATAGTGCGAATATTTATGCAACTATTAATATCCGCATCCATTCCCCCCTCAGGCGGCGTTTGTATACCACAATTTAACTCCCCGCGCGGCAGATACTCTTCCGTAGAGCTTGGCATCTGAAACTTCGTCGCTCGTCTATCCACGCCCGCCATGATAATCTCGGCTGCGGTTGCCGTAGCAGCGGGAAGACTGACAATAACGGCTCGGGTATCAGTTCTCCGAGAGCGAACGTCTTCAATGATGCCGTCATCGAAGACGACCGGCAGCACTACATTTAAGAGATCACTAAGGACTTTCGCATCCGTAGCTTTCCCGTTATCACAAAACGCTCTGTGTGTTCGAGTAATGAGTTCGACCAATTTATCGAACCGAAGGCTCAACAGCGCATCTACTAGGGCTGTCGGCGCGGCGTTACCCAACCCAAATTGTTCATTCAGCGTATCGTTTGTCATGACGGAGCTGCTCAGCGCGTCGACAATTTCGTTACGCACGCGTTCAAGTATTTCCTTTCGCGCGTCATAAACCAGCTTGCTACGAAAGTCGGTATTCTGAAGCAACTTCCAGGCCGGTGTTGCTCGCAGTCTCGTGGCGTTAAAATTAGGCGGGCAAGTCGCCACAACGCCGATTATTTTTCTACCTACAAAGACCGGGCTTCCGGAGGCTCCCTGCCAGTTCTCCTCGATATCCGTCGCATAGTTGACGCCCAGCTCGAAAGCCTGAGCGGAATCGGCCATGGGGAAGGTTTCGCCGCTGAGCCCAACCGGCCTGCGGTCGTCGTCGCGTACCCCCGCCCGCGCAAACCCTTCGCTCGTCCAATGATCGCGAGAAGTTGGTCTCGCATCCGATATGACGCCCCAGTCGGTCTCCTCCGAAAATGGACACTTCAGTAGCGCAGCGTCGTAATCATCGCCGCCATACCATAGGATGGACTCTACCGTTCTCCATTCTCTCAATGCGCCCTGTTTGTGATACCAGCGTACTTCAATGGGAAAGTTTTCGTCCCGATTGTCGGGACAGACGGCATGGCCAGCGGTCAGAATAATACCCTTCCCAATGGGATACCCCGTTGCAATCAAGCCCGCACCTGGCCCTGTCGGGACATAGATCTCAACGAGCAAATTTATATCCATGCCTTAACTCCTAGGCTAAGACCTACACAGGGCAAGCAAACGTCAAGCTTGGTGCGTGGTAATCGGAGCAATAATCGACGCCGCGCCGACCCTACTTGGGTTTCCCACCTTCGTCGGCGATTTCCAACTCCTTACGCTCGCCGCCAGATAACACCGGTTTTAATTTTAGCGTAATTTTTTGCGTCATCCCGCTTACGTCCTTGCCTCCTGTTTCGCCGCTAACGACCCAAAATTGAACGCCCGCTTTACCTCCTACTTCTTGGTTGGCAACGACCTGTAATTCCACTGAGATATCGTCAACGTGAAATTTAAGATTCTCCTTGGCGGCCTTGTTCTGCGCCTCCACCAGTTCTCGGCGTAAATTTACGATGACATCGGACAGGGCTATTTTTTCCATCGGCATGGTCCCTTCGCGAATTCATTACGATAAAAGGGTAACATGACAAAATGCATGAACGCTAGAAATGGAACAGCAACTCATCGGGAGCCGGTGGCCAGGTGACGCTTCTGGCCCCATTGGAAAATTGAACCTGTGTTGTCCGGTTCACAGGCTTGCAGCGCCGCAATCTGCAACAACAAGGGGCAGTCCTCGCTAGACGTGCTGAACAGCGCTGTCTCGTCGAAGGGGCGTAACGCGGGCGCTTGAACTTACGAAGCGATAGAAACACCAATGCGAAGGTTTGCGTTGTCTATTCCCAGGTTCCCTTTCACGGTATTCTTGCTGAGCACTCTCACCTGGTTATGTTGGGACTCAATGCGATTAACCCGCGTCGTTAGCAGCCCTGCTACGGACTAATTTTGGTTAGTTCCATGCCTAGAAGCGAATCCCAAGCCACTTACGGAAGCATCCACCCTCCCCTTTTCGCTAATCACAGCCGCTCTCAAAAGCGGCGACGAGTTGTGGATATCTCTGTGATTTACGGAAGTTATCCACGCATAAACGGTAACGCTTTTTCGGCGGATCTACGCATAAACGGTAACGCTTTTTGCGTTTTTTACGCATAAACGGTAACGCACTTTGCCTTTTTTCTTTTTATTTTCCACCGCTTACATCGCCCTCCTATATTCTTTACCTATATTAATCCTATAGTTACTACCCACTTTCTGTGGATAACTTCACCCTTCATTCTTCCACAACCTTCCTCGCCGCCTCTTGGGGGCTACGCCCCCGCCGGCTCACACCCACCACCCGGCATCCCCCATATCGTGTTCGCTTCACTCACAATATTTTTCCCTACTATGGGGGCTCTGCCCCCATACCCCCAAGGTATTTCTACGCCGGCGATCATCAAATTCTCAAAAGATTCCTCTCGCCTTTCGATTTTCTAATAATCACTTTTTTTAATTCGAAAAATTATTGAACAAGCCAATCTCGATCCGTTTGTACGGCAGGGCGTAAATGGTTCGAACCTAACGAGGCTCGTTCGTCGACTAACCATTCCGTTGCTGAAGTGACAGACAACCCGCATGCTCAAAGAAAACAAAACAAGGCTCCTTTACAAGGAGCCTTGTCAACTAACAGAAGCATTAGAAGGGTAACGTCGCATTAGTATGCCAAGCGGCGTATCGCGCGAGTAGCGGAAAGTGGCGCAATCGCATGTAGGCAATTTCTTACTTTGCTCTTTTGTTGTTTTCATTTTTCGTGTATTGTTTCAATTTATTAATTTTGTTTATATAAAAACTTATATACGTGAACAAGGAGGTTGTGGGTGCAAGACATCGATACGGTTACGCTTAATCAGCTATCGTTTATGGCGCGGAAGACGCAGCCTGATTTGGTATCCGTTTATGTGAGTTCCGATAGCGGCAAGTGGCATGTCATTGAAGGCTCGTTGATGAACCAGGCCAATGAGACGGAAGCCGGCTTCGGTCGCGTTATCAATGTTCGAAATTCTCTAAAAAACTACGCAACCCTGGATTCGTTGCTCACCGACTTGTTGCGAGCGTGTAACCCCTACTCCCCTAATCTTGTCTTTCACCTGGAGGGTATTAAGCAATGATGAAAACCGTCGTTGTTGCGAACAACAAAGAAGGAGTGGGTAAAACAACCATCGCCGCTCACTTGGTTTTTCGGGCTGCGGAATGTCAGCTGCGTGTGTTAGCGGTGGATGTGGATGCGCAACGTAATCTGACCAGTACGTTCTTGGACATCAACAAACCCATTGATCACCCTGGCGCGGTCAACTTGTTCTACCCAAAACCAGAGGAACCTTTTGAGCCGTTGATGCTCAGCGAACGGTTGGGTGTGGCGCCGGGAACCAGTAACCTCGATGCGGTAGACCGCGAGGATTTCGATGTGCTGTTTCGGTTGCGGGAGTCTCTGGCGTTGTTGGCCGATCGCTTCGATGTGTGCGTTATCGATACCCCTCCCAGTTTTAATAATCGTTTTATCGCGGCATTGGCGGCGGCCAATGTCGTTGTGTGCCCCATGGAGCCGGCGACGTACTCGCTGCAAGGCGTCAATGAGCTTTTCCGGCGTGTCAACGGGGTAAAATCCCATCTTAATCATGCCTTGTCATTCGGGGGATTAGTGGTCAACCTCGTGAACAGTCGTTCCCTTGAACAGCAACGGGTGATTACAAAACTGACCGAAGCGTGGGGGCCGCAGCTCATCTCACCTCATCTTGTGAACCGCATCGCCTTGAGCGAAGCACTCGCCCAAGGGCGACCGGTGTGGCACCAACCCGCTGGCAAGAGCGCTAAGAAAGCGGGGATGGAGTTCATGGCGATGTCTGACAAAGTATTAAAACGACTGGGGGCCTAAACGATGTACGGCACACGGAAAAGTGAATTAATCGACAGCATCACCGCGTATATAGAGCAGGAAGAGTTTGCCAACGTACCTGTGAAACTGATCGAACGAGGAAAATTCCAGCCTCGGCAGGAATTCCCGCAGGAATCGCTAGCACACTTGGCCGACTCGATTCGTGCGCAAGGGGTGATCGAACCGGTGGTGTTGCGGCGCATCGACGGCATGCGTTACGAATTGATTGCCGGTGAACGACGCTGGCGGGCCGCGAAGCTCGCGGGTGTAGAGCAAATACCGGCCATTATAAAAAACGTGCCCGATGAGGCCGCGGCGGCCATCGCCTTGATCGAAAACATCCAACGGGAAGAATTAAACCCCGTTGAACTGGCCCAAGCGCTAGAGTGGCGCATTGAACAGCTGGGCTCGGCGCAAGCCGTTGCCGATGAACTGAGCGTCTCCAAGTCGTGGATCAGCCAGAAACGTAAAATTCTCAACGCCCCAGAAGATGTCCAGTCCTTGGCCGTAGAAGGTCTTGTCACGGATAAAGCCACGCTCAATAAACTGGAGGCAATGCCCGAGCCGAAACGAAAGGACACCATAACAAAAATCCGCAATGGCGAAGTCAAAAGCACCGAAGTATCGCGGAAAGAGAAAAAAGCAGAAACCGTAGAAAAACCGACCGCCGTCTTCAAACTCCGCCACCGAAACGACGCAGTGCTGATCGTCGAACGGTTTGGCTATGGTCGTGTTCTGGACGACCAAGGCGTGAATTGGCGCGAGGTGGATGATAAGGGCTTGCAGGGGTATTTGGTGGCGGCGTTGGAGCATGCTGTGTCTGTAGGGGGTAGTTAGTTAAACCACAATGGAGTAGGTACGAACAAGGCGTCAGCGAAACCGGCGTAATAATGCGGTGTAAGCGCGACGGTTCTACGTGGCGGGCATTGGAAACGTACTTACGGACATCCCTAATCGGGCACGCAGGGGGTAACCCCGGATACAGACAACGCGCCAGCGCTCGACCCTAACAGGACGTTACTTACCCTATTCTTGGGAGGTTTCCCGGCTTTTATAGTCAGTTAATACCGTACGTATTTTTTCGCTGATATTATCCCAAACTTTGCCATCTCTACTAACTAGTACGACAGCCGACACTCCATCCGAGTCTGCCTTCGTTGCCTCCCCGGCGATGACAATCGTTTCGCCATTCGAAGCCACCGCATTTAAACGGTTCGGATATTGCAAATCACTAGTCCTTCTCAGCCAATCGGTTCCATCGTTACTAGTTAAAATTAGGCTACAGTTACCCACTATAATAAATTGATTTCTTACCCATTTGATATCGTTAACGGGTACGGGGTTTCCTTTAATAAGCACTTTAGTCCAGGTTCGGCGATTTTGACTTATTCTTACTTCGTCTGTTCCGGCCGTATTTACATATAGATTGTCATCATTTTTCGCGAAAAGCCCAGGTAGGTTCAAGTCATCGGTTACTATACGGTTCCATAATACCCCGTCACCGCTTTCGTATAGCTTAGACGTGGAGACGAAATATTGGGAACCAACCACGGATAGATAATACCAATCGAGGGGATCAGCATCCGAAATGTAATGTCTTTCCCATGTGCCTCCATTATGTTCACTGTAAAGTAACATTCCTCCATGTTGCGCCTCTCTTGCATAAACCACGAACTCTTTACCATTTGATTCAACGGTAGCTAGTTTTAAACTGCTATCGTTAAGAACTACTTCCCAACTCTCTCCATCGATACTTCGATAGATCTTCCCAAACGCATCAATAGCAATTACTACTTCCTCGGCCGCAGAAATGCCTCGAATCAGCCTAGGCGATTGATTTATTTTTCGTATATTCCACTCAAATCCATCTCCGCTTATTAGTACGTGACCCTCATTGGTAACCGCCACGTACTTACCGTTTGTATGTGTTACATCTTCAATATGTTCGCCTACGTCGAAAACGCGCCGAGAAGGACACTCCAGATTATTGGCACTCACCACCCCGTACGAAAAAATTACAACAAGCATGGTGGAAACAAAAACGTATTTAAATGTAGAGCGCCTTCGGTTCGTCATAAGCTACGGTCCAGTGTCAAAAATTCGACGGGCATTGCTGCTTTAGATTTTCACCTTCATCGAACGCCTCTTCGATAAAAAATTCAAGGTCTTTATCTTCTCCTCCTAGGAAGTTGATAGAGAACTCTCGATTCGTGACATCTAATTTAGGAAATCGTACGATGGTAGTGTGGAACGCTACAAAAGGCGTCAATATGATATTCGAACCCTCTTTTACCTTTTTCTTTTGTTTACGTTCGCTACTGATCGACTTCATAATGTGCGACGAAACCATTTTCTAACACGACTTCAAAGGTCGACCCCAAGAAGAAAAACGGAAGTGGATAATAGTGAATAGACTCGGTCCCCACGCAACTTGCCGTAATAGCCCTTCCGTTATCGGAGTTGATCAAGGTATTTCCGATGCAATTGGCGGAAAAAGGTTGTCCGAAAGTCCGAATTAAAACTTCGCGAGGCTTCCCGGATAGCGATACGGATTCGGCCTTTTCGTACAGGCTTTCATTTAGTTTTTCGTCCCAATCACTTAAATATACAGGTTGCACCAGCGGATGCATAAAAATCGATACTACCGTCGCCATGATCACCAAACGCATCCGTTTAAATCGGTCAGCTTTCCTAGTCGTCCAACTGATTCCAACGACAATAAAAAATAGTGGCGTTGCTGCAAAACAGAATATATAAAACGCTAAGAATGTAGGTGGCGGATACAAACCCGCAACAAGAAGCAGCACCAGCGCTACGTAACCAACTGACAGTATGTTTTGAACATTCACGGTTCAGTGACTATCAATTACAATTTTCCGAATTACCCCACTTACTCGGATCATACCTCGGTGGGAAGTACAGCGGTTTCGGGTCCGGATAAGGCTCAAATCCACCTTTAGGGTTTCCAAAGTAATCGTTTATATCTGGTCCGGTTGACTCGGGAAGAAAAAGACACGGACCTCCGCTACATATAGTGCGGCCATCCGGCTTAATTGTTATGTCGTTGTCGGGGAGAAAATCCTTACCTCTAAATTTCGTCCATTCTCCAGTAATCGGATTTTGAACAGCATCGGGACTAATTTCTGCTACGCTTCCTGGTGGCACAACATAACCAGTTCCTCCTGTTTCTGGATTAACGGATACTGGGTAATTAGACTGATTGATAACCGCCAACCCAAGTGGATCTATCCTACTCACCGGATCATTCACCACATACCCATACAGGTTCGTATCCCCACCCTGGAAGTGTATTGGATCCTTCGCCGTCCATCTTCCGGATATCGGATCATAAAAATGATGAATCCCTAAATCGTTATAATCGTAGCGTGGAAATTACGCCCAATTCCTTCTAAATCGTATGACGAATAATTTGGGAAATCGTGCGATGGCAGTGTGGAGCGCTACACGATGTTAAACCCGTTATTTTTTTGGCTTGGTCCGTTTGGTTTTTATGGATGTCCTCGAGGTTAACCGCGCTGATTCCTTGAGTAACTTTTCGGCTTTTTTGAGGTTTGATCTGACTAGTTTCGTAAGCTGTTTATCTTTGTTCCCGACCTTCTTATACTGAGTAATGGCGTCGTGATACCGGCCCATATCAAAAAAAGCATTACCCAGATCGTATCTGAGCTCATCTTTCTCATTAAGTCCAACCGCTTTCTCCAAGTAATATTTGGCGAGCCATGGTTTACCTAAATCGGAGTAACAATTTGCAATAGCCCATAATGCTTCAATATCACCGGACCAGTTTCTGAAAGCTTTTTTAAATGCGTGTATCGCATTATCGTATTTATAACAATTGTAGTATATGTCTCCAACAGTATACCAAGCATGATTTAGATCAGAGTTGTACGGCCTTTTAATACGTCCTGTTTTCTTATTTAGAAGCATTGATAGCGCAGCATTATTATTCCCAGCCCTCCGTAATTTGTGAATCTCACTAAACTGATCAGACATAGTTATGCGTCACATGCAGGGTTTGGTGGCGTATACAAGAATTCGCATAAAGGGCATAATAAAAGAGGTAAACCAGGAACCCTCGGTACACGAGGGCCACCTTTTGGTCTACGAGAGTGCTCTTCTGCATCTGGATGACCAACGTTTCGTTCTCTCTCACCTCCGGGTATCCGGTGGGCCGGGGTGCCGCTACCTCGGTAAGTCTACTGGCCCGTCCATGGACCATTATCCCTCGCTAACGCGGCTGTTATTTCCTTTCGCCTGGGCTGCCCTGCGTCCATCGCACTCCGTCACCGCGCGACTCCGTACGACTCCCACAATGGCGCTACGCCACGATAGTCGCTCCTTATTCGCTGCGCTCATCCTTCGCTTCTGTGGCTACCCAGGACTACCGGCCCCCGCTTAGCTCTCCATGGCCGGCAGCGAGAGCTGCCTCCGCACTCGCCGCCACCTCGGAAGTGCGTGCCTCAGTATGTTCTCACTATCATTTAGAGTTTCGCACTATCTCGACATAGACGGCGACGGACCCCAAACGCGCCTAGTAATGTCAAACCTGCAGTAAACAACACAATCGCCGGGGGAATCGGGACTATTGTTTCCGAAATAAACTGCGACTGGACCGCTGACCCAACCCTCTCGTCGATGAGTCGAAAATCCCGACCAAGATAGTCAATACTTGCAAACTGAGCCTCATCGGCTCCCGCACCACTTTGTAACGTCGTATATAGCAGACCGTCACGGAAATCAATCGAAAGGGCGCCAGGTCTCAGGTCAAATGAAGCAAGCTCATCAATACTATTGTCAACAAGATCGAGTCGAAACAAGCTGGCCTGGTTTACATTCGTATCGACTGTGCCTTCCCCCAAATATACAGTCTTTCCAAGTGGGTTGACCGCAAGTCCAGCCAAACCAAAGTCAAGGGCGGCCACCGTTTGCGTCGCGCCCGTCGTAACGTCCAGCTCGATGATATTACTGTGAATATCAGAAGAGGCATCAATGAAACGAGACTCCACATAGAGCCGCTGATTAGCCGTATCGATATCGAAATGACCAACAGTGTCGGCCACCGTGAATGTCTCAACAAGCGAACCGTCTAGATTAGACTTTGAAATAGTATTGCTCCCAGACTCCCAATAAAGATGGCCTCTATTGCTGTCTACGCGCAGATTAATCGGGAATGCGTCGGTTTCTGTGAAGTCAATAATCTCTTCACGCTCGTTACGGAACGGACGGGAGCGAAATATTTTTTGCTCCTGCACATCAGCCCAGAACAGACGATTCGATTTCGGCTCGTAGGCGAAACCTCTGGCGTCTGGTCCAACGTTTGCAATCGTCGTGAGACTCTCGGTTGTGGTATCGAAGGCAACAATGCGGCCAAAACCGATAGTACTAAAGGGAACGAGGCGTTGGGTGATAATTGTCGCGGCGGTCGCGGCCAACGGAACCGCGCCGAAGCACCCGATGGCGACACAGAGCCACAGCATGCGATGGAGTCTAAGAGTTCTCTTGTCCATATTGCCCCTCCGAATTTTGCATTCATGCGTTGTTGGTATCGCAAGTGCCCACGAGGACCGAACGTGTAGAAACAATCCAAATGCGTTCTATCCGATTTTCTAATCAATATTCTATCAGCGCTTGACCGTCTGGAGGTAGGCGAATCCGGTCATACGATCTGCCCCACAGTTTGCCGGAAAGCGAATCTTGTGACTGTCGCCTTTGGGTCGGAAGCTGACGCTGGGATATGACTCCATCACGTACATAGTTCTTCGGTATCTCGATTATAAAGAACAAGAAATTACCACAATCTGCCCTTTGTTTCATAATCCTTCGTGCTTGCGCGAACCAATCTCTCTAAGATGTGAGTTGGAATAAACTCTGTCGGCGCAGATGAGGAACTTAGGTTCGCGCCTAGGTTAGGTTTAACGACGACTCTGCTCCAACTTCTTTTTCCTGTTTCGTAGACGCCGTTTCTGTGTGCTTATTTGCAGACTCTTTAGGTGTGTATTGCTTCGTCACCGGTACCCAACTGGTGCGGCAAATCGAGGTGAGTTTTCCGGGTTGGTAGACGGCAGCGACGCGGGGTTTGAGGGCGAGGAGGCTGTTTTCGGCGATGATGTTTTCTTCGACTTGGTGCATCATGCGGGTGTCGCCCCATTTTTCTTCGCCGTAGCGGCCGATGTCGGTTTTTTCCATGCGGGCGACGGTTTTGAATTGGGTGCCGCTGAGGCGTGCGCCCCACTCTGCTGTTTCGTAATCTGGGGCGCGGTAGAGGACTTTAATTTGAGAGTTGACGTTGACGCTTTGTTCGGTGGCCAGGGCGTTCATGGTTTTGTCGGGGAGGTTGCGTAGATCAAGGATGGATTGATAGGCGGTGATGATGTTGGCACCGAATCCGGCGACGGTGGCGAGCGCATCAACCAGGGCATCGGAAATGACAAAGCGCACTTCATCGACGGCTACGGTGAGGTGTTTTTGCCGCGCTTCTTTTAGCGCGGCGATTTCTTGCATGAGTTCGATGATGAAGATGCGCGTTGCATCGCGAATAACGTGGTCTTTAATTGAGCCACGGATGTAGACGACCGCATTTTCTAACAGGCTACGGCGGATGGAGAAGCCTTTGTTCTTTGGCGGCTTAAAGGTGGCGACTTCGGCCCATTCGCGAAGCCCGTCCGAGAACCGCGAGGCGCGGTCTTCGAGTTCGTGTTCGCGAATATAATCGAGCATGGCAGGGATCGAGCCGTTAGTGGTTTTCATCACTTGATCCACCACGCGGCGTTCTCGGGCAAGATAGACATCGGCATCCGTCCCGCGGCCTTGCAAATTAAACGCACTAACAATCCTCGCGCGGCGGTCCCGGTCGTCACCGCCTTTAAAAGGCGCCCACTTGCCCTGCCCTACTCCGTTTAGATCCAAATAAACAAATTTCCTGCCCGCCGCTTCGGCGGCGGCGGCCATGATATGGGGAATGAATTTGTCCAACTTGGGATCAATAAGAAAAACACTGTCATTTCGGCGGATGATCTGGTCGACGATCCCGCCAAGCAGAACCCCTTTACCGCTGCGCGTCGGACCCACGATTTGCATATGGGTACTACGAAAGTCATCAAGTGCGATATAGAACGGTTTATCTTGCTCATCCAGGCCTAAGAAGACTTTATTTGGTTTGTAATAATCCGACGGTATGAAGTTAACGGGCTCGTATTTACCGATTTCTCGACGAATGTCAGATTCCTGATCGCTGGATTGAATAACGCGAAAGCGCCGGATAAAGGCAGAGACATAAGGGATGCCGTAGCGTAGATAAATGAACTTCGCCGTGTAACCGCTAATAACGGCGGCGACAGGTAAGGTCCAATAGGCGTATAGCATATCGACGAAGTCTACTGAGAAATTCGACGGTACTTGACGCAGTGGTAGACCGGATGCGACAAGAAACAAAAGCACCGGAAACACCGCTGCGATAATAACGAGGAAAAGGAGTGTTTTCCGGAACACAACCGCCACGGCTTGGGCTTGGGTAAACTCCGGATGCGCGCGTAGCGGCCACACGCCAAACAGCGTGATTAGAAAGAGTAAAGCTGCTGTACTCACCCACCACCATGGATCGACCCAATCGGCAGCGAGATTAAACCAATTGGTTATGGTGTGACTAAATTTGTAAGCGGGATTCATATGCTAGGTTCCGGTTTTAAGGATTGTTGGATTGGAAGCATAATTAAACTATATGTATATAAAACATTATATATAAAAAACTTTTTAGGGTGGCTACATCGCGTGTTTGATGGTCGAGGTTGACTGTGTTTTAAACGCGGAATTCGTTATGTGGAGAACGAGCCGAGAGTGCTTTAGGGAGCTTGGTCAGCAAATACCGCTTCCGTCAGCGGACTTACTTTACCCCGGCGATCCCTGTTGAATTTCTTCCCTTGAAATCGCTCCTGTAGTTGCCGTTTCTACCAGTTCATGCACAATGATCGTGTTGGCGAAAAATTAGGGATGAACGGGACAAGGACTAGTGGCAGACTTCGAATTCGACGTCTTTCTCTCTCACAACAGCAGTGATAAACCGCTTGTGAAGGAGCTAAAGCAACGGCTGGCCGAAAAGGGCCTGAAGTCGTGGCTGGATGAAGACGAACTGCAGCCGGGGATTGAATGGCAACCATCTTTGGAAGAGGGAATAAGTTCATCGAAAAGTGTCGCCGTGCTAATCGCAAAGGACGGCCTGGGTCCCTGGCAACGCGCGGAAATGCAAGCCGCCTTGCAGCAAGCGGTTAACGATAAGCGACCCATCATTGCAACGTTGTTGCCCGGTTGTCCCCAGGAACCCAAATTACCCTCGTTCCTAAGCATCCGTACCTGGGTCGATCTACGTGGCGGTTTTACCGAAGCGGGTATCGCCAAACTGGTCTGGGGGATCACCGGCGAGAAGCCAGAAGGATTCACAGAGCCCGGCGAAACGCCTCCCTCTCTCCCAGCCACGCCAGCCGAACTCTGGCCTGTCACTACCACAGCCTCAACGCCCGGAGCCACCGATTGCTACGCGCAGCTGCAGGAGATCGTCGCCCGGGGCGAGTTACCCAAAGGTGAGGAGCGTAAGCGTCTGTGGCAGGCGGTGAAACAGAATCGTCCATCTTCCTTCCGCGACTGGCAGCTCGCCGCCCTCGCCCGCTGGTGCGCCCCCGAATACCTGGAGGTGGAAGAGCGTTTTACACCGCTGCAGGTCAATGTGCGGGTGCGTGAAAGCGCCGAGGCGCCGGCGGAGAAGCAACAGTTGGCCTTCGACACCTTGGCCGAGGCCATGAACGCCGTGTTCGAAGAACACATGGCGTCGGCCAGTGTCATTTTCGCGCCGCCGGGTGGCGGCAAGAGCACGTTATTACGTCACCATCAGTTGAATGAAGCCCAACGCCTGGCGGACGGTGAACGGCTGGTGTTTTACGTGCAGTTGCGTGATTACCGCCCCGAGAAATTACGACGCCAAGACGAAGAGACGAACCCCGCCCTGGTATGGCTGGAGTCGGAATGGCGCAAGGAGACAGTCAACGCACCGGCCCTGCGCGAATTCATCGACCAGGGCAGTTTAACCTTGCTGTTTGATGGCCTGAACGAGATTCCCCGGCGCAGCGACGACGAGTACTGGGAACGGGTCGCCGAGTGGCGGGAGTTGATCGACGACGTCGAACGCTACCCGGGCGTGCGCTTGCTATTCGCCTGCCGGCCGCTGGACTACTCGCAACGCCTGGATGCGGGACGTCACACGCGCTTGCCGGAGATCGAAGTGCAGCCCATGGAACCGGAGCGCATCAAGGCCTTCATCGACAAACGCTTTGACGATCGCATCGCGACCCAG
>CALZJI010000606.1 GCA_945787615.1 uncultured Chromatiaceae bacterium | reverse complement strand
GGGTCGCGATTAATTCTGAAACGCTGAATATCTGCTGGTCAGTATTGGCGGATTGCTTTAGCGCCCCATTAACCCGGCACGATAAGTCGAGCACCTGAGGATTCGGTATTTCGTCCTTTGTTACGATCCACGGTCCCATTGGGCAGCTTCCGTCCAGGCTTTTTCCCAAGAAAAACTGTTTATGGCGCATCTGCATGTCCCGTGCTGATATATCGTTTATCACCGTATAACCGAACACATAATCAAGGGCCTCACCCGTGCTGATGGCACGTCCTTTTTTGCCGATAATCACACCGAGTTCGACTTCCCAGTCGAGCTCCGATGACACGCGCTCGTCGTATGGAATAGAATCAAAGGGTCCCGCGACCGTCGTGACTGCTTTGGTGAATACGATGGGGTGTTCCGGAAGCTTCACAATGCGCCCTCGCGCAGCGGCGGTTTCTTCTGCATGCTCCCTATAATTCCATCCTAGGCAAACGATGTTTTTACGCGGGCGGGGAATGGGTGCGAGAAGTTCTGCCTTAGAGAGGGGTATCCATTGACCGCGTTCCTGCTGCTTTGCCAGTACCGCGAGTCGCTCCAACGCCGCAGTCCCCGCGTCAATGAGCGTTAACATATCATCGAGTTCCCTTGGCCAAGCGTCGCTTAATCCAGGGACTAAGATCTTATTTTCCCCAACGAGGGCGATGTGTTTGTCGTCGTTAGCACGGCATGTTGCGATTCGCATAGAACTTGAATCTCCTTCAGTTGTATTCTCTTTCCCGGAGGATTCTTAATCAATGGGTCAGGAAACTAGAAACTCACGAGTCACGGGTCATTTCCTGATCATATGCCATGTTGATTGTGTCTATTTTTGAAGGCATCTTTACTCGTTTCGAACCACCCTGGGCAGGGCGCGCGACGTGGATGAGGCGATGCCCCTTACGGCGTCACGCTCGATCGATACTATCTCGTTACCGAGTCTGGCTATTATTCCATAAATCACATGGAATAAATCTCAAATTGATATATATTTACTATGGGGTTAAGGCGCGATATCAGAATTCTATGCGTATATTACGATCGCATTTGATGAAACGACGCCCGATTGTGGTCAAATAAAAGTAACAGGCGTTCGTTGCTTCAACAGCTGCGATCGGCGCATTTTATAGGGGAGTACTTCTTTGCGTAAAACCTGCGGTAGCACGAAAACATGTTTAGTGTGACTACGGTTCTGCTCGAGAACACCAACGCTGTGATCAAGAACACGGTTGTCATCGCGGCCCTTGGCGTTATGAGCCTATCGCTTCTTCAAATGGCCGTTGCTGCAGAACCTGCCGAACAGATGGAACTACCAACTTGGCGGAACGAGCCGATTCAACCGTTGCCCCTAAGGGTCGACCTCGATCCCGCCAAAGTAGCTCTCGGGAGTGAACTGTTCCACGATATTCGCTTGTCCAGCGATGGACGTTTTGCTTGCGTTACGTGCCACAGAATCGATAAAAACGGTGCCGACGGTTTGATGCAGGCTGTGGGGAAGGGCGGCCAGCTCTTAAGCGTTAATACATTAACGATTTTCAATAGCAGTCTGAACCACCGGTTCTTCTGGGACGGGCGAGCGAAAACGTTGCAGGAGCAAATCGACTATGTGGTACATAATCCACGGGAGTTCGACACGACGTGGCCTGAGATCGTTAAAAAGATTCAGCAAGATGATGAGTATGTAGCGGCGTTCTCGGAGACCTACAGCGACGGCATGAGTGCGGAAAGTATCCGGGACGCACTTGCGGTTTTTGTGCGCTCATTGATAACGCCCAATTCTCGTTTCGACCGTTATTTGCGCGGAGACGCTGCGGCCATCAATGCCGATGAAAAAGCCGGGTACCAATTATTTAAGGCCTACGGGTGTACGGCCTGCCACCAAGGGCGAAATGTTGGCGGAAACTTGTTCCAAAAGTTTGGCGTATTTGGCAATTATTTTGAGGATCGTGGGGGTATCACCGAGGCAGACTTGGGTCGATTTAATGTCACTC
>CALZJI010000605.1 GCA_945787615.1 uncultured Chromatiaceae bacterium | reverse complement strand
GGGCCATCGTTGAACAATCCTCAATCGCAAAAACCTCGAATTAGCCGGGCTAGTCCTGCGGTTTTGCTCAATCGGATTGTCCAAATCTGACCCGAATCTGGGCGCAAAAAATACGAAGTTAACTTTTCGCGAGCCCTAATTCCGCCGATGGCATTAGCTGCCGGGCGCGGTTAGCGGAAAGGAACGTGCGAGAAAATTCGGTTATGGTGTTGCTTTGATTCCGAAAACGTGTTCTTTGCCGGACCGGCCTTTGGTATCCACATACCCTAATGACACAAGGGGTAGACTGAGGCCAATCAACTGCGCCGTCGTTTCACACACTACGATTGGCGCCTCAAGTGTCTTATTCGCTAAAGCCGCCAAGCGGAACGCTAAGTTAGTGGAGTCACCGACAACCGCCATATTTTCATTTCGTATCCCATAGTGAGAAAGCGTGACTTCGCCGGTAGCGACGCCCCAGCCGATCTGCAACTGGCGCAATTCTGAATACTGTTCGGGTAGCGATTTCAGAATATCACCGCAAACCTCCATTTGCTTTACAGCGGCTTGACAGGCCAACACCGCATATTTAGGATCCGCCTCCCGCCCGTGTTCCCAAAAAGCGAAGATGGCGTCCCCGGCGTAATCTTTTATGGTTCCAGAGTTAGCATGAACTTGCCGACTTAGTTCGTCAAAAAGTTCCGACATCACATCGTAAATGAGCGATGAGTTGAGTTTTTGGGATACGGTTGAGAAACCCCGGACATCAGCAACCAAATGGGTGACGACTTCATCGAGGGAAACAGTCTGGGTCTCCGCCGTCCCACTATCAGCGTAACGCTGATCGAACTCACCCATCGCGACGCTGAATTTGAACGCTCCGATTTCGATTTCGTCGCCGTTGCGCACGGCGTGTTCCACTCCCGAGGTAATACGCACGCCGTTGAGCCGCGTGCCGTTCCGGCTCGTGTCCCGCACAGTAAAACAATGCCCCGAGAACGTGATCACTGCATGGTCTCGAGAGACATTTTTGTCTATCAAGGTGATCCTTTTTCCGTTGGGAACCCCAGCGCAGGTCCGCCCTATGAATACCCTGTCTGTAACGGGTAAGCTTTGTTCACGGCCTTCATGATCGCACCACTGCAAAACAGGAATCATCGTAAACTCGTTTTTACTGAGTTAAGAGAAATTGAAATCACCACCCGTCAATTATAAGTTTTTTTTAGCTTGTTCAGTTACCACTCGGTAACGGTAACGAAAAGGCAACGACGCGAGCAGGCCTTAAATTCTGTTCGCCGCCAAGACGTCGGAAGTTCGATCCTAGCGACCAAACAACGGCCGAGTATGCCGGGCTAAGACTTAACTCATTGTAACAATTATATATTATAGCGTTTACGCTGGTGTGCTCTTGAATCGCTTTGTCAGCTCGCAGTACCAACGAACGATCCGGGCTAGCGCCGGTAAAAGCATTCTGCTATGTTGAATATTTTGGTCGGTAAGAGCAATATATTAATAAAACAAAGGTTTACCATGGGGCATCGATTATCAAAGATTTACACTCGCACGGGCGATGACGGCACAACCGCCCTAGGCGACGGCGCCCGAGTCGAAAAAGATTGCCCCCGGGTCGAGGCATATGGCGCTGTGGACGAACTAAACTGTGTCGTGGGCATGATACTCGCTTATAAGACGCCGAAACCTATCCACCAATCTTTAACCCGTATTCAGCACGAACTGTTCGACTTGGGGGGCGAGCTGTGTATTCCCGGCCATCACCTGATCGCTGCAGAACACGTTGATGAACTGGAAAAGGATCTTGACCGGTTCAACACAGATCTACCCCATTTACGGGAATTCATACTCCCAGGAGGGGGGCGAGCAGCAAGCGCGTGCCACTTAGCGCGTGCGGCATGTCGAAAGGCGGAACGTCGAGTGGTTACGTTAGCTCGCTCGGAAACAGTGTCCCCGTTTGCTATCCCTTATCTCAATCGGCTATCCGATCTATTGTTTGTTATGACACGGGTCTTGAGTCGCATCGAGGGCGGTAGAGAAGTCTTGTGGCATTCGCGGCGTACTGCGCCGAAATAACTACCCAAAAGAATTACGTCCGCAAAAGCAAATGCGTTCTCGTTGTTTGGTTGACTACCGTCTATCCACGGAGAGCTCACAACACTCAGGAAAGACCTGCTAATCACCCTTTAACTCAAGAAAGGAACACGGATGACAGAATCCATTGTCCTAATTGGCGTCGGCGAAATGGGCGGCGTATTCGCTCGCGGCTTTTTGCGCGCCGGCTACCCTGTTTACCCCGTAACCCGAAACGTGGACATGGCAGCAGTAGCCCGTGACATTCCAGAACCCACTCTTGCGCTCGTAGCGGTCGCGGAAGCAGACGTGCAAGAAATACTGGAAGCATTGCCGCGTGTTTGGCGCACTCGGGTTGGGCTATTACAAAATGAATTGTTACCAAAGGATTGGCAAGAGTACCATATCAAGAATCCGACGGTTATCTCGGTATGGTTTGAGAAAAAGAAAGGGCAGGATGCCAAGGTAATCATCCCATCACCGGTTTACGGACCGCATGCATCGCTAGTAAAAACGTCACTTGAGTCCATCCAACTCCCTTGTCGTGCTCTGAAAGACTATGACGAGCTAGTGTTCGAACTGGTACGCAAGAATCTTTATATCCTAACGTCTAATATCGCCGGCCTCGTCACTGGCGGCAACGTAGGGGAGCTATGGCAGAGAAACCGCGACATTGCCTCAGCCATTGCAGATGACGTCATTAAAATCCAGGCGCAACTTACCGGCTTGGCGTTGCCGCGAGACAAGTTAGTCGACGCAATGGTTGAGGCTTTTAATGCCGACCCGGAGCATAAGTGCATGGGGCGAACGGCCCCCGCGCGCCTAATTCGCGCACTTGCCGTCGCGGACCAACTCGATGTACCGGTTCCAGCGCTACGGAAAGTACAAAGCAACCTGTAAAAAAGGCCTTCATTACCACAACCATGCAGCACCCCGTACACCGCTTGCATCGCCAAAGCGCGCGGGAACTAAGCGCGTCGAAATCACGTCGGAAAAAACGTAGCGCCCCCAATGCGCCGGAGCATTT
>CALZJI010000604.1 GCA_945787615.1 uncultured Chromatiaceae bacterium | reverse complement strand
CTGGAATTCAACCGTACGCCGTGAATTGTGTAGCGAGGCAGTGACTGGGTTTCGATGACCAGTTCGCCTGCTAGGGCGCCGTCCAACGTGTAGTAACCTTGGCTGTCACCGCTAATCCGCAATGAACGTCTCGGAATATTTTTGCTCCGTACCGTCAGGGCAAAGCCAGAAACCGGATTACCGTTAACGTCGACCATCTCCCCGTGAAGGCGAGCACCAAGATTGACGGCGTCGAGCACGACGTTGGTATGCAAGCCACTCTCCGCAACCTTCACTCCCTGCTCGTTGTAGTCGCGATATTGGCCTTTTGGACGGACCATCAGTTGGTAATCATTGGCGAGCGCTACGCTCGAGATGGCGAACGCGCCCTCGGCCCCACTGACGGCTTCATAACCGCGTTTGAGGCGTCGCGAATACAGGCGTACCGTTTCGCCGGGGATCGGTTCGCCATCGCTGTCTCGTACACTACCGGAAACCATGGCGAAGGTCTCGACGGGCTCTAGGGTTACATCGAGGGCAATGCTGTCTCGGCCGCTCCAGTCATTCTCGCTGAGGGGGCGCTGCTGAACGTGATAGCCTTCGCGCTGAAAGCGAATGGGAAACCCGTGGGTGGCTCCCGATAGGGTCAACGAAACCTGGTACCGGCCAAGGTTATTGGAAGACACGCCCAGTGCGCCCGGAACGCGTGGCATCACGCTCACGCCAGAAAGCGGCTCTCCGGCGCTGTTGGCGATGGAACCGTGAACGGTAATCGTGTGCTGGCCGACCACGATAAGGTCGGCGAAACCGGCGTCGGCACGCACTACGGTGTGGGCGGATGCGAAACGGTCTGTGGCAGTCGTGCGAATCGCATATTCGCCATCGGCGAGCTGCGGAAACTCAAAGGTACCGTCCGAGGCGGAATGGGTTCGTTGCTCGCGCACGCTCCTGGGAATCGTAGTCCCCTCGTCGAGTTGAAATAGGCGCCCCGCTGTTGCACTCACTTCAATCCCAGCCACTGGCTCACCCGCTTGGTCCAATACGCGGCCGGAGATGGCGAGGTTTCTGTCTAGCGGGAGGTCTTGAAAGTCGTCCGTTGGGATTTCCAGGAGGTCGTCTTCTTGCTCGCTGAAGAATCGGTTGGACGCACTAGCGGATTGCGCGTCGCCTTCGTGTTCGTCCTCAGCGAAAGCGCTATGATCTTGGCCGTTCTCGCTTCGCGAATCTTCGTGCTTCGCGCTGGCTACCGCCTGGTTTATTCGTTCGCTAACCTGGTCTAACCATTGGGTAAAACTGGTGGTGGACCCGTCAGAAGTGGCGCTCGCTGTACCATTGGTAGTCACGTTCGCCGTCGTACGTTGGTCAGAAGCTGCTCGGCCACTACTGGTTTTTTGCCCAGATGCGGCGATTCGAGTCGAATCCGCCGCGCCGGAAGACGACGGCGTGCCGCTTAAGCCTCTTGCGTCAACGTGTGCCGCACCGGCAGAGATAGTGTCTTTGGGATCGGCGTTCGCGGCCTCAGAGCGCCCGTCTAATGGCGATTCGCTACCAAAGAAGCTGGCGGCTGCTACGATGACGAGGACGCCTAGGCAAAGGGCCACGGCCGCATAGACAACGTCGTTGTCGGATCGCTCGTATTTAGTAGCGGTATTATTGATATTTCCCCCTCGTGAGGAGGCGCTTTTTGTTTTTTTCACGCGCGGTACACTTTTATTTTCTTCTTTAGCCCCTACCGCGGGTGTAACTCTTTAGCTGCGAGCTCGACATAGCTATAAGCGCCACCCACGATGCGAACAAATGTTATATGAAACAAATTGATTATCTACACTTCCACCGCGGATTATTTGTTAATTTTTATTAAGTATGAAGTATCGATTGTTTCGCGGTTACGATCGTTACTCGTAAACAATAATTGTGCCATCGCTGTATAGCTCTGATTTTTAAGCAAAATTGTTCGCGAACGCGATGTTTTGGCGGGGCACTTTGTTTCAGATATAAAACATAAATAATTTAATTAATTACTAAATAGTTGTTTTCTATGACAACAGATGTTTTTTGGCCATGTTCAGTTTCGTTACACCAGGCCATGGCTCTTGTTCCGCCCGACTCTAGCGACTCGTCCCGTACGCGGGCGATTATTGACTTCTCTAATTGACTTCTTTAATGGGGGAACTGATAAGAATAACTCAACCGCTCAACCCATAATGTGCCTATAGTTAAGAGTTACCTTATTGATCTTAACCCGTCTTTCGCAATTCGAAACGCGAAGATCGCGTAGGAGTTTGTTTTCTCACGTAACTTTTGGAAGGAGAGGCATAGTTGCGCTATGTCCGACTGACAAAAATTGCGTGAGAAAACAAAGAACAAGCGAGGGCGCGGAGCGAATTGCGAAAGACGGGTTAAGCCAGGTTTTGTCGCACTGAGCCTGGTAGCGTGATGGCGTTTGTGGAATCCCCGAACAACGATGGTTATTCTCCTGGGTTCCGCAGGCTACATTTATTGTGTGTTTGGTGAAGTTGGGGGATCACTCG
>CALZJI010000603.1 GCA_945787615.1 uncultured Chromatiaceae bacterium | reverse complement strand
TATATTCGATCGCAAAATCTCGCTTACAAGACTGAGAAAACATACGTTCAATGGACGGTTCAGTTCATCCATTTTCACGACAAACGTCATCCGGAGGAAATGGGTAAAAAGGAGATACAGGATTTCCTTAACGATTTGTCGGTCAGGCGGAATGTCGCTAAGAACACACAAAAGACAGACGGTGTTGAATGCGCTAGTGTTTCTCTATAAACGCTTTTTGAAACGCGAGCTGCCCGGTTTACAAATAAAGCATGCAAAAAGGAATCGACGCATCCCGGTTGTGTTTAGCCACCAGGAAGCGATCGCAGTCATAGATTAGCTATACGGCGTATACCAATTAGTCGTCAAAATCATGTACGCTAGCGGGTTACGAATTAGTGAATGTTTACGGCTCAGTGTAATGGATATTGATTTCAACATGTCGGTTATTATTGTTAGAGACGGTAAGCGTGGAAAAGATCGACGGACATTGTTGCCCCGGTCTTTAGGGCCGCGGAAAAAAATAATTATCCAACCTTGCTTGTCTTTTCACTCAGCTTCTGCGTTACGGCAAGTGTTACATATCTCAATATGCGCCACTTGCCGCACCTTGAATCTGAGTAAAAATCCGGCGCAATTTTGGATAATTATTATTTTCCGCGGTCCTTAGTAGAGCCGTTAGTAAAACAGGTCGACGCCGTATCGCGACGGCACCACACACATTGTGATGTTACCGCTGGAGCTATTACAAAGGCTGGCCGCTTTGGTGCTACGTCCACGATTGAATCTGATTCGTCTCCGACGAACAGGATGTTCAAGT
>CALZJI010000602.1 GCA_945787615.1 uncultured Chromatiaceae bacterium | reverse complement strand
GTTCCGTCCTTTGGACTGCTAACCGCCTTTGTCTAGGCCGTCTTGCGTAAAGGGGATATCTGGTTGAACTGGCTGAAAGACGGACTACAAACGCTAAACAATGGTTTGTGTTCCGCATGTACGCAATTATGCTGAGTTCCGAATTATGCGGAGTTAAATCACCCCAAGAGACCAAGAAGCCTTGTAGATAGGGCAAAGCTATAGCTGACGAAACGCCGAACTAAGCATAATCTTAGGGTATCCCACGTCGATTCTTAGAGGAGGATGCCCATGCTCGAAACAGTTATTCATCGCCCTTCAGCCATATCACGAATTCATCATTGTTATCTAAACGATTTTTTCGACGACTACACTGATAAACTTCTAGGTGAAGGCTATGCTATAGAGACGGTTCGGCAGTATATTGGTGCCGTAGAACATTTTTCAAGATGGCTGGAGCACAGGCGCATTGCGCGGGAGGCAATCTGCTCGAGGCATATACAATCTTTTATCAAGAACCATCTTCCCTCGTGCCGCTGCCCTGTGCCCGCGGTCAAACACATCCCAACGGTCCACGCTGCCCTCGCGCAATTGATAAACATAATGGGCAATGTTGCGCCATTGCCAGTCCCCCAAGGGTCTTCGTTAGTAATAGAAACCGCAATCGACTTATATGACGACTTTTTAAGGTCTGTTTCTGGCTTAAGCGTATCGACACGGTTTTATCGCCGACGTTACGCTCGAGAGTTTCTGACGGCCGTTTTTCATAAAGGTCCGCTTCATTTTGAACTACTGACACCGCGTTTAGTAACGCGCTACGCCGTGAAACGAGCCTGTGGTTTACGATCCTCAAGTATACAGGTGATGACGTGCTCACTACGAAGCTATCTAAAGTTTCTCCAATATAACGCACAGGTTGATGAGTCGGTGGTTGCAGCTGTTCCGAGAACACCGAATTGGTCCTTGGCATCATTACCTGAAACGCTTAACGAGCAGCAGATCAAACAACTGCTTGGCGCATTTGATAGAAATACCCCTTCGGGATTGCGTGACTACGCGATGGCCCGTTGTTTGGTTGACTTAGGTTTACGCACCTGCGAAGTGGCCGCGCTGCAAATAGCGGATATCGATTGGCGTCACAGTACGATAACGGTTCAAGAGGGGAAAGATCATCGAGTCAGTATTCTCCCGCTTCCCAAAGCGACCGCCCAGGCGCTCGCCGAGTATTTGTGCAAAGGGCGACCGTCAACGAGCGCTCGAGCTGTGTTTGTACTGCATCGCGCGCTCAAGGGTCGCGAGATAGGCGTTTCATCAGTGAGAGCCGCGATTCGCCAAGCCTATCGTCGTGCAGGTCTAAATATCTCTAAAATCCACATTCTACGTCATACCGCCGCCACACGCATGCTTAATGCGGGAGCCTCGCTCAAAGAAATCGCCGACGTGTTGCGCCATCGCAGCCTTGAATCGACGACGTTATACACAAAAGTCGGTCTTCCCGACCTCGCATGCGTGGCCTTGCCCTGGCCCAGGAGGGAATTATGATTACTCCTTCATCGATGGTCGCGCACGTTAATGCGTATCTGGACGAACGCCGACGCCTAGGTTATCAATTGCGTATCGAAGGCCAACAGCTACTAAAGTTTGCGCGGTTTGCTGATGAATGCGGCTACGGAGACAAACTCACCATAGAGCTCGCTCTAGCTTGGGCGAATTCCTCGCGCACTGCTTCGCCGTTGGGGAAAGCAAGACGATTAGAAGTTGTTCGTTCCTTTGCGAAATTCCGCTTTATTGAGGACCCCGGGACGGAAATTCCACCGGCCGGTTTGCTAGGTCCAGCGCACCGCCGTGTGTCGCCGTATATTTATTCCGGACAACAGATTAATGATTTGATTGAAGCGGCGTCACAACTAGAGCCGGTTGGCGGTTTAAGGCCCGCGAGCCTTAAAACATTGTATGCATTGCTGGCTTGTACTGGAATGCGTATCTCGGAAGCGGTTAAATTGAGCCGCGATGATGTCGATTGGCCGAAAGGAGCGCTTACTGTTCGGGAAACTAAATTCCATAAGTCCCGCATTCTTCCTTTACACCACAGTACGCTTGCTGCGCTCAGGGAATACAGCACACTGCGCGATAACTACGCCTTTCTTGTCAAAACAAGCGCTTTTTTTTTGTTCGATGACGGTACGCCTTTGAACTACGAAAAAGCTCACTATGCTTTTAAATGTTTGCGAAATAAGCTGCGATGGACGCAAGCTAATCATGGTCGTTTACCAAGAATTTACGATTTGCGTCACACCTTTGTCTGCCGCAGGTTGCTAGCCTGGTATGAGAAGGGAGTGGACATCGATCGCATGATCCCATACTTATCGACTTACCTGGGCCATGTCAAAGTCTCCGATACGTATTGGTATATCACCGCCATTCCTGAGTTGATGGCCGTCGCCGCAAAGCGATTTGAGCATTTTACCCAACAATCTCTGGGAGAACATCTATGAATAAACAAGCCCCGGCACTGTCTTTTGCCACTTTGATCCAAGATTACTTTGTACAACGACTCATAAACCAACGTAACGCCAGCGACAAAACCATTGCCGCTTACCGTGACACCTTTAAGTTGTTGATCGATTTTGCACAAACTTATTACGACAAGCCGGTCACAGCGTTGTGCCTATCGGACTTTACTGCACCGGTTATTGTGGCGTTTCTTCAGCACCTTGAGTCCGAACGACACAATACCGTCCGATCGCGTAATGCGCGCCTAGCCGCCATTCACTCATTTATGCACTTTGCGGCACTCAAAGCGCCCACGGATTTAACATTAATCCAGAGCGTTCTGGCTATTCCAATGAAACGTTACGAGCGTCCATTGGTGAGCTTTTTGACCCGGGAAGAAATTAATGCAATTCTGAATGCGCCCGACCCGACGACATGGAGCGGCCGACGCGACCGCACAATGTTCGCGACAATGTATAACACCGGCGCACGAGTAGCTGAAATTGTCGCGTTACGCCGATGCGACGTCGACGTTACACAACACCGCTGTGTGGCGCTACATGGTAAAGGACGCAAGGAAAGAGTGATTCCGTTATGGAAAAATACCGTTAATCAAATTAGACGTTGGACGACTGAGCTCGATCAAAAACCTAGAACTCCCTTGTTTCCTAACCGCTACGGCAATCAGATGAGTCGATCAGGAGTTGAGAATCGAATCAAGGAAGCCGTTAGCATCGCTATAGAACACTGTCCATCGTTGAAAAAACATCGGGTATCGCCGCATGTCCTTCGGCATACAACGGCGATGCACTTGCTGCAATCGGGCGTGGACCTAACCGTAATCGCCATGTGGCTAGGGCACGAAAGCGTGGAGACAACGCATCACTATATCGAAGCGGATCTCGCTATGAAACAGAGGGCGCTAAGTGTAATGACGCCACCCAATACGTCCACAAAGCGGTACAAGCCGAAGAAAGACCTTCTAGCGTTCCTTGAAGAGTTGTGATTATGTCGAGTTTTTTCGATTGATATCCAACATGCGGGCTTATTTAAGGCTAGTATCTTAACGCGAAAGCGCCAAGTCCGCATGATTCGTTTCGCGAACTCCGCATAATCCGGAACTCAGCATAATTGCGTCCCATCGGAATGACGCGCAACGCTCGCTCGAGGTGGTTGGTATCCAGCACCACGTTCGCATGACTGAGAAACACTTCGAACGAAGCGCGATGTTTTAAACCAAAGTTCAACGCCGCGGTAAACTCGTCCGCCGGCAACAGCGCGCGATCATGCTGTTGCTCAGCAAGCCAATCGAACAACGCGTTCACAACGGGGCGACTGTGCTGTTCCCGATAGGCCACCACCGCCTCACCTTCTAGCTCGCATTCACGGATCACCGTCTCGTGGCGGTATAACAGCGCTATAAAATCGAGCACCTGTCCCACCCGCTGCGGCTCCAGCGCTTCGGCCTTTAAAAACATCCGCCGCCAATGGGTCCAACAATGCGCGTGGATCACCTGCGGCGGGGACGGCCCAGCGGCCAAGCGTTCCGCGTACTGGTGATAAGCCGCATAGCCATCGGATAACACCACACCTTCAAACCCGTTGAGCAGCTTATCGACATTGGCATGTTTGCGATTAGCGAAGAACGGAAAGATCACCTCGTCGCGATCCCCGTGGATCGGCCAAAAATAGCCGGTGTTCATCTTACCTTTGGCTTTGCGCCCGGCGCGCGTCGGCGTCTCGTCAATGGCAAGCACCTCGCCCATTAAGATCGACTCGGTTTGCGCCTCGACGATCGGCTCAAGTAACCCAATGGCGCGCTGCACACTCTGCGTGAGCAGGCCACGGCTGACCCGAATCCCGTTGTGCTCAAGCTTCTGATGCTGACGATAGAGCGGCTGGTGATACACAAACTTATCCACCAACATCCCCGCCAGGAAACTCACATCGGCAAAGCTCTTATCCAATACCGCAGGGGGCATCGGCGCACTGACCAGGCGTTGTTCGCTTTTAAGCTTAACGACAGGCCGAACATACTTTAGCACCACATACGCGCCGGCTTCTTGCGCCAGCTTGTAACTGACCTTCTCATCGATCAGCTCGTACTGATCGGCTGACAAACCCTGCGTCTCGGGCGCATCGAGTCGTATCTCTTCGACCGGCGCTACATCGGTAAAGCGCAGACCCGTCTCGCTGACCGCAGCCTCTAACGGTTGCTTTTGACGGGTTCGCCGTTCATGAGCTTCGACCTTTTTCGTTGGCAGCGGCGCATCCACGGGCACCTGCGCAAAAGCCTCGCCTAAACTAAACTGAACGTCACCCTCGTCGACGATGCGTCGCTCGCTCTTACGACCGAATAGTTGTTTTTGAAACCATTCCAGCGTGCGCTTAACCGCAGCGAACTCTTGCTGCAATGCCGCATGTTGCGCCGTTAACGCTTCATGGGAAGACAACAACGCGGCAATCTCTTGCGATGACATCTCTATTGCGCGTTGCTCGTGTGTCATGGTCACAGTATAAAAAACCTTTGAGCGTTATGCACGTTTTTCTTGCGAAAAACGTCGACGTTGTTTCACTTGCTTCACATCAATGCCTTCAAGTAATAGCTTCAGCCTCGTGTAGTCGATTTCGCGTTTGCACACGCCCTGCGGATTACGCGCAAAACAGCCTTGCTGTAACCGCTTTGACCAAATATAAAACCCGGAGCGATCAAAATACAGCGCTTTGAGATAATTGCCTCGTCGATTGATAAACACAAAGATGGCGCCTGACAAGGGATCTTCACCCAGCTCTCGTTGGGTTAACGCACGTAAACCCCGAAACGACTTGCGCATGTCTGTCGGTTGACCGTACACGAAGACCCGAAGGTGTTGTTCGGGTAAAAACATCAGCTGCGCCTTAAACGAAAAATGATCCCGGGGGCCAACTCAAGCTCCATGTCCCACGTCAACGACGGTTTCAGCGCGAGCGCGTCCACTTCAAAAAATCCGCTGTTCTGGCTAGCCGGCCCATCTTGCCTGGCGCCGAGTTTCCGGCGCCAATTATAAAACGCACTCGGCGTCAACCCTCGTTCCTGACAGAAGGCTTCAACCGATACGTTACTCTGACGTTGAGCCTCGATAATCTCCGCCCATTGCTCCCGCGTCCGATAAGCGCGTTTGACTGAATCTGTCGACATAATCGTATTCTCCTCTCGCTCTTGTTATGACATTAGCGAAAGTTATACCCTACGACTATTCGTTCGTGAATAACGGTCGAAAATGACCGCTTACGTTTGCTTCGAGTGTGACCGCGAGTAATTGACGTTATCCACAAGTCCACAGCTTTATGGCCTTCCACCTATAGTATATCAAGCGGGTGGACCCTGTGGACAACGTCTATCGGCGTTTTTCAAGGTAGATTTCGGCTTTAATAACGACGCGGCTACTTTTCGTTCCTCTTTCTCTGGGTTTAAAGTAACGGCTTCCAAGGGATGTCAGTTACGAGTATCGCCCGACCATCGCTCCGGACTCTTCGCTTTGGCGACTTCGTAAACCCTTTTGCGTTTCGCTCCTATTTCTGTACGATCCCTTCGGTGGCGGTGCGCTGGAGTAACGAATTTTATTCGACTATGACAATGTAGGTGGTTATACCAGTTTACGAAATTACGCACCCAGTCTCTCGCCGCCTCGATTGTGGCGAATCCCCTTGAGGGCCACTGAAGGCAATATTTTAAAGTTCTAAAAAACGACTCTGAGAAAGCGGTATCGTCGGTCGATCTTGGTTGGCCGCGAGGGCGTAAATCCCAGATCCGTTGGTTAGTTATACAAAGTGTAGGAGGTCATCGGACTGCCGTTATCCGAATGCATGGCCAAAGGCGCTCGAGAACAACGTTCCGAGATTACGCTGCGCGGCATCAGTTCGGCGACATGCTCGCCCCTCTCACTGTCACGCACTTCCTTGCCGACTATCTTTCGGTTGTAGATATCTTCCACCAGGTAGAGGTAGCAAAACGTGCCGCACACAATGGAGGAAAGTAAAGTAAGAAGTAGAGGGTAGTCGAACTATTTCCCTGCTTATCCGCCCCGGACCGTACGTATGCCTCTCAGCGCATACAGTTTTCTGTTCAAGCATGGCTCATCGCCATAGCAATATCATGGTCGACCACGTGGCCAGTATGCTTTACATTCCTCTGGTTAAAAAAGGTCGTCACGTCATTACCGGCAGGTAATCCGCCGAGCAAGCTACTTGAACTGTTTCCCTTCGCGACGTCGTAGGCTCTTAGGGCCACGGAAAAAAAATAATCATCCAACTTCAGGTTCTGGAGCAATTTTAATGAACCGGTCTCCCAGCCCACCGGTACGTTCTAGGCGTGCTTCTATAGCTAACATGGCTTTCTTCACTAACGAGATACCACTCCGGTAATTCTTTGTGACTTTTCGTACTGTGGGCTTAAGACTCCGGTATGTCATGCTTCTCGCCAAACCAAGCACCTTGTCGACGGAACTCAGTATCTCTCAGCGCCAATGGTTCTCCAGAACGCCCCATAACCTTTCAACCGGGTTGTACTTGCTATGGTAAGGCGGGTAATAGACCAGCTGGATGGTAACCTGGTGGGTGTCGGAAATCTCAACCAAACGTTTGAGCCATTGAGTACGTCGACCGCTACTTTCCGGGCCATTATCGGCGTTGATGACCAGTGTGTGAAAAGCGCAGCTCCGTTTCCACTGCGGTATCATCTCCTCAAGCCGGTCCGCCATGAAGTCTGCTGTCACTTTACTTTCGCTAAACCATAGGTGATTCTCGCCGGTTTTCGGTAGAAGAATACCAAACGGTGTTAGCCTCGTCCCGGAGTTAAAATCATGATCACAAGCGCGCTCGCCTTGACGGCTAAGCCGCCTCGAGAGAACGGCCCAACCTTCACTGTTGCTTTAGTATCCAGGGAAATTCGTAGAACTTCGTCGTCTTGATCGGCTAGCTGATTAATCCGATGGACTTCTTCGAAAATCGCCTCTGTCTCAGGAATCTTCTTCAATGGCTTACACTTACTGACCTTGCGCAAGTGAAAACCCAGGGCATTGAGCTTATTGCGTATCGTGCGTGCACTGGGTAAGTCGGCATCCGTGTAGTCCCGCTGCGCAATCAGGCGGCAGCGGACTTCTTCTGCGCTGAGCGGTGAATAAATACGCGTGCTGCGAAACGTCGGATCCGTTTGCCCCGACGGCTCTATAATTGAGCGGATGTCCTCGAGTAAATGGGGTAACCGTTCTTCGACAGGTCGTCTGCCACGCTGTTCAAATTGATCTTCAATCGCTTCGCCGGTCTGTAACTCTACGGTTCCTTTGCGAACTATCCCACGATTCCACCCCAGCGTCTTCTGAACGAAACTCTGACCTCCCCAACACAGAAAATTGACCACGCTACCCATAAACTGCCGCCGCTCACTACCCTTAAGCAGCGAAGCAGTATTTTTCCATATTGAAACTAACTCCGAATTTGATTTTTCCGTGTATTTGTCATAAGCAAATTTTAACAACTCCGTGCCAAGAAAGTCGGTAATTTTGGACAATTTATTTTTTCCGCGGCCCTTACTACCTCAGACTACTACCGAAACTCCGATGGCCTATCGATCCTTAGGACGACATTCCCTTTTCATCCGGATAGACCTTCCCTATTCTACATGTGAGACTCAAACGTATTGGTGAGGTTGCCGAACAGAAATTGGAGAACTAGCCCGCATTTCTCACAGTGGCGCTAACGTTCCGGCGGAATAATTCCTATTCGCATTTAAAAGCAAACGGGTTAGAAAAACTAAGCGGCGATGAAGAGAGCGGGCGCCATGGTAAGGGACGTGGTATACAAAATTGAGTTAAAACGATCGATCAGGGTGTCGGTTGTCGAACGGCGAACAGACCACGCCCTTGACCGTGTACCGCAGGCCCTCAGAGGTGCGCTGGAAAAGCGTTGTGGCTAACAGCGCAACGGGATCTGTTGTAGTTTATCGAAGACCTGTTGAAACAACTGACGATAGGGATAGCTTTCAGAAAACGCTATCCAGACTTTACGAACCGTAACCCGCACCTGAGCGCCGATTTTGAACAGCTTCAAGCGAATTGTCGAACACTGTGCGTTGGCCATTTCAGTCCCCGTTAGAGCGAGTCGACGTAAGCTCTGAACCAGCACATAAGCGAATGAGGAGAAATAGAGCCGTAACTGATTTGAGTGCATCAAGGCGGTTGAGGTGCGATCGGCAAACATGCACAGTTGCTGTTCCTTGATGCGGTTCTCCATATCACCTCGGGCACAGTAAAACTCTTCGTAAAGGGCGCAAGCGCTATACTCATCATCGGTCAACGAGGTCACAATGAAACGGGGATTCTCGCCTTTGCTTAAATATTCCGCCTTGCCTACTACGCGGCGTTCACAAGACCACGTTTTGCGCGTTCGGTAACGAAAGTCTTTAAATAACCGCCCCGGCTGTTGAGTCGTTTCGTAAAGGGCTTTGGCCTGCGCCATCTCTGATTCAATCGCTGCTTTTAGACGATCATTTTTCGCAATCCCCAACACGTAATCGACCCCATGGCCTTCACACCACGTCATAATCGAATCACGACAAAATCCCGAATCCCCTCTCAGAATAATTCTCACCCGCGGCCACCTTGCGCGTATCCGCTCGACGATCCGCGCCAACTCCTCAACGGTCCCTGCCGCGCCATCCTGACCTGACTCGCGCAAACGGGCGCACAACAGCTGCTCGCCACAGAAGATGTATAAGGGTAGATAGCAGTAACAACCATAGTAGCCGTGGAAAAATCGTCCTTCCTGGTGACCATGCAAGGGATCATCCGTCGCATCCACATCTAAGACAATCTCTTGAGGCGGCGACTCAAACGACTCCAGAAAATAATCCACTAACAACGTATCGATGGCCTCTGAGTTCGCCACGATCTTTTTGTACCGTTCCGTCTCATCCGCGTCTCTTGGCGTTAACTCCAGGCGATTCAATGTGCTCTTTCCCGCAAGCGCTTTACCTTTGTCTTGCTCGCGCTGACGAGCATTACCTGTCGGATCACCTTTGTCGCACACCGCCGCGAGCAAGGTATCTTGGCGCAGTGTTTCATGGTCATTGAGGTCTTCATAACCCAAGGCCAGCGCAAAGACTCTTTGCTTGACCAGCGACTCAACCGTGTGTTCGATCAGCTCCGCTTTTCGATAGTCATCAAAACACCTCGACAGTCTTCCCAGTAGCCCTGTACGTCGCTCAACTTCGCGCAATAGTAAACTACCGCCGTCCGAACTGATCTCTCCCCCGTCGAATTTTCCAACGATTTGGCGGCGTTCTAAGGCATGAAATTCCAACTGATCTGCAGTACACTGTGTTTTCATAAGGCCGTCCTTGTTTCGGTTCATAATGTTTTGTTCGCACTCACATTATGCCGCAAGTCACGGCCTTTTTCTTTGGATAGGGTGAGAAATGCGGGCTAGGGACTAGAAATTGGGGCCAGATCAGGGACAGACCACGGTTTGTGAGCGTTTTCCTATTCGAATGAAAAATCAGAACATTCCTACATTAAAAAACCGCGTAATTCGATCTCCGGTAATTAGTTTGCAACCACAATGCGAATTCACCGCGTTGCTGAAGGAGTGACAAAAATGGGCTCCTCTACGATATTTGTGGGTCGTATCTAGAAATAAGAATGAAGTTATCCACAAGTCCACAGCGTGATAGCTCTCTATTTTAAAGCATTTCGCGCTCGTGGGCCCTGTGGGTAACTTCATTCTTATGCAATCTACTTTCGCATATCAAAAGATGCCAACTGGAAACCTCCTCTTTGTCCCTGTAAATCAGGCAAATACGAAGGAATCGCTGGTTGGTCTGCCCACAGATATCGGTGAAGAGCTCAAAAATGAAGTAGAATTAATTATCATCCCTCAGTATGATTTTTCAAAATTAACAAATGTCAGGATTATGCCTCGCCGAGCACGTTTATCTATGCCGGGTATACCCTGGTACGTCATTAAGTGCGGTAATAACCTCTCTGCGTGTTTTTATTCCGATGACGATTACCAATTGTATTTACGTCACCTCAAAGAGCAGGCAGAGAAGTACGACTGCAAATTCACGCTTATGTATTGATGACGAACCATTTACATCTGCTGGTTACGCCCGAAAAGGTAGATAGCGCGGCAGTGCTGATGAAAAAGGTAGGTCAGGGCTACGTTCAGTAATTTAACCGGACCTACGAACGCAGTGGCACTTTATGGGGTGACGGTTTCGGTCATATCTCACTCAAAGCGAAGCCTACGTTTTGTCTTGTTATCGTTATGTTCTCATGAGTCCCGAGTTAATCATGTCACATTTTGAAATAAATCGCGTCTCTCAAGGTCTTGGCGTTCAGTGATGAATTTCGCGAGGTTATTGGTCTTGGAGTTAACCAGGAGAAATTCAGGAAAGCTCTGCCTCAGAGCCGTCGCGACTACCAGTTCTGAGGGAGCCACGCCGGGCCGAATCGTTCGGAGCCATGAACCAAACGCGCGCCACACCTGCTTTGGATGGGCGGATGCCAGGTATTGTAGCAGCCCTTGAGAGATTGTGCCTGCTAAAACAAAGACATGGTAAGCATGCATTTTTCTTTGAATGGCCTTCCGATAAGACTCCGATTGTCTATGAAGATACTGGTTGCCATTGCGCCGCCGCAACGGCTTCATTGCCTTCATCCAGAAATGATACGAAAATGCGCCGATAACTCGAACAGCTTGCTTAAAGGTATGCTCAATCTTAAAGCGTAATCCATACAGACGTATAATCTCGCTAGCAGACAAAGAGGTGTCTGTCGACATGAGAATGCACCGGCCCCGTGTGGGATGAATGACCAGTACAAATCGCACAATTTTCCCTACAGGTCGCCAGAGTAAATCGTGGGTTTGGCATTGCAGCATAACATCTTTCTCGCCATAGACAGGGCTCACGATTTCTTTAAATTCCTGCTGACGATTGAATAGCGACTTAATCTTGACCTTCTTGCCATAGATTTTAGGGCGACCGCGCGTATTAGGTCCCCGTTTGACGTGTGGGTTATAGGCCACGGCATTTGATCTGGCGCGTGTCACCAAATGGTTGCCGCGCTCTAACAAGCCATTGACGACTTTTCGGTTGGCGTAATAGGCATCGGCGACAAAGTAGAATGGCAGTGTGATGTTAGTGATCCCAAGTAGCGCGATCATTTTATCTAATAAGGTGCGACGATCGCGATTTGTGGTCACAACTCCCTCATGTATTCGTGTCGCAAGAGGAACAGCTAGAACGCTATTTTCCGCCTGAACAAGGATGGAAACGGCCTGAAAAGAATGCCCCATAATATATTCGGCTTTCGTATTGGACTCCGACTCTTGATGAAGGAGCTTGACGGCGGGCATCTTTTTTCCTTGTTTAGGGACCTTTATTCCATCGCCGACGAGAACGAGCCTGCCGTTGACTTGAAGTAGGCTTGGAAACAGTTTTATCACGACCTTAACCCAAAGTTGGTTCATCTCATCGAGTCTTATGCCTGTGCTGTGAAAGCTATCCAATAGTCTATCGTAATAGCGGCTGTGTAGCCCGAGAGAACGAATCATGCTGGTTACGCCCAGCATATCGGTTCGTGTTGTAAATCCAGCGATACATGTAACAAACCACATGAACGTTCTTGTTCGAGAACATCCTGACCTGAGTAACGCTACAGCTTCCCACCAATAAATCCATAGCCGCATCGACAAAATCCTTTTGACATTGGACTATAGCATATGTATGCTATTGATATGTCAAAAAACAGACTCATAACCATTGATAAGAGAATTGAGAGAATCAAGGGAGAGCTTGCTTTGATTGGGGAAATGCGGCCTGGGTCACTCACCAAGCAATATCGAGACCCTGGCAATCAGTCTGGCGCGTACTATCAGATTAGCTATACTCATGAAATGAAAAGCCGCACGGAGTACGTCCGTCGAGAACACGTTAAAGATCTTCGTCAGCAGATACGAAATTACAAGCGATACAAGAAGCTTACGACAGAGTGGGTTACGCTCAGTATTGAGCGCTCCAAGTTGGCTATGAAATTGTACCGTGAGGGTGGCTAAGAATTATTCAGGATTGCAAGCGTGCTCTCGGGTAATTAGCGAGAGAACTCGGGACTCTTGAGTTATGTTGAATTAAAAGTATTGTCGCAATGAGTTCGTTGGACCGCGGAAAAGACATACGATCCGACTCGTTCACAGTGCTAACGAATAGAATAATTCTGCGGGAGGCTTATCCCTCCCGCCAGAATATTTTATTTGCCCTTCCTTTAACATTCGCATTAGTTCAATTCCAGCTAAGGTCGATGGCGTACAGTTGAAGTACTTTAGTCGCAACATCGGCCGCGTGATGCGTTTGATAAAATGTGAGATTGTTCTACGGTAATTCTGAGATATCGCAATTGTTTATTAACCTTGATTTGTATATTGGTATTCTTATTGTTGACGTCGATAACCGCTTTGATGGTACCGGGTTTAAAATATAGTTTTGATCGCTTTCTTAAAAAGGCGAAACGCCGCTTCATTATAGCGTTCAGATGGAAGTAAAAAGCCGATGATGTTGCGTTCGCTAAAAACGACACGGTAAAAGATTTTCCGCTCGCCTATGACTTTAACGTATGTTTTATCCATTCTCCTCCGTTTTCCGAGCCGTTTCATTTTATTCCGGAAAGCCTTCTCCTATTGCGGCGACTAGTTAACGACGCACCGGTTAATGGTTGCGATAATCCACGTCAAATCCTCGCTCGACCATCATCTCCTCGATATCCCGATAGATTAACACGTAGGCCAAATACCGTCGCACCCTTTGTAGAGTAATTACCTTACGCCTTATTGCGTCAGGACCAAGCCGCCTCGTCATCCTGGCGATGCCAGCCCGAAAAAGATACCTATTGCGGGAACGGGGCAACTCCCTCCAGTTATAGTCATTCCCAATACTCTTAGAATAGGAAAGAGCTCATGTTGGGAATCAAGTCATGTTGCGAGTGCCATACCAGAGGGTATAAAGCCGTTCGCGAAAAACCAATTAACTTTGCTTTCGAGAAAAACAATACGTTCTGAGGTTCGTGTTTAATAGAGAATGCCGTTGATGGAAGAACACAAATTATCCTCCGAGGAGGCCAAAGCATTAGTGTGGGAACTCTTGCCAAATCTGGACAGTTTCTGTAGGCGACAATTCTTAGGGGATGATGCTCTTGCATCAGAGGCGCAGAATTACGTATTGGAAAAACTTCAGGAGAATAATTGGTATCGGGCACGGGCGTGGCAGGGTCGAGGAAAGCTCCGGAGCTTCTTTCTCGTGGTAGCAAAACGGCTAGTTGGAGATTTTCGACGAGCGAAATTCGGTCATGTCCGTGAACCGGAATGGCTCAAGTCCAAGAAGTGCGGTTTGCACAATGCGGCTTATAAATTGTTAGTGAAGTGCGGACTCAGCCAACAGGCCACTATCGAGGAACTCGTTGTAAACCATCCGACGATTAAACGCAAAAAGATCGAAGATGTGGTCTCTTTGATTCTATCTCGATGTAAGCGCGTGACAGGCCTTAATTCACGAATAGAAGTTAGTGAGATGACCGCAGCGGGCTCAACGGATCCGCCATTACTGGAGCTTATGATAAAGAAGGAGCAGCATGATCTCGGTAAGGCATTGTTGTGCGCAATAGTTGGCGAAAATGGTGCGGATTCCGGGAGAGAAACCCGAGTGCTTTCGGAGCGCTTACTGCAACATATTAAACTTAAGCCGGAGGATCGTTTATTTTTGCGGTTACATTTCGTTGAAGGGGTAAAAGTGCAGCAAGTAGCTAGACTACTGCGTTTAACCGGAGACCCCTATAAACGACGCGACAAACTTATTAAGGTTATCCGCAAAGCGTGCCAAAGTGCTGGGGTAAAAGTTTAACAAAAATAAAACCCACAATATCGGTACAGCCGAAATGCTCGAATTCAAGTCGGAAAGCGAAACATGCCGTTTTGCCCAAATCCGAACAACCGGTCAGCAATCCACTAAAAGCCTACAGCACATCTGATGACGAACTTGTTGCCTTTATTGCCGTTGTGAAGCTGCGCGCGAAGCTAAGTAATACGACATGGCTGTCGGATCCCGAAGATTAGCGTATAAAGAAGTAGGATTTATTGCCTTTACGGTTCAAGCCACGTCATAAAGTGTTACGGGGCTTAAACCCAAAAAGGTCTAATATGAGAGTTATTTGAAACTTATTGTTAATAAGGAGTACGAATACTTGGCTGCGTGAATTAGCGAAAGAAGATTCAAAACGAGCGTAACAATCACTACTGAGGATGGCGGTACGACGAACTTATATATCAATCCGAAATGGTAGGCGCAAAGTCACTGAATGGAGTGAAAACGGAAAAACAGCGCTTACTGATACAAAATTTGCTGGCGATTAGGTCGGGGAATTATTTTTTTCGATTGATAGCGAACGCTACTAGGCAAATATCGTGATATAAGCCCTAGTCTAAAGTTCTATGTCAAGCACGTTAATACGTGACGCGAAATCAACTTTTAAGTTGACGAAAGCTTTAAGGCAATAGGAATACAAGGTACTCGGAATAATTGAAAACCTTATTCTAATGAACGCCGATCGCAGTGGCGCATACTTGTTAATGACATACTTTTTAATGAATTGGTTGAGTCTCGAGATGGGGCACTACTCATCGAAGCGACGTTAAATCAACAAGACCAGGCTAGCATCGTCGTCGAATCCCGAAAACTGGTTGGTAAGAGTCTTGAGAACTTTTAATATTCTACGGTATCCGTTTTGACAAGACCAACAGAGGATCTTTAGCGAGAAATGGCAGCTAGTTAGCTGATATTGTACGAACACCATATGAGAACGGTTTATTAAAAAATATGCTGGCAAATATACGATGCCGTGCACGTCATTATTTAATGAGCCCATAGGCAGTATCGTCATCGATACATACGCTTATCGGGGAAAGATCATTCAAACAGCATAATTGAAAGGATACGAATATGGCAAACATCTACGGTACAAACTTTAATAACTCCCTGTACGGAACAGATAGCGCCGACCAAGTCTATGCTTACGGCGGTGATGATTACGTTTTTGGTGGATTCGGAAATGACGACATTGGAGGCTACGATGGTAACGACACTTTAGATGGTTGGTATGGCAATGACTACATTAACGGCGGCAACGGCAAAGACGTTCTCTACGGTTGGTACGGTAACGATACGTTAGACGGCTGGACAGGGAATGATAAGTTATACGGCGAAGCCAATAATGATAATCTGTATGGCGGCTCCGGAAACGATATTTTAGATGGTGGATCGCAAGATGATACTCTCGTTGGCGGAAGCGGTATAGACACGCTGACCGGTGGTTCTGGTGCTGACAATTTCGTGTTTCGCAAAGGCGACACCGGTTTTGGGTTGTCAAACGCCGACGTCATTACGGACTTCAAGTGGAATGAGGGTGACAAAATCGATCTTTCGTCGACCAGCGTCACGTACTTCGGTGGCATGGACAGCATACCCGAGATCAATGAGGTCAGCTACTGGTTCTACGGCAACAACTCCACCGTAATTAGCTTCAATGACGGTGGAACTGTCCACGATGTGGTGCTTCAGGATTTACACCTGAATATGATCTCGAGTGACTTTATCGTCTGATCTTTCTTACGGTGGCGCTTTAGCCGGCTCGGCGGAGCGCTTCAATCGGCGTTGCAGGTCGGCGAATCGGGAAGCTTCGTCGGCCTGCGGCCTAGTAGAAGGTAAAGAAGCGGTATATGGCCTTTGAAGCATGTGTGTAGGAAGGGTGGTTACGGTTCATACTTTTTCTTAAACGCCATTAGCCTTTCTAGAAGTCGTAATTGCTTAAGCAATCGTTATAGTTTCTCGTCGTTCCCAAACAACGTATACGCTGTCTAATGACCGACTTTTTGGGGGTAGTCTATGTTTTCGAATAAAGGGCAAAACAAACGATCTGAGCTACGTGCGGCGGTACGCGCCTGTCGACGATCGTTTCTGACGGTCGGGATGTTTAGCCTATTTATCAACGCGCTTATGCTGGTGCCAGCCTTGTATATGTTACAAGTATACGACCGCGTTATCACAAGCAACAACGCTTATACGCTTTTAATGCTCAGTCTGTTGACGGGGGCTCTGTTGCTGGTGATGGGGGGGCTTGAGTGGGTGCGGGCGCGAATTCTGATCCGAGTAGCGACACGTCTCGATATGTCACTGAATGCCCGTCTGTTCACTGCCGTGTTTAATCTCGGCCTACGTCGGCCCGCTGAGACCACTGTACAACCACTCCACGACCTTACCCATCTGCGCCAGTTTCTTACGAGCACAGGCCCATTAGCGTTCTTTGACGTACCTTGGATGCCCATATACGTCTTGATGCTCTTCTTGTTTCATCCCATTTTCGGTTGGATTGCCGCGGGAGGTGCCCTGCTTTTGTTGGCGCTGACGTTGATCAACGAGATTTCGACTCAAAAGGATCTGACGGCGGCTAACCTAGTATTTGTCGCTGCGAACAACGACGCCAACAGCCACCTACGTAACGCCGAAGTGCTGGAGGCTTTGGGGATGCTAAAAGCGATTCGTACGCGCTGGTTGACCCGCCACACGAAGGCTCTGGCGCTGCAAGCTCTAGCGAGCGATCGGTCTAGCGCGTTGAGTACGACTAGTAAGTCTTTGCGGGTAATTCTGCAGTCGTCAGTGTTAGGGGTTGGGGCGTTGTTGGTTATAGAGCGCGCCATTACGCCTGGCGTAATGATCGCGGCGTCGATTTTAATGGGACGCGCACTAGCACCCATCGACATACTGACCAACTCCTGGAAAGGATTTGTCAGCGCTCGAGCGGCATACCAGCGCTTGAATGAGCTTCTCCATGGCGTGCCACGTAGGCCTGATACAATGGCGCTGCCCCCCCCCCGAGGTGATGTGCTGGTTGAGGGACTCGTAGCGGTACCTCCAGGCGCCAATACGCCCGTGATCCGCGGCGTCGGTTTTAGGCTCAACGCTGGCGAGTTACTCGGCATCATCGGACCTAGCGCGTCAGGTAAGTCGACGTTAGTGCGGACCATTCTGGGGCTATGGCCGCCTCATGCTGGAAAAGTGCGCCTCGATGGGGTGGATATAAGTACCTGGAACCGTGAAAAGCTGGGTCCGTACCTGGGTTATCTACCGCAAGATGTGGAACTGTTTAACGGCACGATCAGCGAGAATGTTGCTCGCTTTGGCGCAGTGGACGCCGCTAAAGTCGTGGCCGCAGCGCGCCAGGCAGGTGTGCACGAAATGATCTTGCAGCTTCCCCAGGGTTATGACACGCCTATTGGGGTGTCAGGTTACGGGCTCTCCGGTGGTCAGCGTCAGCGCATCGCACTAGCTCGAGCCCTCTACGGTGATCCGGTATTAGTGGTGCTAGACGAGCCGAGTTCCAACGTGGACGCCGAAGGCGAAGACGCGCTACTGAGGGCCATTGAGAGCCTCAAAGTACGCCGTAAGACCACAGTATTGTTGATCACGCATCGGCCTAGCATCGTAGCAGGGATGGATAAAATACTGGTCCTTAACGAAGGGCGAATCCAGCTGATGGGGCCGCGCGAGCTCGTACTGACCAAACTCAACCGGCTCGCTTCGAAACCTCAATCGATCAGTCCTGTAGCACAACAGGTATCTTCCGCATAATGCAAGAGGAGGTGAATATGATACACATATCCCCGGTCTTAATGCCCGCTCGGGTTCCAACAGATGACCGAAAGATATGCCTTGTAGGCTTTGTAATACTACTTGTCGCTCTTGGCGGGTTTGGTGTCTGGGCAGCTACCGCTGAGTTGGATAGCGCTGTTGTTGCTCCAGGCGTGGTGACCGTGAAATCGTACCGCAAGACGATCCAACACCTGCAGGGTGGAATCGTCAAAGAAATCCTAGTTCAAGATGGTGACTTCGTCCACGCTGGGGACATTTTATTGCGTTTGGATGACACTCAGGCTTGCGCAAGCCTGGAGATTGTTCGCAGTCAATACCTCGCTGCCCGTGCCCTTGAGGCGCGCCTGCGTGCGGAGAGCGACCAGCGTGCAGGTATTACCTTTCCGAAAGAATTACTTCTCCAACGGGATGATCCCCGGGTGAAATCAACGTTGGACGGCCAGGACCGAGTATTTGCGGCTCGCCGCGACGCCCGGGAAAGCCAAGTTTTCGTACTTAACCAACGTGTAAAGCAACTTCGGGCGCAGATTGAAGGACTTAACGTACTTCAACAAACCGAGCAACAGCGTATTGTTTCTATGCAGGAAGAAGCGAACGACTTTCGCAAGTTACTTAAGAGAGGCCATACGGATAAGAATCGCTTACGCGAGCTAGAGCGCGCTATTGCCGAGCTGCAAGGACAACAGGCCAAACATCTTTCGGAAATCGCCATGACGCAGGTTAAGATCGGCGAAACGCAGCTGCAGACCGTGCAGCTGGGACAGCAGTTTCACAGCGATGTCGTGACCGAGCTCCGTGAGGTCCAGACGGAGATCTTTGACTTAGAAGAACGTATGCGCGCGTTGGAAGACACCCTCTTACGTACGGAGATCCGGGCACCGAGAAGCGGCACCGTAGTGGGCCTCGCAGTGCATACCGTAGAGGGTGTAATCAAACCAGGCACGCCGATTCTGGACATCGTTCCGGAGGGTGAAACGTTAGTGGTCGAGGCTCACATACAACCAACAGACATCGACAATGTACACGCGGGATTAGTCGCAGATGCGCGCTTTACTGCGTTCCAGGCACGCATCACCCCTGTGGTCGAGGCTAGAGTAATTAGGGTTTCGGCTGACCGGTTGCTGAGTCCAAACGACCAGGCACCCTATTTTTTGGCACGTATTGAGGTAACGGCCAAAGGTATGGAACGCCTGCAGAACCTAAAGCTGTTGCCGGGAATGCCAGCGGAGGTACTCATCAAGACCGGAGAACGTACCTTATTAGAATATCTGCTGCGGCCCTTGCTAGACGCCTTCACTCGCTCCTTCAAGGAGGTTTGAGTTCGGTATATGCCCAATCGACTAGCCGCGTCGGAGGCAAATTAGTAGTTTTCTCCCCAGCGGCCTTTCGAAAGTCAATCACAGAGGCTTGGGAAACGCCACGCCATATTGTCTTGCGCCGACGCTTGCCTTGAAACGACGCCGCCGGGCGGCGTCGTTTCCTAGACGGATGATGTCAGCGGAAGCGGTAATGCGCTCAAGCCACCGATGGGAGTTCAAGATCAAAGGGCTGACCGTTGACCTTTACCCAGGCGATATTGAGCAAACGCGCTTTCAACGAGACGCCGGTTTGACCGGCTTTTTCGCCGTGTTTATAGGTAAACAGTTCCGGATAGAGATCACCCAGTTTGAAGCCAACGAGCACCTTGTTGCTTTCATCGTTAATCAACGAAGCTAACTGCTCGACGGCTGTCTTGGCTCGGCTACCGGAGACACGGCAGTCGAAACGCGTGTACTGAACGTCCTCGCGCTCGCCATGGAGGGCGGAGATGTCCACTGCAAGAAACGGCTGCGCACGTTTGACCGGCACTTCCCGGACTCTGTTCAGATAACCGATACCTGCCACGTGAAGATCGAAGTATTGGGTCTCTTGAGTTTGATGCTTGTCTTACATGCGGTTTCTCCTTTGGATTGATCGTGGAGAAACACCGTGCCCCATCCGGGGAAGACGTTTCCCCATTGGGTTGATGACGATGGATCGACGGCGTAGAGCCGCTGTACTGATCTCACGATCCTACGCAGTGCGTTCGGCGCTGATACACATCAGCAAGGGACGCCACTTCACCCAAGTGGCCAGGGTAGAAAAGCGTATGAATTCGTGTGGTCATATTTGCGACTATGGATCACCCATGGCTAGGGCGCAACGAACTATTCTTTGCGATGCGAGAACAATTTGCGGTTCACGGCCAGGCGAAGTAGCGACAGGTGGGGTATTTCGTGCAACCGAGAAACGGTTTGCCTTCATTCTTGCCGCGTTTTACCGTGCGCTTCACTAGCGTACCGGATTGACACTGTGGGCAGGGTGCACCGGTCTTGGCCGCCGGCGCACCGGATCTCGCGCGAGGCGTTGAGTGTCGTTTCGCTTTGCCCGGTTTGCCTCGATGATGCCGGCGCGGGTGGCTTCGGTACCCAGCCCGGCGGTGTCTCGAAGCACTCTCTTGAGTTGCGGGTCGCTAACGTGCTTGCCGATGGATTTCATGGCCGCGATTAACGTGCCTTCTGTGTAGCGGGGTGGGGGTTGGGTCTGTTTGGTCTCAAGCGTTGCGTCGGCCACGTGTGCGGCGTCGCCAACGGTCACGGGCGGTAGGGTTTGCGCTTCACGTTCTTTCGGGTCGGTTTTTCTCTGCGTCACGACACGTCGCCACCCCTCGATGCGCGGCACATTACCGGCGGTAAGAAACCGCTCGCCACCGACACGGGCCTCGATGACGGTCTTGCCGTACTCGTACGGCGGATAGAATTGCGCCAAATAGCGGCGACAGACCAGATCATAAAGCCGTTGTTCTGTCTCTGACATCTTGGAGACATCGGTGGGCGTCGCGGTGGGAATGATGGCGTGGTGAGCGGTGATCTTTTTGTCGTTCCACGCCCTGGACCGTGCTTGCGGTTCGGCGCCGTCGACGAGTGGCGAATACGCGGCATCGGATTGTTTCAGCGCGGAGAGCACTTGAGGGGCTTCCGATCGTTGTGATTCCGGCAGATACGGGCAGTCGGTGCGGGGATAGGTCAGCGCCTTGTGGGTCTCGTACAAGGCTTGGGCGGTGTTCAGCACGTCCTGCGCGCCTAGGCCCCAGCGCTTGGAGGCGTCTTGCTGCAGCGTGGACAGATCGAAGGGCAGGGGTGCGGCTTCTCTCTCTCGCGTCGTCTCCGCTCTGATGATTGTCCCGTCTCGCCCGGCGATCTTTTGCACCACGCCTTGGGCCACCGTTTGGTCGGTGCAGCGGCCCTCCGAATCGGTAAGAGCTTTGGGCGGACACCATTTTGCGTTGAATTGGCCTGTTTTGACTTCGAATAGGGCCTGGATGTCGTAATACGGACTGGGCTTGAACCGTTCGATCGCCGCGTCCCGCTGCACCACCAAATTGAGGGTAGGTGTTTGCACACGGCCCACGGAGAGCACGCGATCATGGCCGGTTTGGCGGCCGATGACGGTGTAGGCGCGGGTGAGGTTCATGCCCACCAACCAGTCTGCCCGCGCGCGACCCAGTCCGGCCGCATAGAGGGCTTCGGTCTTGGCCCCCGGCAGCCTATTGCTCAGCGCCTTGCGGATGCTTGCGTCATCCAATGCTGAGAGCCATAGCCGAGAGACCGGGCCACGCCAACGGCAGCGCTGCAACACTTCACGGGCGATGGTCTCGCCTTCCCGGTCGGCGTCTGTCGCGATGACGACCTGGGCGGCGGCCTTCAGCAGCTGTTGGATGATAGTGTATTGTTGTCGGGCCTCTTTCTTCACCGCCAGTTTCCACTGCTCAGGAACGATGGGCAGCGTTTCCAGGCGCCAGCGTTTGTAGGCCGGGTCGTAGCCATCGGGCGGGACCATTTCCAACAGGTGACCGAAACACCAGGTCACCGTGGCTTCTTGGCCCTGTAAACAGCCGTCACGTTTTTGCCGGATGCCTAACACCCGTGCGATGTCTCGGGCTTGGGAGGGTTTTTCACACAGGTAGAGTTGCATCGTTTTTTAGGCGGTGTGCTTGACGACGTCGTTAAACGCTTTGTGGCACGAACAGGCGGGCGGGGCAATGCGCTTACCACAAGAAGCGTGACGGCTCGCGTTCGATCGTTGCCTTTTGTCACAAAGTGGGCCAACGCACAGCCCTAACGGTTTCTCGTTTTCCGGTAAGACGGTAAGACCGATACGCGCCGATGACCTAAGCGATTTCAATGCTCGGCTAGCCGTCATGTTCACGCTGCTCGTGCGTGGGTTGCGTCGTGTCGTCTTGTTCGTTTTTCTGATCACGCGTTGGCCTGTGTTCTCGTGCTCGTAATTGAATGGAAGCCACGCGCGTTAGGATGACGGATATCTCGTCGGCGTACAAGACGAATTTCGACCTCTCCTCGCCCGTGCGTTCGCTTTGCCAGCGCGTGTGTTTCAACGAGCCCTCCACTCTAACGCGCATCCCCTTTTTCAATCCGCGCACGACATCCTCGGCGAGTCGGCCCCAGGCCGATACGTCCAGCCAGAACCCGCCCTTGTCTTCGAACTCTCCCGTGTCGGGATGCTTGACCGGTTTGTCGAAATAGATCCGCATGTCGGCAACCTGTCGCTGATCGTCGCCGACGGGTGATTTAAGCACCGGGTCGCCGCCGAGATTGCCGCTGCCGATAAACGTGTTCGCCAATGTTTGATTACTCCTGTGATCAAGTGATTTGTTGGAGGTTAAACGTTACCGGGATGTTTTGTCTTGGCCAACGAAAAATTGGTTTCGGTCGCGAAAAAATAACTCACGGCTCGCACTTCATCCGCCCAAGATGACGCAGTCTATCCAGATGATCCGTCAGCCGCGTGATCGCCCCCTTACCCTTAAAGGGAAAAGGAAAGGGCCCTTTGTGTCGCGCTGCATCAGCCACGTTCCTCACGGCCTGCATGATCGACTTCCGTACGTTCGCTCTTGTCAGCGGCTTGCGGTGTCGATGCGGAAATCGGTGGGGCAATCTGAGCCCGTAGCGTGCCCTCCAGAACCGCTTGCGGCAGCGCTCCCATCGCGGCCAGGGTTTGTGCGCTCCGTGGGGATGGCAGCGCTGTTGCCAGTGGCAACAGTCTGGCGGTGGCTTCAGCGGTGGCCGTTCCACTGTTGCCACTGGCAACAGTTCGACGCTGCTTTTCTGCCGCCGGGTACGTGTTGCCAGTGGCAACAGTCTTGCGCCTCCTCCAGCCGCAGTTTGGGGTGTTGCCAGTGGCAACACCTCGCGTCGCGTCATCCCGGTTGTGTCGGTGTTGCCACTGGCAACAGTTCGAAGCCGCTTTTCCGCTGCCGGGTATCTGTTGCCAGTGGCAACAGTCTTGGGCCCCCTCCAGCCGCTGGTTGGGGTGTTGCCAGTGGCAACACCTCGCGTCGCGCCTTCCCGGTTGTGTCGGTGTTGCCATTGGCAACAGTTCGACGCCGCTTTTCCGCTGCCGGGTACCTGTTGCCAGTGGCAACAGGTGGAGACGTCTGCGCATCACGTTGCGGGTGTTGCCACTGGCAACAGCTGGGGGGACGCTACTCATCGTGACCTCGTTGGCCTCCGCCCGAGAGTTTTTCGTGGAGGGCGCGTATGTGCTCGGTGATTCGGCGCCTGCCATCGCTCGCGCGACCGTCAACGGTGGGGCGGGCTTTGTTGTGGCAGGTTTTTTCTTTTTGCGCTTGGCGTTGCGCCCGCTCACGCGTTTCACGCACGCGCAAGCCAATGGTGAGCTGGAATTCACCCGTCTTAGCGCGTTGGCACAAGCCCACGAGGTAGCCGAGTGGGTTGTAGATGGGGTGTCCGCGCCGCTTCGCATTGCGTAGCCGGCCCTGCCATTCGTCCAAAACATCCTGGCGCAGCGCCTCATCGAGGGTTTCGAGGTACATCAGGGCGAGTTTTCGCTCGTTAGTCGAGATCCCGGCTGGAAGCTGCACGGTTTCATTGGGCCTCACGTGCGCGCGCGGAGTTTCTGTATTCGTAGTAGTAGTAATATATTTATTACTACTACTACTACTACTACTACATACAGCCGTGTGCAAATATTGCACACGGTGATTTTCGCCATCCGTGTGCAATATTTGCACACGGTGGCTTGGGGCGTCTTTTTCGTTGTGATGGGTTTCCGCTGGGCTGGGTTCGGCATGCGATGTCGATCGTGGCGGGTTCGCGTCACGATTGCGTGTTTCGTCACGAACCCGCTGTGCTTGAGGTTCGGTTTGAACGTCGTGTTTCAGCGCCTGCAACGACACGAGTTGGGGCTTGGCGACGGCGTAGAAACGCGACGATTGAGAAAATTCCGGCGCAGGCATTCCAATTTCTTCTTGCATTGACGCAAAAAAACTGAGACGGCGCGCATAGGCGGGAACGCCAATGCGTTCCTCGGCGACGTCTTGCCCTGCCGCGACCGATGTCTGAACGGTGTCGAGGACGCTTTGCGCCACATCGCGCACGCGGGGGTGGCGATGGGTTCGGCATTGATGCAGAAACGCCATGTAGTCACTGTCCAGGTCGATCGCATCGCCCAGGGTGACGGGTTCATCGTGCAACGCGTAGACATTCCCCAGGAAACGGCCTTGTTGATCTCTGGCCTTTTGGCACAGCGACAACCAGCGGGTGACGCGTAGAATGGCGAGCGCCCGTGATACCGTGTGGTTGGAACGCACGTTGGCGCCCTGGCGGATAGTCTCGTAGCGAGGAAACGCGGTGACGCTTCCGGGGGCGGTGATGTGGGTGCGAATGATCTGCCACACGATCTTGTCCACCGGTTCGAGCACCGGGTCGGTGACCAGCGCACGCGGCGTGGGGTCTTGCCAGTTCCCAAAGAAAATCAGATTGCCGTGATCGTCGTGTGTGGGACCGGCGTGAGGGGACGCTGCCGCTTGGAGGCGCTGAACCGCGTGTTGAATGTAGCGCGATAGCGCCTGCGTCTGCGCCGCTCTGGGGGTGTCGCGTGGGCGTTTGTCCACTAGGGTGTCCTCCTCGGTGGCTTGTTGGATGGGGGCAGGGTGGTATCCCAAGATTGGATCAACGACCACAGGACCCGCAGGGGTAGTTGGGTCTCGCGCGCGACGTTGAGATAGCGTCGCGGCAGCGACAGGCCTTCGGTTTTGACCCAACTGTGCCAGATGCTCGCCTGGTCGTCGTCGGAGGGCAGGGGCGGCCGACCGGCGCCTTGGCGGGGGATGTCCAGCAGTTTCTGGCGCTGGATGTATTCCGTCGTGGACATGCCG
>CALZJI010000601.1 GCA_945787615.1 uncultured Chromatiaceae bacterium | reverse complement strand
TCCATCCCCTTGGAGGAGTTAAGATGAGGAAACGAAATTCAGGTTTTACGTTAATCGAGCTGGTCATGGTCATCGTGATCTTAGGGATTTTGGCGGCTTCGTTCGCGCCGAAGTTTCTGGACATGTCAACAGAAGCAACTACCGCCACTCAAAAAGCGGCACATGGTGCTGTAAAATCTGCTTTAACAGTGTATGTCGGAAAGAATAAAGGAACGTTTCCGAGCTTGACACAACTAGCTGATACGGTAGACGGTGGTGTGGTTGATACTGTGAATACTCCGGTAGAAGGCGTAGAGGTGGATATCGACGGCACGAAGTATCTCATAACAACCTTTTTGAATGCGGATTGTACCGGCGCGATGGTCGACGCGAGCAGCGTCGTTCAATGCGTAGACAGTTTCTAGTAACGCTAGTCTAAGAAGGACGCGAGAGATTTGGAAGACAACTCTCGCGTTTTTTTTTCTACCAGTTAAAGTGTTACGGTGGACACGAAATGGCCAGCATGGTTTTAGTTTGTTGGAGCTGGTTTTGGTCATTACCGTTCTTGGTATCATGTCGACCTTCATCGCCGTACGCTGGCAATCCACCGGCGCTTTAACCCTCGCCAACCAAGTCGATTTACTCACACGCAACATACGCCACGCGCAGTCTCTCGCCATGGGTTGGGAGCAACCGCTAAGGTTTTCGGTAGCCGCAGACAGTTACGCTGTCGTTTGTGTCAACAGTATAGGCCGTTTGCCATGCGTAACAGCTGGGGATGTGGTGACAAAGCCAAACGGTGGCGCGTTTAGCGTAGCGCTCGATAACGGTGTTACGTTATCTGGGACGAGTCTAGATTTTGACCCCTTTGGCCGGCCCAATAGTGGTGGTTCGTTATTAAGCACCTCGCAGTCGTTTACTCTGGCCAGTGGAAGTGAGACGTATAGTCTAACGCTAAGCCCGGTAACGGGATTTGTATCGGGCAGTAGTCCGTGATTTTGTTCCGGTTTTCGGGTTCTTGGCCGCAATTCGTGAAACACAAAAGATTTGTAGGGTCGAGTTTACGATGGAG
>CALZJI010000600.1 GCA_945787615.1 uncultured Chromatiaceae bacterium | reverse complement strand
GAACCGGTGAAACTGCGTTGGTGGAATCCATGTCTATGAAGTCGCGGCACGTGGAAGAAATCCGCGACCGTACACTACGACTTCGCATGGTGCAGATCAGCGGTACGTTAAATCGTTTAAACCGGGTCGTGCGCGAGATTAGTCGCGGCCTTGGTAAGGAAGTTAAGCTGGAAATTAGCGGCGGCGAAACCGAGTTAGACAAAACCGTCGTGGAAAAAATTGGCGATCCACTAATGCACCTTGTTCGCAATGCCTTGGACCACGGTATCGAGACGGCGGATGAGCGAATTGCGCAAGGAAAGCCGGCGAGCGGCTGTTTAAAGCTTAATGCCTACCATGACTCAGGCAGCATTGTCATCGAGATATCCGATGACGGGCGGGGATTGGATCGTGACAAGATCCTCGCTAAAGCTGTTGAGCGTGGAATTGTTGAGCCCGATCAGGCGGTCACAGACCAGGAAGTTTGCCGTTATATCTTCGAAGCGGGTTTCTCAACGGCGGCGGAAGTGACGAACGTTTCCGGCCGCGGCGTTGGCATGGATGTGGTGAAAGAAAATATTGAGGCCCTTCGCGGAACGGTCGACGTTAGAACGCAACCAGGACAAGGGACGACCATGATCATCCGGTTGCCGCTTACCCTGGCGATCATTGACGGCTTTCTGGTTGGCGTTGCCGGTACATCCTACATTATCCCATTAGATATGGTGGTTGAATGCCTGGAACTTAAGGAATTGGAAGACCAGGATCTAGTGCAAGGGAATTATATTAATCTGCGCGGCGAGGCGCTCCCGTACTTACGCCTGGGCGAGGTGTTCGGGGAGCGCGGTGAGGACGGCGGCTCAAGGGAAAACGTTGTGATTGTTAGGGTCGGTGAGGTCAAGGCAGGGCTGATTGTTGATGAGCTGTTGGGTGAATTCCAAACCGTCATTAAGCCGCTTGGAAAGATCTTCCAACACTTGCGAAGCATCAGTGGTTCCACCATTCTGGGCAGTGGCGAGGTCGCAGTTATTCTCGACGTTCCGGGCCTGGTTGAGCAAGCCGCCACTGCCGGATTTAAGCAGACGAGGGTGGGGCGTTCAACGAAGCTCGGGCCTGAGTCGTCAACGACAATTCACTAGGGGCCGCAACGATGATGCGCCGCAGCAGCTTAACGGAGAGCGGGTTATGGTACAAGTAGTGCAACACACTGACAATGCGGTAAAGGGCGATGTTGGCCATGAAACGAGGAAGTATCTCTCGTTCGTCATGCATGGCGACCACTACGCTATCGAGATTTTGAAAATTAAAGAGATCATAGAATTCGGCGAAATTACCGCCGTTCCTATGATGCCCAATTTTGTATGCGGGGCAATAAATCTTCGCGGGCAAGCCATACCGGTCATGGACTTGGGGCGTCGCCTCGGTAAGCCGTCTTTTGATGCCAGTCGCCGCACCTGCGTGTTGGTTGTGGAGATGATGGCGGGGGATTTATGCATGGACGTCGGGGTCGTTGTCGATTCGGTGAGCCGGGTTATGGACATCTCGTCTGCGACAATGGATCCGCCGCCTACGTTTGGTGGCCAGCTGCGCGCAGACTTCATGCTGGGCATGGGGAAAGTAGAGGGTCAGTTCGTTATCGTCCTTAACATAGATCGCGTCTTGTCCTTCGATGATCTTGATACGCTTGCCTATATACAAGGAGACGTTGATGTAACGACGTTAGTTGCGGACAACGAGGAGGAGAAAGACCATGATAAAAGAGATGATCGGACCAACTAAGCGCCAGCAAATTGGGTTTTCGGGGCATCGGAGGCCGTCATAAGGAGCTTCATGTTGGCGACAAGTGAACTGATTGTGTGCGTTAGAATTTAAGTGTTATCACGTTTTTTGAGTTGGTATAGTTTAGGCGAAAAAAAAGGAAGGATGAAATGACTTTTCTGCAAAATCTTAAGGTTAGGACAAAAATTATGATCGTATTGGCGCTTCCCTTAGCGCTGATGACGGTGTTGGCGTTCGTCTCGATTAGTGCAT
>CALZJI010000599.1 GCA_945787615.1 uncultured Chromatiaceae bacterium | reverse complement strand
GCTTTCATATCTCGTTCTCCTAAGATTCGTTGTCCCGGCCTTAGGGGCGACCAAATGGAAAACCATAGCCTTCTATCGCATCCCCGACCGTCGATTATGTTTGTTAACAAAACACCTCTTAATTAAGGTGAATCCAGGATAGTCAACTCAAGCTGAATGACAGCTGAATAGTGAGAATGTGATTTAAGTAAGTAGATACTTGGCGTGACGACCCTATACGTCGGCTTTTTTCAGTGCTTCGGCGGCGGGTGGCTTCTTCTATGTCGGTGGTAGGGTAATGCAGGAGCGATTACCGAGCAATTGCCTAGATTGGTGGTGAGAAATGCGGGCTAGGCTACGCAAAGCAACTCGCTGTCGGAGTAACAATCGAACCCACCAGAAAAAAAAGTTCGTTAGACGGACTCATCCTTAAATCGGTGCTGTATTTCTAATACCGTCTCCAAATTCATAACCAGCGCCTCGACACATTGTTTGTCCAGCTTAGAACCGGCTAGACGTCTAATGGCGCTAATGGCTTCCTCGTTGCTCCACGCCTCCTTGTAGGGACGTTTGCTGGTCAAGGCGTCGAACACATCCGCGACAGCGCTGATGCGCGACTCGAGCGGGATTTCCTTGCCCCTAAGCCCTTCGGGGTAACCGCTACCGTCCACCGCCTCGTGATGGTATTGCGCAATATTTCGCAACACGTCCACATGCTCAATGGTGCTTAAACCAAAGTCTTTAAGCAACTCGTCAATGATCTCACGACCTTTCTGTGCGTGGGTTTTCATGACCTCGAATTCGCGCTCATCCAGTCTCGCCGGTTTATGCAAGATTTCGTCAGGCACACTGATCTTTCCGATATCGTGGAGCGGAGAGAACAAAAATACGTGCTCGATGAAATCGTCGTCGAGCTCGTGCTCTTCTGCCAGCTCCTTGGCAATGAGTCGCGCATAGTGCGCTGTCCGGTTCACGTGGGCGCCGGTTTCAACATCGCGGTGATGGGTTACGTGGCGAGCGGCCTGAACAGAAGCGAGCAGGGTGCGAATTGAGGTTAGTTCGTTAATAATTGTCAACGCAATCAAATGCCCGAAAATATCCAACAAACCCAGATTTTCTTCACTAAAACAATTGCTTTCATAGGAGTTGTAGAAAAGAAAGCCGAAGAATTCGCTGTTTTGATAGATCGGCATGGTATAGCTGGCGCGGTATCCCTGTGCGGATATTTTCTGCGCATGCTGTTGCGTGCTGTTGCCGAATACGGAAAGGTCTTGGACGACACGGGGCCGGCCTTGCTCCACGATTTCTCGCAGCGACGATGCAGTGCTCAGTTTTGTTTCGTACAATGTTAAGGGATTATCTTCTCCGCTACTGTGCGCGTACGTTTTCAGCACGTCCGTCGCCGGATCGTAGAGGGCCACGGCAATACGGCTAATCGCCGGGAAATGCTGCTTTACGACGTCGTGAATGGATATCAACCTATCCGCTAAGGGTAGGCTATTGTTGAGTTTGTTTAATACATCGACATGGTCAAACATAACGATAAATACGTATCCCAGTAGAAACCCTCACCTGTAATCGGCCAAACCCAGTCTCCGCTTTACCCGAAACGGGGAATCCGTGTCGCTACGATGCGAAAAACCAAAGTTTTTTCAAATTACCATAGCTGGACCTTTTGTTAAATAGAAATGACTCGCATTTAACACAGCTTGCTACAACTGAGCGGACAAACCTGGCGATCAGTCCGCGCAGCCCGCCTTGCCCTAGAGTACGCACGGGCGCGATAAAGGTAGCACTCGGTACGGCGCGAAGAATCGGTGCATTCTACCGCAGTGACTCCCGCCTGATATGGTGTAGCGTTTTTTCCGGGTAAGTCGAGACCACGCTGCAACCAACCACTCGGCAAATGAAGCGTTTCCCACCACTCACCCAATCCCACGAGGTAGGATGGAACCTACACGAAAGACATCTGATGGCGGTACCAAGCGGCCAGAACCGACTGGCAGACCAATGGCGTTACACCGCCTACACTACGTGAAGATCGTTGGATCGATGCTTAGCCTAAAAACAAAAATACAGAGGAACGCCAATGGAACCTATTTATACTGTCCCAGCTCTCTTGATCGTATTCGCAGCCATTCTCTTTCGGCTCGTTCGGTTTGAACGTTACGCAGCTGTTGCTCTTGATGGTAATCGTGGGACGTCGCCGCGCCGGAACCTTGATGATACTACCGTGTTTAGTCAGCGACCGCGCGACCGCTTCACTGATACAGCTACGCTCAACGCTGTGCGTGAGCCCGCCGACACCTTTGGCGTATATCACGAAATCGGTTCTGGCGACGAACCGCTTGAATTAGAATACTTTCCTCTTTCGGAACGAGAGATAATCACGCAACCGGATATTGAGGTAGCGATGCCACCGAACGCGTCACGCTAAGTGCTCACCCGGGTTTTAAGGGCCGCGGAAATAAATAATTGCCCAAAGATTGCGCCGGATATTGGCTCAGATTCAAGACGCGGCAAGGGGCGCATAATCGCTTTATGTGACCCTTGCCGCAACTCAGAAGCTGGGCCGAAAGACAAGCAAGATTGGATGATTATTTGTTTCCGCGCCCCTAAGTACTTTACCACTAAGATCAGCCACCTACGATCGACGTCAGGGGTGTCTGATCCCATTGAGGGCACGCTTGTGCGGTTCTGAGATACGTCTAACACTTTTACACTTGATTCGCGGGTGAATCGGCACGATATAAAATATGCAGTGAACGGAAACTTAGACTGCGAGTCTGACTTAGAAAAACCACTTTTGTTCTACTAATTTTCCTTAAATGAAATAAAAAGACATGGCAGAAGAAGGAAAAGGCACCAAGCGACTTGGTGCAGGCATGATTACAGCAGCTTGGGTCATGGTTCTAGGCTTGCTTACGTTGCTTTTTGGCGATTTGCTCGAAAACCAACGCAATCCTAACCGACACATCAGCAATGCAAGTCAAGGCACACAAGAGGTTGTGCTGCAACGCAACCGGTTTGGTCACTATGTTGCCACGGCTCAAATTAACGGTCACGACATCGAAGTTCTCCTCGATACGGGCGCTAGCGACGTGGCCATCCCCGACCACGTGGCCAAAAAACTTCGATTAGAGCGCGGTGCGGCGTCGATCTACAACACGGCCAATGGCCCGGTTCGTGCGTTTCAAACCGTTTTGGACACTGTCCAGCTGGGCGATATCGTGTTAACTGATGTACGCGCGAGTATTAATCCTGGCTTTCGCGCTGACCATGTCTTATTGGGGATGAGCTTTCTAAAGCACGTAGAACTTACTCAACGTGGTGATACATTAATTTTGAGGTAGCCAACGACTAGATCGAAAGGCATTATTTGTACAATTGATTATTCTCGTAACGCGCACGGCTCAGTTGGCAGCTCGGCCGGAATTTGGAACATTAGGGCCGCGGAAAAATAACTTCGCATTTTTCGCGCCCAGATTTGGGTCAGATGTGGACAATCCGATTGATCAAAACCGCAGGACTAGCCCGGCTAATTCGAGGATTTTACGATTGAGGATTGTTCAAAGATGGCCCGAAGATGGGATGCGAAAATCGTAAGTTATTTTTTCGCGAGCCCTTAGGGCCGCGGAAACAAATAATCATCCAATTTTGCTTGTCTTTTGGCCCAGCTTCTGTGTTGCGGCAAGGGTTACATAAAGCGATTATGCGCCCCTTGC
>CALZJI010000598.1 GCA_945787615.1 uncultured Chromatiaceae bacterium | reverse complement strand
CTCTTGGCTCATCTGGGGGCGCCTTACCCCACCCGCGTATTCAGTGTTGGCGGCGGCGCCCGCAATCTCGCCTGGGCGCGCATCCGCGCCAAAATGCTAAACGTACCGTTGCTGGAGGCGCGACAACAGGAAGCCGCATTTGGCACAGCAAAGCTAGCCTGCACTGCTGCGAGCGTTTGACCTAAACCGCAAAGAACAGCGGACTAGCAATTAAAAGTCCATGCCGTTACGCTATGCGCAACGAGAAAACAACTTTCCGAATAAACTAGAGACAGTGTGCTTCTGAAATCATGGTTAGTAATCCGTTGTCCGGCGCCCGCTACCTTGTGCGCGGCATGAAACTCATTAGTCGCCCACGGATACGGCGCTTCGTCATCGTTCCGCTGTTGATCAATATGGTGTTGTTTATTTCCATTATCGCCTACGGTGTCAACCAATTTGACGCGT
>CALZJI010000597.1 GCA_945787615.1 uncultured Chromatiaceae bacterium | reverse complement strand
GCCGCTTGCTAAATCACGTCAATGCGGTATGATTTTTACGATGCGGGCGCTATTCGAATTTACGGTCCATTTAGTGATCACTCTATTCACCCTGCTAAAACCGGGTGGCGTGAAAGCAATTGCATCTGAAAACATCGTGCTCCGGCAACAACTCATCGTGGCTCATCGAGCAAGAAAACGTGCGCCCAATCTCAAAACTTCCGATCGTTTTATATTTGGATTGCTGTGCACGCTGATCAGTCTTAATCGGCTACGCAAAATAGCCATCATCGTAAAACCCGACACCATTCTAAAACTGCATAAGGCTTTGGTGGATAGAAAGTATAGCCGCCTCTATTCCAACAAAGTGAAAAAGAAACCGGGACGAAAGCCGCCTTCACAAGCGCTCATCGATCTCGTCTTGGAGATGAACCAATAGTAGGCGCTTTAGGCGACAACGTAACCCTAATTACGGTTATCGTCGCATCGCCATGCAGATATCTCAAAGTTTTGGCATACGAATCAGTTGTTTTACGGTCGGCCGAATTCTACGAAAATATCGTCGGTCCGTTCCAGGCGGGCGCGGACCCTCCCGGCTCACCTTTCTCGGCCATACGAAAGACAGTTTGTGGTCAGTGGATTTGTTCCGTTGTGAATTGATACACTTAAAGACACATTGGGTGATGCTCGTTATGGATCAGTTTAGCCGCACGATCATCGGTTTTGCCGTGCATGCAGGCGATCCGCACGGCGTCGCCGTGTGTTGTTCAACAAAATCGTCTCCGGCAAACCACTACCCAAGTATTTGAGTTCGGATAACGATCCACTTTTTGAATTCCACCGTTGGCAAGCCAATCTACGAATCATCGACGTCGACGAAATCAAAAGCGTTCCAGGTTGTCCGACTTCGCATCCATTTATCGAGCGCATCATCGGAACGTGCCGACGGGAGCTGTTAGATCGCACCCTATTCTGGAATGATGCGATTTATTGAACAAATTAAATCACTTCAAACACTACTACAACGACACCCGCGGCCATGGGTCGTTAGACGGCAGCACGCCCGAACAAAAAGCAGATCCTAACAATACAACCCCAAACGTCGTCAACCTTGAACGCTATCGATGGC
>CALZJI010000596.1 GCA_945787615.1 uncultured Chromatiaceae bacterium | reverse complement strand
TGACTATCGCCTTCACTGGCATGTTGTTCACCTCCGCTCCCCTGTATGCGGCAGGGTCCCATCAACACGGCCACGACAATGGAGAGCCTGAAAAAGTATCCGACATGAATCACGATGCGCATGATTCCGGCATGAGCGGAATGTCGGAGCAAGCAGACATGTTTTTGATTGAAAAACGCATCGACGGCCACAACGTGAGTTTTCACGTCATGGAAGCGCAACAGGGCATGGAGCATGGCGGCAGCCATAATTTTATGGTCAAAGTGGAAAAGGGGGGCAAAGTACTGGACAACGTTGTGATTAACTCCAAAGTTATCCACCCCAATGG
>CALZJI010000595.1 GCA_945787615.1 uncultured Chromatiaceae bacterium | reverse complement strand
TGGTTGGCTCTTGGCGCGGCTATTCACGCTCGATTTACCTATCGTATTCCAGTGCGAGCGGGCGCGATAGCGATTATCGGCATCTTTGTTTTTGCCTTCTTTACTTATTTCGGTACACCGTTTTATAGCGAAGCCGCCCATAAGGGGGTGATATGAATAGCGCAGTGTTAGACCAAGGTCAAGAGTCGGTGACGACTGCGCTGTCGTTACTGTTATTACTGTGCAGCCTGGCGTTACTTACCGGGTTTGTACAGCGGTCAGAGTTTACCTATGTTTCTCCCGAGGCCCAGCACGATCCCATGATCGCTAAAGTGGACCCCAATGTCGATCCCCGTGGCCACGCAAAACAACTGCGGCTCGAACAGCTGACGGAGCGCTTTGACCAAGCAGTCGCCATGTTGCATGCCAAGCGCTACGACTACGCCGTAACCGCGTTGCACCGCGTGCTGGAGTTGTCGCCAAACATGCCTGAGGCGCACGTTAATATGGGATTTGCATTACTGGGCCTCGAAAAATACAAAGCCGCGGGCGATTTTTTTGCGTCGGCGATAC
>CALZJI010000594.1 GCA_945787615.1 uncultured Chromatiaceae bacterium | reverse complement strand
GTGACCGACAATAACGTAACTGCACCCGAAATCATTAAGCATGTCGGTGCAAATGTCGCCGGTATACGCACCGGGTGGGTGCTCCGACACATCCTGTGCGCCGAGTTTTACGCTCGATCCCACCAGTTTTTCCTTGACATCGCCCAAGAATACAAAGGATGGGCACACCACAACCTCAACGCCTGCATCAGCGCCAACACCCGCTTTAACCCCCTCAGTCAGTGTGGCTACGCCGGCTCGCGAGCCATTCATTTTCCAGTTTCCAGCCACTAAAGCTTTCCGCATGTCTTATCCCCAAATACTGCCTCAACAAACCGAGCCCGAAAGCTTACCTATACTTACTCAAGAAATCAATTTTTTAACGAATACAAGCCTCTACAAAATAGCAATTTGGCGGCTCACCGTTCCTTAAAAGGTCATTTTTTCCATCACCAAATTCGTACTT
>CALZJI010000593.1 GCA_945787615.1 uncultured Chromatiaceae bacterium | reverse complement strand
GAAACCAAGGAATGTAACTGTAAAGGTGTATCGAAGGATGTTACAGCAGCCTATATTTTCGCTGTTTTATTTATTCGCCGCGATGTGGGTCGCCACGGTGTCCGCGGCATTACCCGCGGCCGACAGTCAAGGTCAGCCATTACCCACTTTAGCGCCGATGTTGAAACGGGTGACGCCCGCGGTGGTCAATATCGCGACCGAAAGCCGTGTTCGCGTTCGCGATAATCCATTACTGATGGACCCATTCTTTCGGCGCTTCTTTGGTATCCCCGATGCGCCACGGGAAAGGCGTAGCCAGAGTCTCGGGTCTGGTGTCGTCGTCGACGCCGCCAATGGCTACGTGCTGACTAATCATCATGTTATCGCTTCGGCTGACGAGATAACGGTTACCTTGCATGACGGTCGTAGTTTCTCCGCAATCCTCGTTGGCGCCGACTCGGATTCTGACGTAGCGGTGATTAAGATAGCGCCGAAGAACCTAACGGCAATACCCATCGCCGATTCCGATCAACTGCAAGTGGGCGATTTTGCGGTCGCAATTGGTAATCCATTCGGGCTTGGTCAAACCGTCACCTCGGGCATTATTTCGGCGTTAGGGCGTAGCGGTTTAGGTATCGAAGGTTTCGAGGATTTTATCCAAACGGACGCGTCCATTAATCCTGGCAACTCCGGTGGTGCCTTAGTCAACTTACGCGGCGAATTGATTGGTGTTAATACGGCAATACTTGCACCCTCTGGCGGTAACGTGGGGATAGGGTTTGCGATCCCCATCAATATGGCGTATCGAATAATGGACGACCTGCTGCGCTACGGCCGAGTGCAACGCGGCCGGCTTGGCGTTGCGACGCAAGACTTGACGCCAGAGTTGGCGACAGCCTTTGATATTGGACAGCGAAAGGGTGTTGTTGTGGTGCGGATTGCGCCGGGGTCCGTGGCGGAACAGGCCGGATTGAGGATCGGCGATATCGTAACTCGCATTAACGAGCGTAGAATTCGCAATTCGGAAGATCTGCGCAACGTCGTTGGATTGTTACCTATCGGGAAAGCGTTCGCGATCCGATTGTTACGCGACGGGCAGGAAGTCACCGTAAATGCGGAATTAACTCGTCCGCCGGCGCCAAAACGAGTGGACGCGGGCGATATCAATCCCAATCTCGCGGGGGCGACGTTGTCCGAACTCAGCGATGAATCACCGTTATATGGTCAGACAGACGGTGTTCTGGTTG
>CALZJI010000592.1 GCA_945787615.1 uncultured Chromatiaceae bacterium | reverse complement strand
TTGGACATCCTTGATCGATAGGTGAATGCTCACTCCGTGCTATTGCCCTGCGGTGTGAAAATAAAAGAATTGCCGCCCTTCGACAGAGTAATATTCGACAGCGCGGGCGATTACTTAAGGGCATAATCCCATCGTAGAAAAGTGGGTCTGTGCAGCTTCGCGCAAAATAACGGCGCAGATCAAGGGGTCTTAGTCTCCCAACTGGTTCTTAAGGGCTCGCGTCAAAATTAATTCACTTTTTGGGCGTTGAGGCGCTCGCCTGGCAAAGCTACCGCGTCCTGCTCTCGCCCCTTACCTACGGTCCATGTAGGCAAAGCTACCGCGTCCTCGGCAACTGCGTCCTGCGTTGCCCTACCACCTACATCCCTGTAGGCGTGCTCTCGCCCCTTGCCCACGTCTATTTAGGCAAAGCTACCGCGTCCTCGATTGCCGTTCCCGACGCAATTCTACCTCCTGCGGTCACTTCGGGCTCCTCGGCAACCGCTCCCTGCGTTGCTCTAACTCGTGCATCCATACACTCGTGCCCTCTCGTGACACTAGCACATCCATGTGCGTCGGCGTGCTCACGCCCCTTGCCTACGTCCATGTAGGCAAAGCTTCCGCGTCCTGCTCACGCCCCTTGCCTACGTCCATGTAGGCAAAGCTTCCGCGTCCTGCTCACGCCCCTTGCCTACGTCCATGTAGGCAAAGCTACCGCGTCCTGCTCTCGCTCCTTGCCTACGTCCATGTAGGCAAAGCTACCGCGTCCTGCTCTCGCTCCTTGCCTACGTCCATGTAGGCAA
>CALZJI010000591.1 GCA_945787615.1 uncultured Chromatiaceae bacterium | reverse complement strand
GGCGGCTCATCAACTTGCCGAAATATTCAAGCGAGTGGCCGATTCGGCAAAGGTTTAGCTTGCGTTGATGAGGCAAGTTGGGTCAAATGTCATTATATACCCGTGGCGTTTGAGATTTAGGTGTTAAGAGTGCGTCATATTCATTTCGTGGCAAGGCGAAATGACGAGTAATAGCCGGACTATTGCGAGGAGTTTCAACGCGGACATGGAATGAAGAGGGCGTGCTATTGACACCTAAATCTCAACGCCACGGGTATATTGCTGATGATACGCATAAACGCAAATGAGAAAAGGATATGGCGCGGGTAAAGCGAGTTGTGCTGGATGTTCTGAAACCCCATCACCCTAATGCATTGGAGTTTGCCAAGACGCTAGCGGCGCTCGGTGCGGGTTACGATGTTGCGCTTACGGTGGATGAGGTAGATGACAAGACCGAAAGTGTTATTGTCATTGTGACAGGGGAAGATATTC
>CALZJI010000590.1 GCA_945787615.1 uncultured Chromatiaceae bacterium | reverse complement strand
CCTGTCTGTTGCGAATTCGTAAATCGAGCGGCCATTGGCGTTTGAAAAAGTCCAGGGCAGTATTTTTCCCATCAATCGCATTCAAGGTTAGCGACGTTTGGGGTGAAGATACGTTCTATCCACCAATGTGTTATGCAGTTTTGGCAAGGTGTCTGGTTTTACGATAATGGCGATTTTGCGTAGCCGATTAAGACTGATCAAGGAACAAAGCAATCCAAGAATAAAACGATCGTAAGTGTTTAGGTTGGGTGCACGTTTTCTTGCGCGTTGCGCAACGATAAGTTTCTGCCTGAGCAGCAAGTTTTCCGAAGCAATCACTTTTACACCACCGGGTTTTAGATAAATGGACGGTAAGTTCAAATAGCGCTCGCATCGTAAAAATCATACTGCATTGGCATGATTTAGCAAGCGGTCGTAAATGATTGTTTTGCCAGGTCGCTAACGGTTTCGCAACACACAGGCTTGAAAGCGTGCGTTCTATTTTTTGCACTATACGGACTGCAACATCACACGCTACTATTTTTGTCAATCGACTTCACAGACGTGGACAAACACGCGGCATAAGTCGCCTGGTAGTGCTGGACCATCCCGTCCAGCGTAAACGCCCTCAAGAATTTGGTGCGTCCT
>CALZJI010000589.1 GCA_945787615.1 uncultured Chromatiaceae bacterium | reverse complement strand
AAGGCGGCCGCCGTTCTAGATAGGCCCCGCGGAGATCGGCGCTACGGCTGGGGCCAGGACGCCGCTATTAACGATCACCCAGACTACGTAACGAGGGCGGAAGAAATTTTCGAGTACTTGGTCCGCGAATTGAGTACCAATGAGGGCCTCGTTTTGCACTTGAAGGGCGCTGGCCAGCCAATCCTGGAGGATCAGGTATTGATGGCGCTACTGGCGTTAAACCTCTATGAAGTGACTGCGAAAACCGACTACTTAGTCTACAGTCAATCACTAGCGCAACGCACCGTAGCTGCGTTCTGGGACGCAGACAGACTTGGATTTTATTCTTTTCTCCCCAGTAACGCGGTTTCGGCGTACCGCTCAAAACAGAAGTCGATGGAGTACAACGCTTGGGCTTTCGAGCTGTTTTGGAAGCTTTACTATCTGACCAAGAACGACGCCTATGGGAAGACGGCTAAAGACATCATTCGTGCCTTTCCCGAGCCGTCCTCAGGCGTGGAAATGATTACTTCCGAAGCGCTTCCAAAGTTGGCGGCGACAGTGGAGAAGCACTTGAGTCACGCCCTTGAGATTAAGCTTGTCATGGGGAGCAAAGCACAAACGCCTGCAAGCCTCCTGGCACCTATTATGCGTGCTTACAGCCCTATGCGCATTGTTAAGATCTTAAGTCCTGAAAAGGACAAAGCAGAGATTGAAAAACTGGGATACCCCATCAAGGACGTAAACATGGCCTATCTCTGTGTGGAGGCGATTTGCGTGCCCGCCGACGAAAAGAAGTTAACCCACGCGATAAAAACCATCGATGAAATGTTTAGGCGGGCCCCACAAAAAACCAGCTAGGATTCGCTTTGCTATGGTCACCTAACCGCAAGCGTCAAGGTGACCTACGGATGGCGTGATGAGAAGGTTAGGTTAGGGTGCGCGTAGCGCTCCCCGACATATCGCTGTAATCTAGCGGCAGGCCTCCGATCTCTCGCCTGTGATTTAAGCGCATTTTTGCCAATCGTAACACCCTTCCCCCAAAGATGTT
>CALZJI010000588.1 GCA_945787615.1 uncultured Chromatiaceae bacterium | reverse complement strand
GGAGCAAAGCAATCCGAATATTAAACAATCGGAAGTTTTCAGGTTGGGTGCACGTTTTCTTGCGCGCTGAGAAACGATAAGTTGCTGCGGGAGTGTTAAGTTTTCAGAAGCAATCGCTTTAACGTTCACGCCGCCATAGGCGTTTGAAACAGACATCGGCAATGTGATTGCCACCGGTAATCGTCGATGTTCGCCTTACCGAACACATTATTTCCGCTGAGGCTTAACGACGTCTTTCCGTCCAGCGCAGCGTGAACACGGTAACCGTTATAGTAGTCCTTATACGCATCAAGCTTCTGTTGAAAGTCGTGCGCATTCCAAAACAAGACATGATCAAGATACTCGCGGCGAATACTTCCAATAAGCCGTTCGACGAATGGATGCGACATCGGAACGCGCGGGACTGTTTTTGCGCGAGAATAAGTAATTCGACACCGGCGTGGTCACTATCCGGCCTCGGGATAAATTCGCCTGGAGCGGATTCGCATGCACTAAGGGCCACGGAGATATTTCTAGCCGACTACGTAAACGAGATGTTATTCTTAAGCGCGCCCTAAGTAAAAGAATCCCTAGGACTGCGAAGCCTGTGTTGATAACGTGTTTCGTCATGATAAGCGTTGCGGATTACGGTTGCAATGTACATACTTGGTATTCATTTTAACAACGGCCACAGAAGTGGGGATGGCCGGTTGTTAATCGAGAGTCGTGATAATAGGATACGGAAATGGACCCGCCTCGCCATTGGTCGCAATCACCGGGAACTGTTGCAGCTTACGGCGCTGGCATGTACAGGTGTTCAATTCTTGCCCCGTCTTTCCTTCGATTTCCGGTCGCTGTACCGGACGCCGGAAGATCCCCTACATATCGAATCGCTCGTTGCGCGCCACGCCCCCTACGATCGACCAATTTACGCTTCTCCCGTGGTGAGAAGCGGACTGCAAGTCGGTCCCGAGGGGACGGTTCGGTTGCTAAACAAGTCGTGTTACCGCCATACCCCGTTGAATGTTACTCGATCGCGGCTCAGTGCTGGCAGCGGCAACACACGTTTTTTTCTTCTCGCCTACGGGACCGAACTGGCGGCCCATGCGGGTACAGATGACTTTCAATTCTTGGATCCCTACTTCCGCCTTAACCGGATAGGTTCGCTGTTCAGCGCTGATGCACGTCTCACAGACCCGGTGGAGTTCATGTCCAGGCTCCATTACCGAGGAGTAATGAAAGCCCGATTGCCGGCAAAGGAGACATTACACATCTTGTGTCGGTTATTTGAGAAATACTTGCAGATCGATACAGCGTCGTGGTTCCATAGGGAATGTGACTTCGGGAAGGCTTGGCGGCAACTGCAACGCTGGCAGCAGCGCGCGGCGCTACCGGCCATCGACGCCGCCCGACATATGGTGGACGCTTTCCCGCGACTCGCGAGACCTTTGCAGGCGCCCGGGCTCATAGTGTTGGAACGCCCGGATAGGTTGTGCACCGAGCGCCTCTTTCCCATCTGGGTCGAACTCATGGACCGCCTGTTTCCGCAAGTACAGTTTGTGTTGACCCTCGGGGCGAAAGCGGATGATCATTTTCCTACGAGGGTCGCGAGAAAGCGCCTAGCCTTACCTGGCTCCGACGTAACAGCGCGACCCAAGTCAACCAAGCGACCTCACGCACGGCCTGGAACGGTACTTTTATTGGATGTGGACGGCCGGCTGCCAAATCTGGCGTTAATGAAAATCAGTCGCTATTTTCGAGAGCACGGCCGACGCGTACAACTGGCCCGCAAGGCGTGTTTTATTCCGGGTGTTGAAGAAGTGTACGCGAGCAGCATCTTCTCTACGCAGGCCTCCCGACGTCGCGTTCAAGCGCTGCAGGATTATTACGGCGACTCGCTTATTCTCGGTGGTTCCGGTGTGGATATCCGTGGCCGCCTTGCCAGCGAGATCGAAGCGCTCCCTGCTGACTATGGACTTTACCCCGAACTGGGCAACCGCGCGATTGGTTTTCTCACCCGTGGGTGTCCCTACCGCTGCCCGTTTTGCCTGGTTCCGGCTAAGGAAGGCGATGTACGCCAGGTTGCCGACGTTGACAGTCTACTGCAAGAGGGCCAAAAGAAGCTGATCTTGCTCGATGACAACATTCTGTCCTATGAACGGGCGGGCGATTTGCTGGAAGAGATGGCTCAACGAGAGCTCCAAGTCAATTTTACGCAGACGCTGGATCTACGCCTCGTAGACCAGGAAACTATACAGTTACTGCGCCGCCTCCACTGCTCTAATACGCGCTTCAGTAGGCGCAACTACCATTTCAGTCTTAATCACGCCCGCGGCCTGAAACGTTTGCGCCGCAACTACAACCTCTTCGGCTTTGGTGCCTCAGATAATGTCGAGTTCGTTTGCATGTACGGATTCAACACCACCTTAGAGGAGGATGTTGAGCGTTTTCGTTTTTTGCGTTCCCTGCCCGGTGCGTATGTCTTTGTCCAAGAGTACCAACCCGTCCTTGGCGGACCACCTCAAAAACTCTCTGGCTTTTTCGATGAAAGAGTAGACGAATTAATTGACGAACTTATCGGCATGGTATTTACACAGAATATGAAAAGCATGGAGCGATACTACCGCTGGTTAAGTAAACGCTACGCACAGAGCTTCGGTAAGCTTCACCGGGGTTTGGTAGACGCCATCTTTCGATACAACAGACGAGATCAAAAGGGCCGTTACATTGCTACATTGGCCGGAACCAGAAAAACGCTCGCTTAGGGATGCGCCGAACAAAAATTCGTCGGGAACGAATTTTGGCGTTAGTCCGAAGGGGTGAGGCGCACGACTACTGGGATGCAGTAGTTAGGGCCACGGGGAAAAATAATTATCCAACCTTGCGTGTCTTTTTGTTCAGCTTCTGCGTTACGGCAAGTGTTGCATATTCTAATATGCGCCACTTGCCGCGCCTTGAATCTGAGCAAAAATCCCGCGCAATCTTTGGATAACTATTATTTTCCGCGGCCCTAAACCCACCGCTTTCATTGCAGTAAACGACGCTTAATACCGCTGTTGACGTTTTTTAACGGCGCACTTTGAGTGGTCGAGACGTCATCACTAAGATTTATGACAAAACCCGTTGTAAAGTCGATGCGTGGCATATCTCGGGTCGTCAGCGTAACGCGCGTCGGATGGTCCAACGTGCTATATGCGCCACAAGACTCACCAGGATCGCATATCAACCCATTCTGATCTAAATCAGAGCCGGCAAAGACATAGTAGTCTCCAGGCGAGACGCTAGGGAATTCGTACCCATACACGCCATTTACCGCTTCGGCGGTTGTTTGCCCCACTACGTCATCGGTGTCTGAATTCACTAAGAGAACATAGTGAAATCCTGCATCACTACCTGTTTCAACAGCGGCGATCTGCATAATTACAGCTGCCTCCAGGGTATTGCCGCCGCCAGAAACTGTTATGGTTCCCTCGTATAAGCCGTCTTCAAGCCCGTCACGGATGACGCTCACCTGGTAACGGCCGAGACCGTTTCGGTCCACGTCTACCGCCGTCACGGACATCCACGGTTGTTGCGCCTCAATACTCTCAACTGAAAGCGCAGCGCCGTTTGACGTCGTTACTACAAACTGCGTGCTAAGCAGACTTGTGCCAAAGTTAATCGTCGCCGGCTGAAGGACTAGGGCCGGTGGTGCAGCCAAGCTGGCAGGGTTATCGTCGCTCGCTAAATCCGCGGCGGCAATCACCGCGTCGAACGCATTGATCAATCCATGGCCAAATTGTTCATCGCGCCCCGGTACGCCGAGATCTTCAGTTGCCGTTCCAGTTGCCAAGATATTGTCCACGCCTTGAGGCGTGAGGTTGGGATTAACCGCCTTCATTAAAGCGATGATGCCGGCCACGTGTGGAGCGGCCATGGAGGTCCCTTGATAAACCGGATAACGAAATTGGACACTACTGGCGCGATCCGAACCCCCCGTGCTCAGCACGCCGTCAGCCAATCCATCACCGTTTTGGTCACGCGTTATGTCACCCCCCGGTGCGGCCACGGCGATGTGGGGACCGACGTTAGAATAAGACGCCAAGCGTTTATTGGCATCCACGGCGCTCACTGCAATCACACTTCCATAGCCCGCGGGGTATAACGGTGCAACGGCGCCTTCATTTCCTGCTGCCGCAACCAATACCACCCCCGCATCGCGCGCCTCGTTGAAGAGGCGTTGGCCCGTCTGAGAAAAGCGGT
>CALZJI010000587.1 GCA_945787615.1 uncultured Chromatiaceae bacterium | reverse complement strand
TTTTCACTCAGCTTCTGCGTTACGGCAAGTGTTGCATATTCCAATATGCGCCACTTGCCGCGCCTTGAATCTGAGTAAAAATCCGGCGCAATTTTGGATAATTATTATTTTCCGCGGCCCTTAGACCCTTGTTTGCCCCAAGTAACCGTATCGACTCGCCGGAAAATAGGCCACCTGCTTCTACCCGCAAGGTCAGGATGCCAGTAAACCGGCGCCATCCATCCGTAGCCATCGGGCTCAAACTTCGCGGGTACCTTGTGTTCCAGAAGCGCTTTCATCATTGCCCGTTGCGGATCTTCCGCCTCAATCTCCGCCGAACGATCCACCGGCGGGTCCGCATAGTGAGCGTCGCCAACCTTGAACGCTATTGATGGCAAAAACATTGTCGTGGACTGTTTCAAACGCCAATGGCTGCTTGATTTAGGAATTCGCAACAGACAGGCGAGAAGTACGTTTAACGATATCGGGTGTATTCGTATATTAGTTTTGTTGTGGGTGCAACGTGGCGGTCTTGGCCTCGCGGATTGTCACGGTGCGAATGAATTCGCGCCTACGGGGGATTGCGGTTCTGGACTACGAGTTGTACATTCCCCACGTAGGAAAATAGGAATAAGGCCAACTGGAGACTATATGGGAGCTGGTGGCACTATCATTGTAGGTGCGAATTCATTCGCAGAGCGGCGCGATGACATCGCAGTGATAGCCGTTGTCGGTTAAATCACGCTGCAGCGTAAAGCCAACATACGAGGCTTCATAACAGAGGTTGAGCAGGACCGGGATTTCATGCGTGCAAGGCAGTACGTGCTCAAGCAACGCGCCGAGACGCGCACGTTCATTCAATCGCTACTGCGTCGCCACGGGTTTCACTACAAGCAAGAGACCAAAACAAAGAGTCACTGGACGAAGCACCACCTGGGTCGGCTTGGGCGCACCATAGAATCCTTATCGGGGAGTCTCAAAGCCACTCTTGAGCTGCTCATGCGACAGATGAAGGCCCTTGATGCCATCGTCGCGGATTATGATCGACGCGTCGATGAGCTGGCCGCC
>CALZJI010000586.1 GCA_945787615.1 uncultured Chromatiaceae bacterium | reverse complement strand
GCGAGAGCAGGACGCGGAAGCTTTGCCAGGCGAGCGCCTCAGCGCCCAAAATGTGAATTAGTTTTGAGGCGAGCCCTTAGCGCGGAAACCGGGAAAGAGTGCTACCTTTTGTTATGCATGATGTTCGGTTATATAATTCAAGACCCCGCACGAGAGACGTGGTGATTCTCGCTGGTTAGTTGTCTGTAGGTCCAGTTAAGCGTATCTAAGTAAAACCAATGGGCTTATGGAAAATTCACCGGTGGCGTGCGTTAACGGTCAAGGAGGGTATAACCATGAGTTCGTTCTTAGAAAATACATCACGCTTTCGCCGTTCTATGCAGTTTTTAGCGGCCTTAACCATGTTGGTTCTGGCGGTAAACGCCTCGGCGTATCGTACCGACCATGGGTTACTGCCATCCGGATCGTCGCAATGCGAAACACATGTGCCTATTACCTTAGATTTGCCGGCAAACGCTGAGCCAATACCGGATCCGTTCAATGGGGAATACAGCGGTGGGTTCTATCACGTTGAGGAAATAGATGACAGATTGTTTTACGTCACCGACGGCGTCTATCAAGCGATGTTTCTTGTGGATAATCTGGGCATTATCCTTGTGGATGCGCCACCGTCTATCGGAGTTAATCAAGCCGATCCTGCTAGCTCGGTGAGTATGCTGGAAATCATTCACGGTATCCCCGAAGCAAAAGGCAAACCGATAAGAAAAATGGTCTACAGTCATACCCACATGGACCACATCGGCGCGGCCAGTATTATTAAGGACGCATACCCTAAAGTCGACATTATCGCCCACCGGGAGACGCGAGAACAACTTGCGCGCGGCACGGGCGAACTTGAAGGCCTTTTGCCAGGGTCTGGCGCAAATCCGCCACCATTGCCCAACAAAGTGTTTGGCAATAAGAAAACGATCAGGCTGGGACGCCAGGTGGTACAGTTATCCTATAAGGGGCCCATTCATGAACCGGGAAATATATTCATCTATGCGCCAAAACAGAAGGTCCTAATGCTTATTGACGTTATTTTTCCGGGATGGGTGCCTTTTACCAATTTGGCCTTGGCTGAGGACATTCCAAGTTTTATTGACGCCCATGATAAAGTTCTGGAAGTTGACTTTGATGTCTTTATCGGTGGTCATTTCAACCGTCTCGGCAGCCGTGCAGACGTGGAAGAAGCGCGTGCCTACATTCTTGACGTTAAGCGTAATGCGCTCTCGGCCCTCTCGGATTCATCATTATTCGCTATTTTCGGACTCAAACCAAGAAACGGTTTGGGGGCGTTTAATATTTATCTCGATCAAGTGGCGTGTAAATGCGCTAACTTAACCCTTGATCAGAGTGATACGCCATCGGGGACCCCATGGCTGGAACGTCTTGGCAATGCGGATATCAGTACATTAACACATTGCTGGGAAATGGCCGAAGCGATACGTATTGATCCGTCGTTTTAGTGCTGGAAGTCGCGTTGGAATTGGGAACGTTTTCTAACCGATAGAACATGGGCTGCCAAGGAAGGCGACTGTGCTGTTTAGAGCGTCTTTTAATTCTGCTTTGGAGGTTTCAAGATATCTGCCTCGTGCCGCGCGAGGTACCCTAGAACGGAGGTGCGCGGGCCGATGGATTCGTGTTCCGAATACAGATACGCCAACGGCTGACCACTGCGGATGAAGAACCCAGCAGGGTAGGTCGGTAGCTTCTGGATGTTCTAGGAAATCTAGCTTGGACTCTTCAAGGGCAGGCAGCCGCGGCGCGTAACCTCGCAAGAATTCGAAAGGAATGATGGAGATGACGAAACGTGACGCGCCAATCGCCCTGAGTGGTGACGAGTTTCGAAAGTTGGGATTTCGGCTTGTGGATGAGTTGGCTACGTTTATCGACTCGATTCCTTCTCGACCGGTGACGGCAGGAGAACCGCCATCAGTGGTAAGAGCGGCACTACTTGCGCAGGGTTTGCCGGAAGAAGGCAGCGATCCGGCTCAGTTGTTGGATGAGGCCAGCCGGTTGCTGTTTAACCACTCTTTGTTAAACGGTCACCCACAATTCGCTGGGTATGTGACCTCACCGGCGGCGCCTCTCGCCGCGTTGTCAGAGTTGTTGGCGGCAACAGTAAATGCCAATGTCGGTGCGTGGATACTGTCTCCCATGGCAACGGAGATAGAGCGCCAAACCATCCGTTGGCTCGCGGAGTTGGTTTCCTATCCCAGTGATTGTGGCGGCGTGTTAGTAAGCGGCGGTAACATGGCTAACTACGTGGGGTTTCTCGTTGCGCGTCACGCTAAAGCCGCGTGGTCGGTACGAGAGGAAGGGCTGCATTCACCTCATGCTAAGGCGTTACGTATTTATGCCTCGGAGGAGGCCCATACGTGGCTGCATAAAGCGACGGATTTGTTTGGCTTTGGAACAAACCAGATTCACTGGGTGCCGGTCATGCCAGATCAAACCATTGATACCCAAGCCTTACGCGCTGCGATCGAATCGGATCTGGCCCAAGGCGAACAACCCTTTTTGGTGGTGGGTTCGGCCGGTACGGTGAGCACCGGGGCGGTGGATCGAATCTCCGCGCTGCGAGCAACCTGCGATGAGTTTAATCTATGGCTTCACATCGATGGCGCCTATGGCGCTTTTGCCGCGGCCTCGCCCGATTGCCCTGGCGAGCTGAAGCATTTGGCCTTAGCGGACTCCGTGGCGATGGATCCACACAAGTGGTTGTATATGCCCCTGGAGGCGGGCTGCGCGTTGGTTAAAAACGCTGAGTTGATGCGCGCCACGTTCAGTTATCGTCCACCGTATTACAAGATCGACGAAGTGGGGGGTGAGCCGACCGTTGACTTTGTAGATTATAGCCCACAGAACTCTCGTGGCTTCCGCGCACTAAAGGTGTGGCTAGCGTTACGCCATTTAGGCCGTGTGGGCTATGCCCAAATGATTTCAGACGATATGCGGTTATCGCGGTTATTGTTTGAATTGGCCGATGAGCACGAAGAACTCCAGCCGGTGACCCAACACCTGAGTATCACCACGTTTCGCTTTATTCCATCTCGCATGCGTGAGGCGACCGCGTTGGACGAGGCATACCTCAACAAACTCAATGAGGCGTTGGTGACCGAGCTGCAGGAGTCTGGCAAGGTGTTTCTCTCCAATGCGGTGGTGGACGGGCGTTACCTGTTGCGGGCATGTATTGTGAACTTTCGGACCGACGTCGAGCATGTGAAGGCCATGCTCGACACAGTAGTAGCCTACGGAAGGCGGTTGGATAAAGTAATGCCTTAATTTCCGTTTCTTCTCTTCTTGGGCGATAGGTACCCAACGCGGCTTCTAAGGGCTCGCGAAAAAATAACTTCACATTTTGAACATCGATGCATCCCGCCTCGCTGCTTTGCCTACATGGACGTAGGTAAGGGGCGAGAGCACGCCTACAGGGATGTAGGTGGTAGGGCAACGCAGGACGCAGTTGCCGAGGACGCGGAAGCTTTGCCAGGCGGGCGCCTCAACGCTCAAAATGTAAACTTATTCTTGCGCGAGCCCTAAGAGGGCCTGCGTTTTTTTATCATCTGGCCACTCCTCCTGGGCGCCATTGTCGCTGATTTAAATTATCCGTTAAACTAGAGGAGTTTCAATCTGACCCTTTTTCTGGACTCAATCCTTTAAGCCTGCCGGAGTGGCAGTAACAATGAATGATTCAATCAAGACTTTGTTAGGAGCGTAGACAGTGGACACCATTCTACTCCTGGGTATATTTTTGGTTTTTATCACAGCCCTGGTCGGCGGTTATCTGCAACGGCGGCGGCGGGATCAAGTGCTTGCCGAACTCCAGGATTTCCACGCGGTAGTTCGGATGCGCGATAACAGTAGAATCTGGGGCCGCATGGAGGTATACGCGAACGGGCTTGAGCTGTTATACGCCAAACCTTTCCGGAATCATCGCGGCAACCTGACAACCAGTTACATTATGTTTCGTAACAGCATTGAGCAGGTGCTGGCCATCTACCGTTTTCACAGTGAACTGTCACCGAAAAACCAGCAACGTCGTTGGAAGGAAATTGAACATACCCGTAATCCTGGCCTGTTACGACTTGCGCTCCGGCACACCCGTAATTTTCTCAACACTTTTCGTGATGCCATCAACGAGTCGATGGGTATGCTGCTGACACGCATGAAAGGTACCAGTTCGATGTCATTGCTCCACAGCCAGGACGAACGTTTAAAAAAATTCGGTACAGAGGCGCTCGGCGCGGTCGGTAACGCCTATGATCCGATACTGGAACGGCACATCGGCGAACAAGTGGTGGTAGAGCTGCAAACCGGCTCGGGTGACAAGGAAGAATACGCCGGACTGCTGCGAGGCTACTCACAGGCCTGGCTGTCGGTTTTTGATTGCCGTATTGGCGAAGAAACCCGCTTACCACTCGGTGATTCATTGCGCCTGTCATTACAGCGTGATCTGGATTTCTTGATAAGACTGGAGCGCTCGGACGATACACAGAACGGCATCAGCATGTCATTGCGCATCCAATGTTTTTCCGAACGGGCCATCCACTGCAAGCAGATTGAGGGCGAAGGTTACCATTATTCACTTGATACCGAGATTCGCGAGGGCGAATCCAGGGAATGGGTTCTGAATGATATTCCAGAAACGTTGCTTGCCGCTGTTGACCGGGACAGCTTGCCCGTCGAGATTACGCTGATTGCGCCGGAGCGAAGCGTCGGTGATAAGGTGGAATGGCAAGACGCCGAGCAGCAACTGCCTGATTTATTCCTACTGATAGAATCGGAACGCGAAGTGGATGTTTTTTTACCGCGTACGGCTGCCGTACTTCGTCATGCCAGTACCCCCGGCAGGGTCGAGCATTAACGCAGCGGCCCATAGGACGTCGCTTCGCGTTTTGGCGTAGCACGAGCACATTTATAGGATTTAATACGTATCGCAATAACAAAGGATAACAGGGCGCGTAACGCCCTCGCTTTTTTTTCCGCGGCCCTAAAGTACAGTGTATTCAGTAAACGTGGCATTTTTCCCGTGCGCGACATTCTCAAGAAGTTGTTGCGACCAATCAACCATGACATCGGCAATCATTTTGGTTTCCAGCGCACGAGCAGCAATCCGACCCACGACCGAAAATAAAACATCGACTTTCCCAGCAACGCCGAGATCGGAAAGTGTTTGGTCGATAAGCCGCCTCGCCGAAGGATTATTTTAAGCATATGCCACCGCCATTCTCGCTAACGGCCCAGTTTGCATGGGCAATTCCTGATAACGCGGCGCTTTTGTCCAAGTGTATTTCTCCTCTGTATCCCAATGTGTAAATGCAGGTTCTGTTACCCCTTGACTCGGATGTTCTGGCGTACGATTTTTGTACCAACCGTGGGTTAGGTCCTCGGTGACACCTTCCTGTTTAATCTCACTCGCCACTAGCTTTCCGTCAACGATAGTGCCACTAGGCAGTAAACGATTTGCCGTCTCGAAACTCGGATCATCGAATACGCCCCACGCGAGCAGGTTTCGTGGTCCGCTGCCGATGCTGTAACGGTTGCAATAACAACGATTCTCAGTTACTTTCAGGCGAACATCGAGTAGGTGTTTTTCGTGCCTCGATAAAGGACTCTCTGAATTATTTTACGGAGGAAGCGATGATCACTCGACGATACGTTCAACTAGTGGCCGCCGCTTGCATACTGCTTGCAAGCCCATCCTTTTCGGTTGCAGAACCGATTGATAAAAAAACGTATGCGGGGTCGGAAACGTGCCGTCAATGTCACCTCGCTATTTACAACACCTATCGAAAGACCGGTCACCCCTACAAGTTGCAAAAACTTTCAGGAGGACCGCCATCGTATCCTGAAGGCACTTCGCCTGGAGTTCCCCAACCACCGCCTGGTTTTGAGTGGAGCAGGCTTTCTTATGTTATCGGCGGCTTCGCTTGGAAGGCACGCTTTCTTGACGATGAAGGTTATATCTTAACGGGCGACGAAAACCGCCAATACAACCTTGCTAACAGCGCACTCGATCTCCCCGTACAGTGGAGCGGTTACGACGCCGACAATTCGCCACGCAAACCCTACACATGCGGCGGTTGCCATACAACGGGTTGGACTGCCACCGGCAAAGAAGGCCCTCATCAAGATGGATTACCGGGAATCTACGGGACATGGGCGGAGCCCGGAGTCACGTGTGAGGCCTGTCACGGGCATGCGACCGCTCACGTGGCTAATCCAAAAAAATCACGCCTGTCGACCAAGGAAACATGCGCAATGTGTCACCGCCGTGGTGACGCAGAAGAAATTGATGCGAAGGGCGGCCTTATTCGTCACCACGAACAATACGAAGAACTCTTGGCATCGCCCCATCGTCAAATGGCCTGCGGAACTTGCCACGATCCACACACGAGCGTTAAGTACACAGACACAGGGCAACAAAAAAAGGGCCGTTGTATCGATTGTCATGCTGACGTACGTATGTCATTACCATTAAAACAAAGCTTTGCGTGCAAGACTTGTCATATGCCGCGTATCGCCAAGTCTGCCTTATCTCGGACACGAAAATATTCCGGCGGCGAAGTACTCGAAGGCGATATCCGCACCCACATCTTTAGCATCAGCAGTGATGGCGACTGGGAGATGTTTACCACGGACGGAAAACTGGTTAAAAAGGATAGCGCGAACATGGCACATCTTGCCGTCACTCGCGTTTGTTTACTGTGCCACAAGCGCAAAGATGAAACTTGGGCGCGCACGCAAGCAAAACGAATTCACAAATAACGAAGATGCGGATAGCGTGTTGGAACTCAGCGTGCCTTAAGTCGATAAGAGACGTTACTAAGAAGTACGAATTTTGGGTGATTTTATCTAACAAGTGCCCGTGCGTTTCGAATTAACACTCATGCCGCCATGGACGACACCCGTCTGTACGCAAAAGCCAATGACCCTTCGCGTGTCGTGACCCATGATGACCATCCTCCAATGTGATTTTACACGGATCGATCGAAGTGAAATATATGACTGCGATTTTCATCGGATTTGCGTTAACATTATGAATTCGCCATGCACAGGGCTAAAACGGGGAAACAAAACGGAAAGGGGTACATGGCAAAATACGTATTAATATCAAAGTGGGGTTTCGACGCTCCAATCGACACAGTATGGGATGCTATCTACGATATTGAAGGCTGGCCACTATGGTGGCCGAGCGTCGAACGGGTGACAGCTGTTTCGTCGGCTCCCGTGCGCCAATTCGAAGCCTATACGATAATCTGGAAAACGCGACTTCCTTACAAAATGACCTTTGATACGCAAATAACGCGTGTGGAAACAGCGTCGCTCTTAGAGGCGACCGTGGTGGGTGATGCGCACGGTTTGGGGCGATGTGACCTGAATGCCGACGGTGGCCTCACGGTAGTAAAATACACCTGGGACATCGAAACGAAAAAGTGGTGGATGAATCTTACTGCGCCTCTGGCACGACCTGTCTTCGAGTGGAACCACAACGAAGTCATGCGCGCCGGCGCTAAGGGATTAGCCTCGTGGCTTAATACAACATTGGTTGAAATCGATTAAGCGAACAGTTTAAAACATGCGTTGTCCGGTCGCTCGAGCCTAATGGCCAGGCTTTTCCGCGTTCTCTGAGGAGACGAAACTCACCGAAATATCAGGCCAGCCGACGTAACGGGTCGAAATAGCAGCCATGAAAAGGTGCATACCGACCACGATGCTAACGCATGCCGTTTCGCTTCAATGGGTTTCGTTTGCGGGCGCAACGCCGGCCGCCGCTGGATGTCCTCTTTGGTCAATATTGATCCGCGTCGCTAGATCGGTTCCTTCTTCCAGCTTTTTATTGCGCCAATTCAACAGGGTAGCATATCCGAACAGATTAGCGCGGCGCACCTCCACTGCATCCAGCTCGGCTAGTCGTCGAAACTCGTCAAGGCTTGTATCGCAGCGATAACTTGCCAGCTTGGAAAAAGGGGCAAGTAGATGTTCCAAGCCGGCCTCAAAGCGATTGCGAGAATGAAAGTGATTGACGACGACAATGCTTCCGCCTGATCGACATACCCTGCGCATTTCGGCTATCAAACGCGCCGGATTTGCCGCGACGGAAACAATATACATCGCGGCCACTTTGTCGAAGCTATTGTCATTAAAGTCCATGTTCTCGGCGTCCATCTCTAGTAATGCGTCCACCTGAGATAACTGTCCACGCGTTACCCGCCTTTCGGCTCTGACGAGCATCTCTTTGCAGATATCAATACCCGTTACGCTAACGTTGCGGGGATAAAGCGGAAGAGATAGCCCAGTACCTATACCTACTTCAAGAATGCGGTCTCCCGGTTGACAGTCCAGGGCTTCAACTAAAAGCTTACGCCCCGGCTGTAGAACCGAACCGAAAATGAAATCATATAACGCGGCAAAACGTCCATAGCTTTTTTGTATTAGTGTTTCCTTCATCCTACCCCCGTCGAGTCCGCCGAGTCATTGACGATCACAAAGTAATGGTACTTGGTTGTCAATAACGATTACGTTAGTTGGATTTTAAGGGCCACGGAAAAAAATATTTATCCAACCTTGCGTGTCTTTTTGCTCAGCTTCTGCGTTACGGCAAGTGTTGCATATTCCAAAATGCGCCACGTGCCGCGTCTTGAATCTGAGTAAAAATCCGGCGCAATCTTTGGAATATTATTTTCCGCGGCTCTAATAACGCGAAACCCAACGTTTTTCCGCATGACCTTGCGAATCGTTTAGTTATGTTTAACGCGATCCCACTTACGACATTCGGTTCTACAAGCAATTATTTCCATGCTCGATCAATGGGTATGTTCGGCGACAGCAAACATGTCCGCTATTGCTATGGACCGATGAGTATGGCACCGGGCACTGTCTTTTCGCAAGTCGCGTAGGGCTGTACTTAGGAGACGGTATTCAGTCGGTAGACTCTTTGTGGCATAGTCAGATTGTCCGACGACTATTGCGGCCCTAACCCCGGCGAACTGCCTCGTGGACTTTTTAGTTAATGACGTTATTAACGTTTAGGTTGTAACTTATCAGGCCTTATCGAAACAATATCTTGGCCAATTACCAATCCGCCTCCTACCAACACCAGCAGCAGCGCAAGCAACTGAATATCAAGCGGCGCTTCGCTACCCACACCGACTAGGGCGATAAGCGCTAGTCCATTACACAACGTGACTGTACCCACGATAGCTTTCCAGATAGGTAAAGGCCGAACGGGTCCGAGTTTGGCCTTGTGCTCAAAGCGAGCAAAGATTATGACTAAAACCAATAAGGCCACGCTCAATGTCATGATCCATACTGGTCGTGACATCCACCATTCTACAGTTAGCGGTTGTAACGTCATACCGTAGCCACCCAGCACAAAGCCCAGTGGTACAACTAGTGCAAGCGCCGTGAGGTGCCAAAGAAAAAAAGTCATGACTATTTCGTTCAGAAAAATCGTCATCGTCCACAACGTCAATTTTTTCAGCCGATTCCAAGCGCATTCTCTTACCGCGAGCAGCAATCCAAATTGCGTGGCCGCGAGAGCTAGTAATGCAACGGTCGGCGGACGACTATTGGATACTTCGGCGCCCGGTACACTGATCATGCTGACGGGATAGGAACCTATCGTTACGAGAAAAATCGCGACGGCTAATCCTCCCATCGTCCAAATTAACGCATGCGCCGGCCCGGTAATGCCACGATCCCGCCAGATGTAACCCAATTGGAAGACCGCCAACCACACGAATCCGTAATTAATCCAACGAATCAACGGCACGTCACCAGTGAAGGCAATAACGTCCACAGCCATTGCTGCTAAAGCTAATCCCCAAAAAGATCTCATGCCATAACTTCGCCACAACCTAATCGTCATCGGAGCCATAAGAACGACCATAAGGTAAACCGCGAGAAACCATAGCGGATTCAACGCGATCCGCGATGATTCCTGGAATAGCCGTGGATCGATGTCCAGCTGATGGGCAACAATGGCTGTCATATACCAAAAAACGAGCAAGGGAATGATAGGTCTGACAAGCCGACGCAGCCTGACGGCGATCCAGAGCCGAAAATCTTGT
>CALZJI010000585.1 GCA_945787615.1 uncultured Chromatiaceae bacterium | reverse complement strand
TAGGTACTCATCCGCGGAATGCCATTCCTTGCTATAAAACCAACGTGAGGAAAAAAAGGCCCGGCTGCCACCCGAGAGTGGTGCCGGGCACTCACCTTAACGGCAGGCCATGTAGATGCACTGCCGTTCCTCCCTCCCCAGAGAGCCGTAGCACGTTCTTTGTGCCCACCTTAGGCGTCGACCGAGACAAAACACTTTCAATTCTATATCCCGCGTCATCATAACTGGAGTCTTGAAAAAAAGGCCCGGCTGCCACCCGAGAGTGGTGCCGGGCACTCACCTTAACGGCAGGCCATGTAGATGCACCGCCGTTCCTCCCTCCCCAGAGAGCCGTAGTACGTTCTTTGTGTCCACC
>CALZJI010000584.1 GCA_945787615.1 uncultured Chromatiaceae bacterium | reverse complement strand
GGGTCAGCATCGATTTAATCCTGCACCCAAACACAATGACCGATGACAAGCAAATACATCCGAGTCCGAATCATTTCATAGGGCCTTGCGTGTAAAGTAAACGAATCGTACATCCTAATTATCTCGGACAGGTTATGGCTCGTTTACCTCGTTATTTCGCTCCGGACCACAACATGTTATCCAGCGTGGGGTGAATCGTTCAGTCACGTTCGTGGAGCCTTCGGATTACTTGTGCTATCTCGAAGCTCTTGAAAAAGCTTCTGTGAAATAGGGATGTAAAGTTCACGGCTACGGAACATCCGGGGAGCTGACCAGTGATACACACGGGAAAATTTGGATCAATCTTCCGAAGTGGTCTGTGATGGTTTATGGGTTACGGGGCTTATGGTAGAGACAGCGAAGTCGATCCGCACGGGTCGATGGAGGCCGGCGCGGAGCGTGTGTTCCGTGGCGGTTCCTGGAGCAGCGAGGCGCGCGGCTGCCGCGCGGCCTATCGCGACTGGGGCCGCCCGGACCTTCGCAACGACAACCTTGGCTTCCGCTGCGCCCGAGTTCAGGAGTGAGCCAGGCAGGAATCGGCGGAAACGGAGCGGGCGCGGGTCGGGGCTGGGCCGTGGCGGAGCCCGGCACGCGCCGGCCCGGGTACGCGGAGCCGGTCTAGAGTAT
>CALZJI010000583.1 GCA_945787615.1 uncultured Chromatiaceae bacterium | reverse complement strand
TATTTTCGACGAGACATACGGGTGAACCCAATCGATACGAACCATCCCCGGCTCCACGGTTTACCGCGGACCGTACGAGAGACATGACAGCTAAGGCTAAAACGTCACCGCGCATAGATTTTATCGATGATTACCGTGGCCTCATTGTGGCCGTCATGTTACTCGACCATGCGTCTTTCTTTCTCAACCGGTTATGGCTGTCCTTTGACAAGTTCGATCCGATCTTTCCCGATCTCGGCCAGTTCTGGTTACGTTACAGCAGTGAGCCTGTCGCCCCCGGGTTTCTCTTGGTCAACGGCGTCATGGTCTGGTATTTGTACCAACGCCGCCTCGAGCGTGGCGACTCTCCATGGACGATCCGGCGCCATTTGATCGAGCGCGGGCTATTCCTCGTGCTGCTGCAGGTGATTTGGGTCAACGCGGCCTGGGGCGGTTTCCGCGAACTCAGACTCGATCATTTCGGCATCATCGGCTGCATTGGCTTGTCCATGTGCCTGACTGCATTGCTAATCGACCGGACCTGGCCCGTGCGTCTTCTGTTGGCGGGCTTGCTTGCCGCCGCTTATCCGGCGCTGTCACACATCGACTACGATATGTCACAACCGGTCCAGGCCTGGTTGGTCGAGGTGTTCGTCACTGCCGGGGATCTTAACAGTTATCCCGTCGCGCCCTGGTTCGCCATGGCTCTGCTTGGTACGGTCATCGCGCCGCTTTGGCTTCAGAACTGGACCGATACACGTTCGCGCTTCATCGGAACGCTGATGCTCGCCGGCGTAGCCTTGGTCCTCGCCTTACTAATCCGTGTTACCGGCCTGTATGGTAGCGAGTTTGAATACTCGGGGCCGCTGCACCCGTCTTTCATTCACGATCTGAAGTACCCGCCGACACTGTTCTTCAACGTGTGGTTCTTCGCGCTCAACATGCTCGTCGTTTGTATCCTGCTTCTCCTCGGGACAGCGGTACCGTGGGCGCTGAAACCGCTTAGGATTGACGGGAAAGTGCCTTTGT
>CALZJI010000582.1 GCA_945787615.1 uncultured Chromatiaceae bacterium | reverse complement strand
TTCGCTCAGCTTCTGTGTTGCGGCAAGGGTTACATAAAGGGATTATGCGCCCCTTGCCGCGCCTTGAATCTGAGCCAAAATCCGGCGCAATCTTTGGACAATTATTTATTTCCGCGGCCCTAATACACGCTAGAGAAGCGGTCTTGGACCAAATTTTATGCAACGTTAAGGCAAACATTGATGTCCTTAACTTAAGTCTTCAGAGTGGTATTCCAGGTCTTATGAATCTTAATCAACGCCAGCGTGCGGCGGTACGCTACCTCGATGGGCCATTGCTCGTGTTAGCGGGCGCCGGCAGCGGAAAAACGCGCGTTATCACCCATAAGATCGCCTACTTAATAAACGAGTGTGGTATTTCACCCCGTCACATCATTGCTGTTACGTTCACTAACAAAGCCGCGCGCGAGATGAAAGAGCGGGTTGTAAGCTTGTTGGGGAGCAAAAATACGCGGGGCTTGCATGTATCGACTTTTCACACGCTCGGCTTAAAGATCGTACGACAAGAAGCACAGCCGCTTGGTTATAAGCCCGGTTTCTCGATCTTTGACGCTGAAGACAGCGCATCTTTGATCAAGGAATTGATGCGTACGGATTATGCTGATGACGGCGGGATGGCGAAGCGCGTTCAATGGCAAATATCGCAATGGAAAGGCGCCCTCGTCACTGAGGAGGAAGCGCTACGTGACAGCGACGATCCGGCTACCAATGCCGCGGCATTAATCTATTCCAAATACCAACGGCATCTGCGTGTCTACAATGCTGTCGATTTTGATGATTTAATCTATCTCCCCGTTAAACTGTTCACAACCAACAGTCGAATATTGGATAAGTGGCAGAACCGTACACGTTATCTTTTGGTCGACGAATATCAAGATACAAACTCTAGTCAATACCACCTCGTTAAATTGCTAGCGGGGACGCGCCGCGCGTTGACTGTTGTAGGCGACGATGACCAGTCCATATACGCTTGGCGCGGAGCGCGACCCGAGAATATGAATCAGTTGAAGCAAGACTTTCTAAACCTAAGGGTGATAAAGCTTGAGCAGAACTACCGCTCAGCCGGGCGTATTTTAAAAGCGGCAAATCAACTTATTGCTAACAACGACAAAGTGTTCGACAAAACCCTTTGGAGCGAGTTGGGATACGGTGATCCCTTGCGAGTGATTCGCACCCGTGACGAAGAGCATGAAGCAGAACAAGTCGTTTCGGAATTGATTAGTCATCGTTTTAAGCACCGCACCGCATTCCGTGATTATGCCATCCTATATCGGGGCAATCACCAGGCACGATTGTTTGAACGTAAGCTTCGCGAGCATAACGTACCCTATTACCTTAGCGGCGGCACATCATTTTTTTCTCATACCGAGATTAAAGATCTCATGGCGTATCTTCGCTTACTTGTAAACAACGACGACGATGCAGCGTTTCTTCGGATCATCAATACTCCGCGACGTGAAATCGGTGCATCTACCATTGAAAAGTTGGCCGCTTACGCCGGCGAGCGTGGCATCAGCCTATTTTCAGCGTGTTTCGAGTTGGGGTTACAACAACGGCTTTCATCTCGAGCGTATTCCCGCATAACACAATTTGGTGAGTGGCTGGTCGGCGTAAGTGATAACGCGCACCGGGGTGACCCGATTGCGGTGATTAGACAACTGATCGATACCACAGACTACGAGCTATGGTTGCGGGATAATGCTACAACAGAGAGAGCCGCGGAGCGACGAATTAATAACGTCCATGAACTGGTCGAGTGGATGCAGCGAATTCGCGATAAAGAGTTAACGGAGAAAACTCTCGCGGAGCTAGTCGCTCACCTATCGCTTATGGATATCCTGGAACGGGGTGAAGATGAACGAGCGGACGACCGTGTTCACTTAATGACGTTTCATGCGGCAAAAGGTCTGGAGTTTAGTCACGTATTCATGGTGGGCATGGAAGAAGAACTGCTACCCCACCGAACGAGCATCGAAGAAGAAACAGTGCAAGAAGAGCGTCGGCTCGCTTATGTCGGTATTACGCGCGCGCAAAAATCGCTTACCTTTACTCTTGCAGCGCGACGAAAGCAACAGGGGGAAAAAACCGAATGCGCACCCAGTCGTTTTCTAGAAGAACTTCCAGATGAGGACCTTGTATGGGAGGGGCATGGCGAAAAGATTGATCCCGCCCGTCGGCAGGAAAAAGGTCAAGCGCACCTGGCGAACTTAAAGGATAT
>CALZJI010000581.1 GCA_945787615.1 uncultured Chromatiaceae bacterium | reverse complement strand
GGTGGCAAGCCGTGTCATTACAACAGTAGCGAGACGCCTGGTTCGGTACGCACCGGGCTGTCGTAGGGTTTCTTTGTTCATAGCGGTCTAATACCTGCTCGAAACATTGCGATAAACGAGGGCGCCGTGGATGTCGACTTTGCATCGGGCGGCTGTAAGTGCCAAACCTTTCATATACCCATGTCCGGAATCCGCCCGGCATATGCATCAGGGTGCAAGGATGAAACCCGGCGGTGCCTTTTCCCACGGATAACTCTCCAGGGCCATCTGATAGCCACGGTCCAGGAGTTTTTTCATGTAAACCGGATCGAAGCTTTCGGTCGGTTCAT
>CALZJI010000580.1 GCA_945787615.1 uncultured Chromatiaceae bacterium | reverse complement strand
AGCACAATTTGCTGTGCTCAGTTATTAAGATAGACTTACTCCAGAAAAGTTCAAAGAAATTTAAAAAAAAGGGCCTATGGCAGACTTGGTCTTACAATTTATTGAATAACGGAAGGTTAATTTGTTTTTTTTAGTGGGCTTTTTGGAGAACATCCCTGCGCTATGTAAGTCTTTTCGTTGACTGAAAATACACGTGCACGTGGCCTCGTGCTCATTCTCCAACCTGCAGCCACGCGTCAAGCTGGCGATGAACCGCGTCAACGCCCTGTTTTTTTAATGCCGAGAACAAATGGACACTAAACGACTGTTTACCGCCACCCGTTCGCGGTGTCAATTCACTGTAGTCTTCTTGTAGGATTGACTTAACCTGATGCATCACGGCGCTAGCCGGCCCCCTTTTTAACTTATCGGCTTTCGTCAATAATACACACGCAGGCACCCCTGACTGGT
>CALZJI010000579.1 GCA_945787615.1 uncultured Chromatiaceae bacterium | reverse complement strand
TACCCGTGGAGAACTTCTACCGAGACAATCAGATCGAGTTCTATTTCAACTTCCAAACGCACGAGAGCGCCGATCGATCTCTGTTTAATGATGTGCGCGCCGCGATAGATCCGCAATCGACGTTGGATTTCTCGCAGCTCCCTCATTTCGCTGTATTACCCGATCTATCGAGCTTCGCCAAAAGCGGTTTTCCCTTTACGCGTTTAGCCGATCTAAGCGAGACGGCTATTGTTTTGCCTCAAGACGAGGACAATAGCGTAGTAGAAAGTTTACTAACGCTATTGAGCGGGTTTGGGGCCGCGACCGGCTACCCCGCTCTCGCGGTAACGATTATCAAGCCGGAACAGGTCGAGAAGTATAGCGATAAGGATTTACTTGTTCTCGGCACCCTCCAAGAGCAAGCCTTGTTTAAGAAATGGGGGGCGAAACTACCGTTACAAGCTATTGTCGACTATACGAATAGCACGGACCTCGGTGCACTCGACCAGCTTAGTGTGACCCTTAGGCGCGGCCTCGCTTTCCTTGACGGTCGCGACATACGAGCGGAAGCCAATGAAGCACAGCGAATACTGGCTAACGCGGGAGATCAGATCGCCTTACTTCTGGGGTTCGAGTCTCCCCTGAGCGACGCCCGGAGCGTGGTCATGCTGGCCGCTCGTCACGGAGACTCGCTCGCGAGGGCCGCCGCCGATTTGCAGTTACCGGACCATAAAGTTTCAGTAGAAGGAGACCTTGTCCTCATTGATAACGAATCGTCGTCGTCATTTCTTTTGGGCACGCCGTACTTCCGTGGTCAGTTGCCGAGATGGGATTTACCGCGTTGGTACTTA
>CALZJI010000578.1 GCA_945787615.1 uncultured Chromatiaceae bacterium | reverse complement strand
GGCGGGATGGGACCTTTGCCCGAGAAAATGGTGCCACTTATCGATATCGCCAACCGTAACGTCGAGCAGATGTTGATGCTGATCAATGACTTGCTCGATATTGATAAACTCGCCACGGGTAAGATGAGCTTCCATCTCCAAACGCTGGACGTGACGGGGTTCTTGCAGCAGTCGGTTGAAAATAATCAGGCTTATGGCATGCAATACCAGGTCCGTTTTGAGATCACTGACTCGGTCAGGGACGCCTATGTTCTTGCAGACCCAGACCGGCTGATGCAGGTGATGAGTAACCTGTTATCCAACGCCGCCAAGTTCTCTCCAGAAGACTCACTGGTGAGCATTGCCGCGTCTTTGCGTGACGGGGGTGTGCGTATCAGCGTCAGCGATCGCGGGGCGGGTATCCCAGAGGCTTTTCAAGCCAAGATCTTCGACCGCTTCACCCAATGGGATGCCAGCGACACGCGCAAGGTCCGAGGGACTGGACTGGGCCTCAGTATAGCCAAGGCCATTGTCGAAAGACACGATGGCCAGATCTCTTTTGAGACAGAGGAGGGGAAAGGAACGACATTTTATGTTGACCTGCCGCTTAGGGCTCGCGTCAAAATTAATTCACATTTTGGACATCGATCCGTCTCGCCTGGCGGCGTTGCAAAAACTTGAAAGATATTTATATTCCGGCGTTTTTACGCCTTGCCTACATGGATGTAGG
>CALZJI010000577.1 GCA_945787615.1 uncultured Chromatiaceae bacterium | reverse complement strand
TTCCATGTCTGCGTTGAAACTCCTCGCAATAGTCCGGCTATTACTCGTCATTTCGCCTTGCCACGAAATGAATATGACGCACTCTTAACACCTAAATCTCAAACGCCACGGGTATATATGCCCGAATGCTTGATCTCATCGTTATATTCTAACTCAAGAAATCTACTCCACAGAGAGCGGAAAACATTACGCGTTAAGTGATAGCGAGCCTAGCAGGACTACACATGCCTTCTTCTGCGGAAAAAGCCGCGCGACTTCTTTTCGTAAGACAATGCTGTTTAACCTAAATTAACCAGTTAAATCGTAGCGACGCCTACAGGGAAGTAGGCGGTAGAGTCGAGTCTGGAACAGAGACCGAGAGCGGCCATTGGGCAGGACGCCCAGGTGCCGCGAAGCACAGGGATGTGCGAGAGCGGCCATTGGGCAGGACGCCCAGGTGCCGCGAAGCACAGGGATGTGCGAGAGCGGCCATTGGGCAGGACGCCCAGGTGCCGCGAAGCATAGGGATATGCGAGAGCGGTCAAGATGCTAAAAAACAAAAAGTTTTTCCTGTTATTTTTTGTCCTCATGAACGTGAGTGTGGTTATGCACGTGTTCATTATCGTGAGTATGCCGTTGTTCCGGAGAACGGTCATCGTCGTTATGCTCGTGAGAATGTTGGAGAAAATGATGTTCGTGGAAATGTTCGTGCTCGGTGGACCTCTCCGGTTCATGAGTGTGTTCCGGCTCAACTTGCTCGTGCAGATGGTCGTGGTTGTGGGGGTGGAAGTGGATATGAACATGTTCGTGACCGTCGGGTCCGTGGACGTGGCGATGGGCATGGAGAAACGATGAAATAATACGCCGATGTTCGGCGTCCATTTGCCCTGTACTGAGTTTGTCATGCAATAACTCGTGGGTCATTAATGCCAGCGGTAGCTCGAGGTTGTTTTCCTCTAAAAAGTCGCGATTGTAGAGTATCTCCGACGCGGGTCCATCGGCGACGAACTGACCGTCTGACAGCACCAGGCAACGGGTGCACACGTCAAGGGCGATATCCAAGTCATGGGTACAGAGGAGGATTGTTTTTTCCGATTGCTGTAGCCACTGGATCAGCTTTCGCCGGTTAAGGGGATCCATGTTGGTGGAGGGTTCATCGAAAACCAGGATATCCGGTTGGTAAGATAAAACTGTCGCCAAGGCAAGACGCTTGCGTTCACCAAAGGATAAATGAAACGACGAACGCTCCTCGAATCCACTTAGCCCTACGAGAGACAAAGAATCGGCAACGCGGTGTTCAATTTCCTCGCGTGGCAGGCCGAGGTTTAGGGGGCCGAAAGCAACGTCGTCAAACACTGTCGGGCAGAACAGTTGATCGTCGGGATCCTGAAAGACGATACCGACTTTGCGTCGAATATCCACCAAGTTGTTTTTGGTTACTTTCATCCCGCTGACCGTAACCTCGCCCGAGGAGGCAAGGCTAACACCGTTAAGTAGGCTCATAAACGTGGATTTGCCCGCTCCATTAGGGCCAATCAAGGCGACCTTTTCGCCGTAACCAATTTCGCAGGAGAGCCCTTTTAGCACCTCGTGTCCATCGGGATAGGTAAAGTGAGCGTTGTCGACGTGAATTGCTTTGTCATTAGCCATAGTGATTAAAACCGTAAACGTTGCTTAAGCCAAATCCGCGCTCGAAGGCGGGAGCGAGAGAATCTCAAAACCAGCCGTGCTCGGCGACCGAAAACAGGCCCCAGTTGTCGCTAGCAAACAATACGAGGGCAACGGCGAGAGCGGCCCCTGCCTTAACAAAGTCGCGTTGTTCGGCGTTAAACGTGACGAGGGTGTGAAATTCCCCTTGGTAGCCTTTGGACAGCATGGCCTTGTAAATTCGTTCCGTTCGCTCGAAACTGCGCACTAACAGTGTGCCGACAAAGTTTCCCATCACCTTCAACGTTTCGAGATTGGGTCTTTTAACGAGACCACGCGCTTTCATGGCCGTGTCCATGCGTTTCATTTCCGCGATAAGAACGAAGATGTAACGGTATGTGAACAGCAGCATCTGGACAAAGACTTTTGGACACTTTAGTCGTTGCAGCGCGATCATCGCGACATCGAAACGGCTGGTGCCAAAAATGGCGTAAGCGGTTAACACAATCGCAATCGCTTTTAATACGATCAAGGTGGCAAGCCTAAAACCTTCCCACGCGAACGGTAAGCCTAACATACGGATATCAGCTTCACCCGGATAAGTCATTGGCATTATGATGAAAAAAGGCACCAGAAATATAATGACCCATTGAACTCCGTGAGCGACGAAGTGGACAGGCATGCGCGCAAGTTTAAGTAAAAAAAGGGCGGTGATAAGCGCGGCCAGCGCCAGGGGTAGCGTTTTCAACAGCGCTACCGCCAAAATGAAAAGCCCCAACGACAAAATCTTTATGCGAGGGTCCCAGCGCTGTAGCGCGGATTCCAAGTGGGCAAAGCGATCGATGTCAAGTGCCATAAGTAGGTCTGGATGCTGTTTGCTTGACTGCTTCTGGATGTACCATCTGAAGCATGTCAGTATAAACTAAGGCGTATTGTCAGCAGGCGCGGTTTTGCTGACTACGTTGTTATCGGCCAAAATTTCCGGTTTCACCCGCATGAGGAAGCCAATGCATGCACCGGCCACGGCGCCTTCAATAAGCATGAGCGGGATATGGTAGACGAACGTGAAACCGGCCATGACCCAAAACGCCTCACCGGTTGTCACTAGCGCGAGGGCTAACACGAAGCCGGATGAGATAATACCCGTTGCCCCGGCGAGGGAGCCGAATACCACTTCTCGCTGGGGAAAGGTATAACGACTGCGTAATCGCCACACGCCGTAGGCGCATAAGGCGCCGCCGCCCAACATCAGCGCGTTCACACCAATGACGCTAACGCCGCCGTGGCCGAACAGAATAGCCTGTAATACGAGGCCCAATAATATCGCGGGAAACGCCCGTACGCCCAGGATTACGCCCACCAATCCGTTTAATATGAGATGAATGCTGCTTGGGCCGATCGGGATGTGGATCAGTGAGGCGACGAAAAAAGCGGATGTTACCACTGAAATCTTCGGTATGTCCTCCAAATCGACTTTGCGCAGCGTCACCGCCGCGACGGCTACCGTTCCTGCAAAGCCCGCCGCGAGGACCGGACCTGAGAGAATTCCGTCGGCAACATGCATGGCGTACAACTCACTCCAAATTTCTTGTCGTTAGGTCGAAAAACAGCTGTCCCGGCGTTTTTCTAGCGCAAAGTAAAAACAATCTTTACAAATTTGCTAATTAATTCAATCGTATAGTTGATCAGCTGTAGCAGCTCATCCCTATGCCATCTTTTCACCCCATTTCAGCGTGGGATTCAACGAATCACCCGCGCTAGATGCTTAGTCGGTCAGCGGTGCCTCGCCTTTAGTATTATTCTGGATTGCTATCGTTGGCGGCCTGATGGAAACCGGCCTGTGGTTATCTGCTATGAGCGCAATGTGTAGAACATGGTAGCACGAAAGATTTTTCGATGCTACGTGTTCGGTTGGAAACGGACGGCCGTTACGTGTTTATTGTGTTTATTGTGTTTATTGTTCTTTTCGAGTCTTCAAGTAGGCAAAAAGACCAATAAAACCAAATATATAGCCAACGCCCCCGATAATGTCCGAGAGGGATGTTTTACTTTTTAATTCGGAAATTTCCCTGGCAAGGGGTTTCATGGCCTCAGCCACCGATGTTTGCACGAGCTGTTCTAACGCGGCCGTGTTCATGGCTGCATCGGCAGACGCCTCACTGCCCTTCGGGTCATTGGTCACTCGAGGCTTCGCGCCGGTTTTGGCGACTCCCGTTAGCTCGGTCGCGGCAACTGTGTATTCCGTAACATGTCCCATTCCGGCGTTGATCAGAATGCGTAAATCACTTTGGGCGGGAGAAACGAAACTAAACTCGCCCTGATCATTTGTGGTGCCTTCTAACAGGATGTCGCGACTCGGCCCGAACACCTTCACGTCGCTATTGCGGGCCTTTTTCCCGTCAGCAAAATAGCCTTCCACAAACACCTTGTTGCCCTCAACATATGCGAACATGTTTAATTTGTGGGCATGCGCGTCCAGCGCAACCAACCCTAATGCCAGCGGTGCCAACCACATCGATCGAATTCGACGATGCCTTTGGGTCCGGTGTCGGAAAGCTTTCGTATGAGGAGTTCTAATTCGCATGGGAATTTAGCCCTTTGTTGGCGTTTGCAAAAACGACGTCGAAGCATTATACCGCCGAACGGTTTACGATGCCGCGCAGCGGACTAACCGCCGGCGGCAACCGCGCACCGTATCGAGGCTAGGTACGCTCGACGAGGCCGGGTTGTTCCAAAAGTCTATCAATTTAGAGTTTAAAATAGCCGCACGTGGCTGCGTATATATACCCGTGGCGTTTGAGATTTAGGTGTCAATAGCACGCCCTCTTCATTCCATGTCTGCGTTGAAACTCCTCGCAATAGTCCGGCTATTACTCGTCATTTCGCCTTGCCACGAAATG
>CALZJI010000576.1 GCA_945787615.1 uncultured Chromatiaceae bacterium | reverse complement strand
CCCGATTGAAGGTTAAAACCACCGCCTTCAGGCGGTCAGATTTATCTGCGATACTGGCCGTTGGCACTGTTGGAGGTGGCAAGGGATGGAATATCGTTATGGCAGCCATACGGTTTATAAGGGGGTTTGAAGTCCAACGGTACGAAAACGTACGCTAAGGGCTCGCGTCAAAATTAATTCACATTTTGGACATCGATCCATCTCGCCTGGCCGCGTTGCAAAAACTTGAAAGATACTTATATTCCAGCGTTTTTACGCCTTGCCAGGCGAGCGCCTCAACGCCCAAAATGTGAATTAATCATGACGCGAGCCCTAAGGAACGTTCATGTCTCCCCATGGTTGGTTCAGTGGCCTGAGATGCCCTTTCGTAACCTGCTCAGTCAAAGTAAAAGAGTAACGACCAAGCACGTTAAAATGCCCGTGCACGAGGGGCGATAGCCTGGCTTCATCTTCTTCTCTGATTTCCACTGACTGCTCCTGTAAATGAGCTAGCGCGGCCTGCATGTACATGGTATTCCATAAAACGACTGCATTGGTCACGAGCCCTAACGCGCCAAGCTGATCTTCCTGGCCTTCTCGATAGCGCTTACGAATTTCGCCTCGCTGACCATAACAAATTGATCTGGCAACACTATGCCGGCCTTCGCCGCGATTCAGTTGCGTCAATATGCGACGACGGTAGTCCTCATCATCGATGTAATTTAGCAGGTGCAATGTCTTGTTGATCCGACCCACTTCGATAATGGCTTGGGCCAGGCTAGAAGGTCGCTCACTTTTTAACAATGAGCGAATGAGCTCCGACGCTCGCACGGTTCCCAGTTTCAGTGAACCGGCGATCCGCAACATATCATCCCAATGTTGCGCTGCCCGGTGAGTATTTGCGCAGCCACGAGCCAAATCATTGAGCGCGCCATAATCTGCGCTTTTATCTATTCGTCAAAATACAGCTTCACCAGCATCCGCCAGCCTAGGTGAGAATTGATATCCGAGCAACCAAAACAGACCGAAAACCATGTCGCTGGTGCCGGTGGTGTCCGTCATAATTTCAGTAGGCCTCAACGCTAAGAAAAACAGACCCACCGCTGCTCAATAAAGCGGACCCACTCTCTGCGCAGTGTTTGCCGAATCCAGGTTAACGAAACGCGATGAAGCTGCAGGGTGTATCACGTGTTT
>CALZJI010000575.1 GCA_945787615.1 uncultured Chromatiaceae bacterium | reverse complement strand
TAAGATTTCGCATCAAATCATAAGTATAGCCGTAATTATCGCTTTATCAATACATTAGTGACTCTTTTTGGGGAAATCGAGTGGTCTGTTTGGAGTTCTGCCAAAGTACTGACCTGAATGGCACTTACTTAAGCGATTCTATACTCGATGTAGGGTGGGTTACGACTGCATGGATGCAGGAGCTAGGGTAATGCATGGAGCTATTACCGAGGCACGTCTTTTTGCGCCGTAACCCACCAGTCGTGCCGTTAGGCACTCATAAAAAACAGGTTGAGTTGCTATGTAACGCTTGGTGGGTTACGCAAAAAGACGCTAACCCACCCTACATTTTGGCTTAAGTAAGTGCCATTCGGTACTGACCTATCTGGGTCAATGTGTATCCGTACGC
>CALZJI010000574.1 GCA_945787615.1 uncultured Chromatiaceae bacterium | reverse complement strand
ATCTGATGAGAAATGCGGATTATCCCTAAGATTTCTGGCGTCCCCATCCGCCACCGCCGGGGGTTTTAAGTGTCAACCTTTGTCCTCGCTTAGCGTGTAGCGTAACTTTGGAGGACAGTGCCTTCCCGTCGAGCAGGTTCTCGCCTACCGCGCCGGGCTGTCCACCATTTAATCCCCAGGGCGTAGTGGAACGGCGCTCGGTCAGAAGCGTTATCGTTGTGTCGTCCAACATTTCAAATTCCCTAATAAGCCCGTCCCCGCCATTTCGCTGCCCCTGACCACCCGACTGGCGGCGAAGAGCGTAACGACGCACTCGAAGGGGATAATGCATTTCTAAACTCTCAATGGGCGTGTTCAGCGTATTGGTCATGTGGGTTTGAATCCCATGTAAGCCCCCGCCCGTTGCGCCCGCCCCCATTCCACCGCCGATGGTCTCGTAATAATCCCAAACGTGGTCCTTGGTTCTTGCCCCCATGGCCACGTTGTTCATACTGCCATGACTGGCGGCCGGCATTTGCTCAGGAATAGCCTGCGCCAAGGCCCCGATCACCACATCAACGATTCGCTGACTGGTTTCGACGTTTCCCGCGGCCACTGCGGCTGGGCGCCGCGCATTGAGCAACGAACCCTCGGGTGCAGCGAGTGTGACGGATCGAAAGCTCCCCGCGCACGCCGGTGTTTGATCAGGCATTAAACAGCGAAACACATAGTAAACGGCCGCCGCGGCAACCGACAACGGACAGTTTATGTTCCCACGGGTTTGGGGTGCCGTACCCGCGAAGTCAACGTGCACCTTTCCTTGCGCAACGTCAATCGCCGCTGCAATCGCAATCTCGGTATTTCCCTGCCCGTCGTCGTCCATCTTGTCGCTGAACCGGTACGAGCCATCAGGAATCGTTCTGAGCGCACTCAGCGCCAGGCGCTCCCCATAGTCGTTCAACGCCACCAGCCCGGCCCAGTATCGATCCGCACCAATTTTCCCGACCAATTCACCCAGCCTCGCGACACCCGCTCGATTAGCGCTAATTTGCGCGGAAAAATCCCCTCGCCCCGTTTCGGGATTGCCAATGGCGCCAGTGACAGAATTCAACAACGCCTCGTCTAGGGCGCCTCTACGCAACAATAAAGAAGGCGGTATAACGATTCCCTCTTCCTCCAGGGAACAAGAAAGCGGCATGGAACCGGGAGTGTTGGCGCCGATATCGGCGTGGTGTGCGCGATTTGCGACGAACCCGATTAAGTCATTATCAACGAATGCTGGCGCAATCAGCGTAACGTCGGGAAGATGTGTTCCGCCAAGAAAGGGATCATTGACAATCAACATATCCCCCCGATTCCATGATACACACTCAACGATATCGGCCATTGCATAAGCCATACTGCCTAAGTGAACGGGGATATGGGCGGCTTGTGCGCACAGATGTCCATCTGGATCAAAAACCGCGCAAGAGAAATCGAGCCGGTCTTTAATGTTGGGCGACAACGCCGCTCGTTGTAAAACGGCGCCCATTTCGTCGCATACCGCGGCAATCCGGCTTGAAAAGATCGTTAACGAAATGGCATCCATGAGCGGAAGTCTAACAAAACCACATTTCGTTATACAGTCGGTTTATGTTTATTAAAATATGGAAAAGCGAATCTTGCATTCCGTTGCTCGAGTGAATTAGACTAAATCTCAACTTTTGGGCTGATAGCTTAACCAAGTCCCTTGGTTACGTTTAGGTACCTTCCTCGTAGACTTTTCCAAAGTCGTAGCTACGACCGATGACAGTCAAGCTTGTCGCGGAATAGTTTGTTAGCGATGGGAGTCAGCTTAGATTTTGTAACGGGTTAATATTTTGGCGGATGAACTCTCCTCATAGGCTCTGGATTAATCACGATCGTCCTGACAGTTACGGCAATGCAGCGTCGGGATGAACAAAAAGGTCTGCGGAAAGCGCACAACCGCCATAGGTTAAGTCGACGAATTTTCAACACCCTAAGAAAACCAAGAATACAGAGAAAAGGAGAAAAACGTGGCTCATCAACTTCCGGCACTCCCCTATGAAAAAAACGCGCTTGAACCCCATATTTCTGCAGAGACATTGGAATACCACTATGGTAAGCATCATCAAACTTACGTCACCAATCTCAACAACCTGATTCAGGGCACTGAGTTTGAAAGCGCCTCTCTTGAAGAGATCATCATGAAATCGTCGGGGGGACTCTTTAACAACGCGGCTCAGGTTTGGAATCACACCTTTTATTGGAATTGCCTAAGCCCCAACGGGGGCGGCGAACCCAACGGCGCCTTGGCCGATGCCATTAAGAACGCGTTTGGCTCCTTCGACGAGTTCAAACAAAAGTTCAGCCAAACTGCAATTACCACATTCGGATCCGGATGGGGGTGGCTGGTCAAAAAACAAGACGGTACGTTAGACCTGGTTAGTACCAGTAACGCTGGGACGCCTATGACCTCTGGACAAAAAGCATTATTAACGTGTGACGTATGGGAACATGCCTATTACATTGACTACCGCAATGCGCGTCCCAAATACGTCGAATCATTTTGGAATCTCGTAAACTGGGATTACGTCGCCCAAAACTTCTCAGGCTAAACGCGCGCGGGGCAGCGGCACGAGCCGCTGCCCCCTCACGGGGTCGCGGAAAATAATAATTGTCCAAAGATTACGCCGGATTCTTGCTCAGATTCAAGGCGCGGTAAGTGGCGCATATTGGTATATGCAACAATTGCCGTAACGCAGAAGCTGAGCGAAAAGACAAGCAAGGTTGGATAATTATTTTTTTCCGTGACCCTCGACACACCGCGGTCGCGCTATCCGTGCCAATCAAAAACCGTATCAATGTAGCCTGGGTGGAGCTTGCGGAACCCGGGAACACGTTACAATCCACCGGATTCCGCTGGGCTAGATACGGGCTACGAATTAATGTGACCTCGGCGCAGCGTCGCGGAGTTAGATTGGCTCTTCCATTAATCGCTAGAAGCGAAACGGGAAACGACAAGGCAGGGGAATAGCCGAGTTCTCAGGGCCTGGTTGTTGGAACCGGCCCCTATATCGGCTCACCTGTTCAAAAGCGTTTTTACTGAAATAATGCTCGTAAAAAACACCAAAACACTCATAAGCCTTTGTTAAAAAATATTATTTTATACGCCGCAGATGCCCGTTTCGGATAAAAATCGGCACTCACCGATAACGGGGATGCGCTCTACCACTGGATTTTAGCGCGATCTCATAGTACCTTCTCCCGCTTGTCCATATTGTGGGTATTTCCTTAATGTTACGCGCGATGAGTATCAAGCGTTCGTTTCGATTAATGACTAATCTTTGGGATGGTGACAACAGCCATAACCACTTCCGATCGAGACAGACGCCTTGGAAGCCACGGAACAACCGAGTTTAAATCCGTCGACAATATCGGGTTATCGATATTGATCACTAATGCGAGAGACGTAGCGGGACGTTAACAATAGCGTACTCCCGTTGCAGCGAGTTCGCACAACCAACATGCTATCAGTTATCAGTCATGTCTATACCTTACAAAACTGACGATATACGCATCAAATCAATTAAGGAAGTGGCCTCACCGGAGCGGATACGCTCGGAATTTCCCATTACTAGAGCGGCGGCTGATATGGTGCATAGTACGCGGCAAGAAATTCATAACATTCTTTGCGGACAAGATAACAGGCTTCTGCTCATCGTCGGCCCCTGTTCAATTCATGACCCGAAAGCAGCGCGCGACTACGCGTCACGTTTGAAAGTCATCCGCGACGAGTTAGAGAACGACTTGCTCATTGTTATGCGCGTCTATTTTGAGAAACCGCGTACGACCGTGGGTTGGAAAGGCCTCATCAACGACCCCAATCTCGACGATAGTTACGAAATCAACAAGGGCCTTCGGCTTGCCCGTGAATTGTTGCGTGATTTAAACGAGAGGGGCGTCCCGGCGGCGACCGAGTACTTGGACATCGTGACGCCTCAATATGTCTCGGACCTAATTAGCTGGGGTGCGATAGGCGCGCGCACGACCGAGAGCCAGGTACACCGGGAACTTGCCTCTGGATTATCCTGTCCAGTGGGCTTTAAGAACAGTACTGACGGCACGTTCAAGAATGCCATTGATGCCATTCGCGCTTCCTCACAGCCTCACCACTTCTTATCGCTCACGAAAACAGGACATTCTGCGATCTATTCCACCAGCGGAAACGAGGATACGCACATAATCCTGCGGGGAGGTAAGACGCCGAATTATGACAAAGTAAGCGTCGAACGCGTAGCCACGGACCTGGAAGCCGCTCAGCAGCCAGCACGCATCATGATTGACCTAAGCCATGCGAACAGCCAAAAGCAATACCTACGGCAACTGGAAGTCGGTCATAATGTGGCAACCCAAGTCGCAGAAGGTGACCACCGCATTATCGGATTAATGATTGAAAGTCATTTAGTAGAGGGACGACAAGATGTCGTTCCAGGCAAATCGCTAACTTACGGACAAAGCATCACGGACGCGTGCATAGGTTGGGATGACAGCGTGACCCTTTTGAGAGAGATTGCCGGGGCGGTACGGCGACGCCGCGCGGCCGGCGAACAGGCGTGCTCTCGCTCCTTACCTACATCGCCCAAAATGTGAATTAATTTCGACGCGAGCCCTAAGTTCGAATACATGACGCCAAGCGCCCGGTCAAACCGTATAGCTAGAATAAGGAACACTATTGTGAAATCAGCGAAGTAATCGCAGAGCTGCCTATTCTGTCGCCCCAACAACCTTGAAAAAAGTCGCTCGACTATGCATTATGCTTAATTCCGCCATTTGAACTCATCCGTTTAGGCTCGAATAACATAATGCAAGAACAAGCGCCAACCCTTGACGAAGCGCCTATTGATTTAAAGCATCCCGATTTGTATATCAACCGAGAGCTCAGCCTGTTGGAGTTTAATCGGAGGGTTCTGGAACAAGCCCTGGATGAGGCGACACCGCTGCTGGAACGGCTTCGGTTCTTAGGAATTTCCAGCACCAACCTCGACGAATTCTTCGAAATCCGCGTTGCCGGGCTCAAGGAACAAGTCACTTATGGTTCAACTCAGTCAGGTCCGGACAATCTTAGCTCCCAGGACCTGCTCAAACGCGTCAGTGCCGCCGCGCACGAACTGGTCGGGAATCAATACCGCGCATTGAGTGATGTTCTAATTCCAGACTTGGCAAAAGAGAGAATCCGCATAATACGCCGTACCCATTGGAACGAGAAACAAGCGGCTTGGATAAAACGATTTTTCAGCACTGAGTTACTGCCGGTGCTGACGCCCATGGGCCTGGATCCCGCTCACCCATTTCCAAGGATATTGAATAAGAGCCTGAATTTTATCGTATCGCTAGAGGGGAAGGACGCATTCGGACGTGACAGCGGTCTCGCCGTTGTCCAAGCGCCACGTTCGTTACCCCGTGTTATTCGTTTGCCGAAGGAATATTCGCGAGGCTGGGACGGTTTTGTCTTATTGTCATCCGTCATTCACGCTCACGTCGGCGACCTCTTTCCCGGTATGAAGGCCACAGGGTGTTACCAATTCCGCGTGACTCGAAACAGCGAGCTTTTCGTCGATCCCGAGGAAGTCGACGACTTACTTCGCGCCGTGGAAGGCGAGCTGAGTTCACGCCGTTATGGCGACGCCGTGCGCCTGGAAGTCGCGGACAATTGTCCGATGGACATCGCTCAATTTTTGCTCCGCCACTTCCACCTAACGACCGATGACCTTTACCAAGTTAATGGGCTAGTCAATCTCAATCGACTCGTGGCCATTAGCGAGTTAGTCGACCGACCGGAACTTAAGTACGGCGCATTTTCGCCAAGTTTTCCAAGCCGATTTGACAGCAATAGAGATATCTTCGAAATCATCCGTAACGGCGACGTGTTATTGATGCACCCCTTCGAGTCGTTTGTTCCAATTGTCGAGCTTGTTCGTCAAGCGGCCAATGACCCGCATGTGCTGGCCGTAAAACAAACGCTATATCGTACGGGGCCCGACTCCGCTATTGTAAAAGCACTGATTGACGCGGCTCGAGCCGGTAAAGAAGTGACCGTCGTTATCGAGCTACGCGCTCGCTTCGATGAAGAAGCCAACATCGAGTTGGCTAACCAGCTACAACGCGTCGGAGCCCACGTCGTTTACGGCGTAGTGGGCTACAAAACCCACGCCAAAATGGTATTGGTCGTTCGCCGCGAAGGCCGTAAACTGCGCCGTTATGTTCATCTAGGGACAGGTAATTATCATGCGAGAACCGCCCGCCTTTATACCGACTACGGGCTGCTCACCTGCAATAAAGAAATCGGCGATGACGTACACAAGATTTTTCAACAGCTTACGGGCTTAGGGCGCGCAACCAAGTTGAAGAAATTACTTCAGTCGCCTTTTACCCTACATAAAACCGCTCTTGAGTTTATACAACGGGAGATCGCCTTCGCCAACGACGGCAAACCCGCGCGCATTATTGCGAAAATGAATGCATTGGTGGAACCACAGATCATACAAGCCCTGTATGAAGCATCGCGGGCTGGGGTAAAAATCGAGCTCATCATCCGAGGCGTATGTTGCCTTCGCCCTGGTGTGCCTAAGGTTTCGGAAAACATCCAAGTGCGTTCCATTGTCGGGCGGTTCCTCGAACATACTCGTATTTTCTATTTTTACAATGACGGCGATGAACAGGTCTTCTGTAGCAGCGCCGATTGGATGGATCGTAACTTCTTCCGCCGTGTTGAAGCCTGTTTTCCCATTGAAGACAAGCGCTCGAAGGGGCGCGTAATCAATGAAGGTCTAATGCCCTATTTGACCGACAATACCCAAGCGTGGGTGCTGCAGAGCGACGGCACCTACAAACGTGTAAAGACAAGCTCCCAAAAACCGCGCTCGGCGCAACTGACCTTACTACAAAATCTAGCAGAAAAATCGTAGCGATGTATTCTAGGGACACTTATGCGTTAATTCGTTAACTTACTCGGTTGCGCGAGCCCTTATCATCCCTCTTGGCATTTCGAACAAATCCCGTAGATACACAAGGTATGATCGGTCATTTTGTAGCCTGCGTCTCGCGCAACGAGTCGCTGCCGCTCCTCGATGGTTTCGTCTAAAAACTCGTCCACCCTGCCGCACTTCACGCACAACAAGTGATCATGATGATCGCCTAGATTGAGCTCAAATAATGAGTGCCCGCCTTCGAAATTATGTCGAGTCACCAATCCGGCAGATTCGAACTGCGTGAGCACCCGGTATACGGTCGCCAACCCTACCTCTTCCCCGATGTCCAACAGGCACTTGTAGACATCTTCGGCGCTTACGTGTCTCAACGTGGTCGACTCTAAGATCTGGAGAATCTTGATCCGAGGCATCGTTGCCTTAAGTCCTGCCTTTTTTAAATCTAGGCTTTCCAAAGACCTCACCCCCTCAAAGCTGGCGCAATAAACGTGCTCAAAACGAACCTCAAAAAAACAAATTCATTAGTCATGCGCTACCTGGCGCTACGCACCACGTAGCGATAACCGACGTGGCGGCTAGTATTAACACCGTTTTGTGACAGCCCACCCGTTGGACAAAACCTAAAATGACCTTTATTCAATAAGTTGCTCAACCAATACAACCCCACTTATGCCACTGAGAACGACGCGTTACATGCACCAAGGCGTCAAGTGTCGGTGGCCAAATAAGCTGTCTCTATGTAAAATACCTAGCCTCCTATTTTACACTCAGAATTAAAAATGCGTATGAGAAAGCTTCTCATTTCTTTTACCCTTATGGCAAGCCTTCTTGTTGGCGCATGCTCTGTGCATCGCATCGATATACAACAAGGTAATATCGTGACACCGGAAATGCGGGAGCAAGTAACACTCGGAATGTCCAAGGAACAGGTGCTGTTTCTAATGGGAACGCCCCTGATAATCGACCTTTTCAATAACGATCGTTGGGATTATATCTATACCCTGGTAAAACCACGCAGCGAACGGAAAGAAAAGCGGCTTACCTTTTTCTTTCAAGACGATAAGGTTGTTAGTTATATCACCGATGTCACCGCTCCGGGAGAAAGCGAGCCGTAAACAACGTATTTTAAGCGCTAAGCGCCGCAACACGTTCTGTTCGGTTGCGTTTTGTCGGTTTTTGCCCTCTTCTCGCATTGGAACGTCCCCTTATGTCACGAGAAGGGTGAAAAAGCATTAAGAGGGTCACGGAAAAAAATAATTATCCAACCTTGCTTGTCTTTTCTCTCAGCTTCTGCGTGACGGCAAGTGTTACATATTTCAATATGCGCCAGTTGCCGTGCCTTGAATCTGAGCAAGAATCCGGAGCAATCTTTGGATAATTATTATTTTCCGCGGCCGCAAAGCGTATCGGCGACCGATTGCTAACGAACATGTCCTGCTGGTACAACGCGACCTCCGATGCGACGGAACATGGCTAGCTTCCTACGTTGACCTGCCCGAATGATTGAGGTGCCGGTGAAGAGGCGAGTTAGACCTTTTCTTCGGCGGTCTTTGCGCCGGCACCTTTTTTAGTTTTCTTTCCTTGCGCGGCTCTTTGCCGCCGAACTTCTTTTGGATCCGCAATAAGCGGGCGGTAGATTTCAATGCGATCCTTCGATCGCAGTTTGGCAGTGAGCTTGCTGAGTTTCCCGAAAACACCTACCTTATTGGTTGCCAAATCAATCTCCGGAAACCGTTCCAAAATTCCCGATAATTTAATCGCTTCCTCTATGGTTGAATCGTTGTCCACCTCTAAGTCCAAAATCACTTGCTGGCCCGGTCGCGCGTAGGCGATTTCAACTTTAATACGATTAGCGTCGTCCATAGATTTGCCTAGCGCGTTCAGAAAAGGAATCCACAAGACTATTGGCGATTTGGTTAAACAATGGCCCCACAGTCATTTGCAGAAATCGATTTGAAAATTCGAACTGCAAATCTAACGACACTTTGCACCCTTCCTCGCCAAGGGGGTCAAAACGCCAAAATCCCTCTAGATGCTTAAAGGGACCTTTGGTCAGGCGCATTTCTATCATTTTGTCTTTTTGCAGACGGTTGCATGTCGCAAACGACTTGCGAAACGAGCCCTTGTTTATCTCTATCGATGCGTGCACTTCGTCTTGTTCACGTTTCATTTCTTGCGAATCACTGCACCACGGTAAGAAATCGCGATAAGCCGCGACGTTGTCCACTAAAGCAAACATTTCTCGCGCCGTATAGGGCACGAGCGCTGTTCTACTGATGGAGTTCACGATCCCCTCCCCTGCATGTTGTCTACCCTAAATCTATTGCACCTATAGCGTTAAGAAACACTATGACAACCGCCACCGGTGTTACATAGCGCACTAACGGATACCAGATCCGGAATCCCACAGACTGTTTGAAACCCAATTCGTCGCGCACCGCATCCCTTTTCATTATCCACGCGGCAAACAGCGCGATAAATAATCCTCCCAACGGCAGCATTATATTAGCGGTTAAATAATCCAGCAGATCGAAAAACGTTTTACCGAATAGGGTGGCGTCCGACCAGATATTAAAAGAAAAAACAGTGCCCACGCCCAACAACCAGGTGGTGAATCCCGACACGAGGCACGCTGTCAGGCGCTTCATACCGTGGTTTTCCACCAACCACGTCACCGCCGGCTCGATTAGGGAAATCGCCGAACTCCATGCGGCAAACACCAATAAAATAAAGAAAAGCGTACCGAATACGGCGCCAGCCGGCATCTGCCCAAATGCTACGGGCAGAGTCTGGAAAATCAGCCCTGGACCGGAGCCGGGTTCCAGTCCGTTGGAGAACACAATGGGGAAAATAGCCATCCCCGCCAACAACGCGACCACGGTATCCGCTATCGCGATGGTAAAGGTTGTACCTGCTATGGAGGCGCTTTGAGGCAAATAGGAGCCGTAGATCATTATCGCCCCCATGCCCAGACTCAAAGTGAAAAAAGCATGCCCCATCGCAACAAGCACGCCGTTGCCCGTGATCTTGCTAAAGTCAGGTGTAAACAAAAACTCCAGCCCCGTGACGAAGGCGTCGGTACTCATGGCGTAACCCACGAGTAATAAAAGCAAGATGAAAAGTGATGGCATTAGAAAACGCACGGCCTGTTCTAATCCCGAACGCACGCCACGAGCGACCACGAACATTGTCATCAGCATGAACAGGGTATGCCAAAAGAACAGCGACGTCGGATCGGCCAAAAAAGCACTAAAAATTTCGTCTATCTGCTCGGCGCCGAGCCCGACGAAAACTCCGGAACCGCTACGCGCGACGTAGGACATCGCCCAACCGGCGATGACACTATAAAAAGACAAGATCAGAAAACCGGCAAGAACCCCGGACCAACCCAATAGTTGCCAATGGGCACTTCGACCGGACTCAACGGCAAGTGTGCGCATAGTGTTAATCGGGCTTTGTCGACCCCGCCGACCGATTAGAATTTCCGCCATCATTATGGGGACACCGATAAGCGCGATACACAACAAATAAACGATGACAAACGCGCCCCCGCCATTTTCGCCGGTTATATAAGGGAATTTCCAAATATTGCCGAGGCCCACAGCGGATCCCGTTGCGGCCAGCACGAACACCCAGCGGGATGACCACTGGCCATGAATACTTTGTCGCCCCTCCGCCATACTCCTCCCTCGTCGTTACCGATTGAATTAATAAGCCTAAGTCGCTCGTTGCATTCCGCGCCTTAAGTCGAGACAGAAACGCAATATTATAGGATAATGCGCCACCGATGGCGCGATGTATGGGCTCGGCCGTGTGGGCGGCTCTCCAACGATTGATTCTGGAAAAACAGCCAACACCCAAATTTGGCTAGCCAATAACATAAAATTTATTATTATACATAAAGTTGCGAAAATTTCCCCCTATGGCAAAACCGAAGAAAAAAACGCCACAATCCGGTAACACCATTGCCCTCAACAAGAAGGCGCGTCACGATTATCTCATTGAGGATCGGTTTGAAGCGGGACTTATTTTGGACGGCTGGGAGGTTAAGAGCTTGCGAGCGGGGCGTATCCAGCTGAGTGACAGTTACGTGTTAATTAAAGACGCCGAGGCCTGGCTATTTGGCGCGTTGATCACACCGCTACCAACCGCCTCCACTCATATCCAACCCGACCCCATACGCACCCGCAAACTCCTGCTCAACCGCCACGAGCTGAACCGCCTCATTGGAGCCGTTGAGCGAAAAGGCTACACGGTGATACCCCTTGCGATGTATTGGAAACGGGGTCGCGCCAAATTGGAAATCGCCTTAGCCAAGGGCAAACAAACCCACGACAAGCGCGCCGCGGCAAAAGACCGTGATTGGCAGAGAGAAAAGCAACGTCTGCTGAAAGAACGACACTGAAAGACAACGCCTGAATGATTCCATTCGTTTAGGCGGCACGGAATACATAGAATCTTTTTGAAAACGAAACTTAATACCCAGTAATCCCCCGCCACTACCAGGCCCCACGAAATAGCTGCGGACTTCGGGAACAGCGGAGACCGAGCGCAAAGCCACCCAAGGAGGGACCTCGTCGCGGGAAAATCCGCCCGGAGCGCTCGCGACAGCAAAACCAAGCCTGAAATCCCTGCTTGTTTTGAACTTTTTCTACTCTTATACTGTCTTATTGATTGAACTTTAAAGGGGGCGACTTGGCTTCGACGTGGGTCGCGAAACCTGAGGGGCATGCCGAGGGACAGATTACCTCGTAAATCCAGCTGTAACACTTATAGTTGCCAACGACGACAACTACGCGCTAGCTGCTTAAAAACCAGTTTTAGTGCCCTCTGACTGAGGCTGTGCCTATGCACTTCAGGTTTCAGGGGTCGACTTTCATAGGATCGCGATGAAGCTCGTCTAGGGTGGATTCGTTAAACTCTTTCTAGACTCGCTGTCTGTCTTCCCTGCCCGTCGGGTAGCAGATGGTAAAACTAATAGACGCGGATAAGCATGTAGAACCGAAGGCAGAGGATTTACGGACGCGGGTTCGATTCCCGCCGCCTCCACCAAATTTAGTTTCTTCCCAGACAACGCCAGACCGCCATAAACAACCGATAATCAACCCCTTACACGGGGTTTCGTGCTAAGTTAATATTTTCAATATTGTCCACCATTGGCTCTCTCTGTCTACTTTTCTGCACGCAAACTGCACGTAAAACCGGGTGAATGAATCCGTAACGAGCGTTTTCTTGCCCCCTACCACCCCCCCGACAATTGTGCTTTTTCCTCATCACACGAGTTAGCTCCTCGCTTGGCGCGACCGTTTTCAGGAGCCGATCAAAGCCTCCTTGCTAAAATATTTCACATACTTTTCATAATGTTTTCGTTTTTTATGCGTGATTAATTCCTAGGAAAACCCCTGCGATCGACAATTATTTACCTAATGATCAATGATAATGTCTTCGGAAACTCGAGCCGCGGCGCCATCACTTTCTGTAGAACCACGGGTTACTTCCGCTCACCGGT
>CALZJI010000573.1 GCA_945787615.1 uncultured Chromatiaceae bacterium | reverse complement strand
GAAAAAAATAATTATCCAACCTTGCTTGTCTTTTCACTCAGCTTCTGCGTTACGGCACGTGTTACATATTTCAATATGCGCCACTTGCCGCGCCTTGAATCTAAGCAAAAATCCGGCGCAATTTTGGAAAATTATTATTTTCCGCGGCCCTAAACACCATCCGCCTCGCCTATGGTAGTGCGAGCGTTGCCTGCATGTGGGCAACTCGACGCAAGACCACACTCAAGTCCTGAATCGTAACCGTTAATTTCACAACCACGCTGCCGATAGTTACTCAAGGGTAACTGTGCGCAAGCACCGTTACCTCACAGGAAGATACTGTCCGAACGATACGTCGCGGCCTCGTTCTGCGAATTAGGACGCGGCCGTCGCCCCTCAACTGCGGCCAGTCGAACAACGGATCCGCACCGAGGCGCACACTTGGAACGTAAAACGACGAAGCCCCCTGAGACAAGGCACATGACATCGACAACACAGCGTAGGCAACCCCTTATACTCGTCGCCGAAGACGACGAGCTAGTATCCAAGCTCATCGTACAAGTCCTCGAAGAAAGTGGCTATCAGGTCGCTGAAGCAGGAAACGGTCGCGAGGCAATTGAGTTATTCCAGGAACTTATGCCCGATCTCGTATTGCTTGATGTGCTCATGCCAGAACTTGACGGATTTGGCGCCTGTAAAGGTATTCGCGCATTGGAAACCAGCCGCCACACCCCCATCATCATTATGACGGCGCTGGACGATGTGGAATCGATTAACGACGCCTTCGAAGCCGGTGCGACGGATTTTATAACTAAACCCGTGATCTGGCCCTTATTTGCGCAACGGGTGCGATACGCATTACGCGGCAGCCAAATTGCTATCGAACTGCATGATAACCAATATCGACTCGAAGAGGCGCAACGCATTGCGAATATGGGCCATTACGAGATCGACCTTACAACTCAAAAACTAGCGTGTTCTAATCAGCTCGTTGAAATACTTGGTCTTCAGCATGAGGATATGGCACCCGACTTAGAATCTTTGCTCACGTTCGTGCATCCTGACGATGGGCACGCGATTAGGGAAGCCATCGACTCCCTTATCCAGGGCGGCGAACCGCTGAATATGGATTTTAAAGTTAACCGCCTTGACGGCAGTGTCGGCTTTGCGTGTACTCGGGCGGAACTCGTACGAGACCGGAACAAACAACCTGTCCGTCTCGTAGGCATTTGGCATGATGTTACGGAACGGAAAGCAGCCGAACAACGCATTCACTATCTCTCTTATTACGACGAGCTTACCGAACTTGCCAACCGTACATTATTTAATGATCGCTTGCAGCAGACTCTTTTTGAGGCAGCGCGTTATAACCATCTCGTCGGAGTAATGATTATCGACCTTGACCGCTTCAAAAAGATCAATGACTCGCTCGGCAATGACGTCGGCGATCAACTCCTTAAAGAAGTAGCTAATCGGCTTCAACCCACCATGCGCAAGTGTGACACCCTTGCCCGGCTAGGCGACGACGAATTTGGCATTATGTTAGGTAAAATGAGCGCTCCACAAGACGCAGCTAAAGTTGCGCAACGCGTTCTCGACAGCCTGCGGACGCCATTCTATTTTGTCGATGAGGAGTTGTTCATGACACCAAGTATTGGCATCGCCATCTCGCCGCTGGACAGCAACAATATAGAAACGTTATTAAAAAACGCCAACGCCGCCGTGTTTCAAGCTAAAGAGACAGGCCGAAATAATTTTCAGTTCTACACTTCGAATATGAATGCAATGGCGAAAGAGCGCTTGTCCATGGAAAGCCGCTTGCGCCGCGCGTTAGACAACAACGAGTTTCTTCTATGTTTCCAACCTCAAATTATTATAGAGACCGGTGACCTCTGCGGAGTCGAAGCGTTGTTACGTTGGGAAGATGGCAAGAACGGGCTTACCCCTCCGGACGAGTTCATTCCGATGCTAGAAGACACCGGACTTATTATTGCAGTCGGGGAATGGGTGTTACGAACCGCTTGTGAACAAATTCTCGAATGGCAGCGTTGTGGTTATGAGTTGAATATTTCGGTTAACCTTTCGCCGAGGCAATTTAACGATCCTAATTTGATTGACTCCGTATTAAAAGTAATCCAAGAAACGGGCATAGATCCCGAAAGACTCGAGCTCGAACTCACGGAAAGCACACTAATCGAATCTGAAGCTAAAGCGATCGAAACGCTCACCGCATTAAAGTCGACGGGAATCAAACTCGCGATCGATGACTTTGGCACCGGTTATTCGTCATTGGCGTATCTAAAGAAACTCCCCCTCGACTACCTCAAAGTCGATAGATCATTTGTTTTAAATATGAAGAACGACGAGGATGATCGAACCATCGTTAGCTCTACTATCGACTTGGCGCATAACCTCGGCTTGAAGGTCATCGCCGAGGGCATCGAGGACGTCCAGTCCTTGACCTTGCTAAAGGAAATGCGCTGCGAGATTGCACAAGGCTTTTATATCGGGCGACCACTACACCCTTCGCAGTTCCAGGCCTGGCTTACTGGTTATCAAGCCGTTGGAACAAGGTAATCGTGGCGCGGCAAGACCGCTATGTTAATCGCGTTGCTGTAACCCATGGCTCCTATAACGCGCCAACCGTAGGCCGAATCAAGCGAAGCGGATCCGGCAGCTAGAAGACTCCGGGGTGCGAAAAAATCGAAGAATGCCTTCCTGCCACAACAAATTCAGACGAGCGCCACCAGTCCATGAGTAAATACTTACTTGAGTACAGCGCCTCGGTTTTGTTACACTCCCGGGCGAGGTCATTGGAACGACATTACCGATGGCGGTGCAAGCGCACACGCACCATTACCTACAACAAGAAACGCAACAACGTATTGATATCACACGGATTCGGGGTGTAGCTCAGCCTGGTAGAGCACTGCCTTCGGGAGGCAGGGGTCGCAGGTTCAAATCCTGTCACCCCGACCAATTTACTAACTAACAATCAATCTGTTACGACGCTTTTGTTGAGCGAGCACTTATTTTTTGGTCTGAATTTGGTCCACTCGGTTTGAAAACTTGTCGTAAATCTCGGGAAATAGCTTCCATGTAACAGCCCGACCCGAAACGCCCCGCAGCGTGTTCCGGCGAGGCCGTTCCCTCAGAATCAACCGTACGTCGGCATCGTTACGTCGCCGATACAACCACCCTTATCGTCTCGCCAACCACATAAACGACTTGTTTGGGCATTCGCTACTATCGAAACCGCACATTTTTGCAGGAGCCGTAATCCGTATTTGCAATTCAACACCCGACCCGTATGCGTCGCCAGCTCTTGGTCGATGAGACAGTTCGGATCCGCGCTATAACGCACTTGGTTACCCGAGGTTGCTTTTCGCAATACGCCCGCTTCCGCCAGGCGCGTCAATTCTTTGTGAAGCGTACCCGCTACGGTGTCGGTAAGCCTCGCTATTTCTCGAACGTGGTAGGACGTCTCAGGATGAAGCAACAATAGCCCCAACACCCTGCGGCGGTAGTCTTTAAAAAGTAATGACGCAAGCGTCGTTGACACTGCCCTGCCCTATGTAGCGATATTTGCTACATTTGTAGCTTATTTTGCTACATAGGTCAGGCGTAGATTCATAGGAGGCGACGGAATCGGAGTCGGTATTTAATGCACAGCGCATAGAATAGGGATGATGCGTGCCGAGTTATCCAAAGGTTGCATATCTCGAGGCGAGATATAATTACGTGAAAGAACGCGATATACAAGGAATTGGCGATACCAACTTTCTTGAATGCCCGTTTAACGTTCATGGCGTCCACTTCGTCATCCTCCACCAGAAGAATGGTTGCGTATTTCGCGCTCATGCGGTTTCCCTCTCTGTCAACCTCCTGGGCCACGTAAAGTGGAAGGCGGCGCCGCGCCCTTCGTCCGATTCGATGCTAATCGCGCCGCCCTGCTCATGGATGATTTTTTTCACCAGACTCAAATCCACGCCGGTGCTCTCTACCTTGTCCCGCGCCGCCAGGGTCTGGAAAATCTCAAAAATCTTTTTGTGGTATTTCGGCGAAATACCCGGTCCATCGTCGGCCACGGTGAAACGATAAAAATCGCCGCTCTCTTCCACCGACACCGCCACCTTACCGTCGTCGCGGTCACGGTATTTGATAGCGTTACTGATAAGATTGGCGAAAACCTGACCCAGTGGAACGGAGGCCGCTTGCAGGGTCGGCATATTCGTTACGACG
>CALZJI010000572.1 GCA_945787615.1 uncultured Chromatiaceae bacterium | reverse complement strand
TTCATTTCGTGGCAAGGCGAAATGACGAGTAATAGCCGGACTATTGCGAGGAGTTTCAACGCAGACATGGAATGAAGAGGGCGTGCTATTGACACCTAAATCTCAAACGCCACGGGTATATGTAAGGAACATAACAAATAAGGACGTAAAGGTGTCACGGGTCATACACTTCGATTTGAGCGCGGACTATCCCGAGCGGGCTGCCGAGTTTTATCGACACGTATTTAACTGGACGGTAAATAAATGGGAAGGCCCGGAGGACTATTGGCTGATAAGTAGAGACACTGAGAAAGAACCGGGTGTTACGGGTAGTATTGCTGGAAGAATAACGCCTGAAGATACATCCGCAGTAGTTTTTGACGTAGAGTCCGTTGATGAAATGGCGGCGGACAAATTCGAGAGGCAAGAAAAGCCATTCCGGGTGTTGGTTATCTCGTCATGTGTAGAGATACAGAAGGCGACACATTTGGGATTATGCAGCTCGACGAAACAACCACCTAAACGCTTCGAAACGGTTTCAATCGTTGATTTAGCGTAATTTATGGTAAGTAGCCGCCGTGGACGATGACAACAGTAAACTCATGGAAGCCTACACAGTCGTCTTCGATGGCTTGGTCCACCTGGGTCCCGGTAGTCCGTCAATCACCCGCAACGTGGTAGACGGACTACGCCCACTTCTACCCTCAAGCCCGCGAGTCGCCGATTTTGGCTGCGGGGTGGGTGCCTCCGCCTTGGTCCTGGCAGAGCGTCTGCCGACGGCGCGAGTACTTGCGGTGGACTACCATGTACCGTTCATTGCTCGGCTGCAGGCTGAGGCCGCGGCTCGCGGGCTTGGCGAGCGCATGTGCGCCGTAGTGGGCGATATGGCCAGCCCACCGCCACTCGACGGCGCATCCGGCGCCTTAGATCTGATCTGGTCGGAGTCGGCGATCTACAGCCTCGGTAGGGCTAAGGCCTTTGCTCTGTGGCGGCCGTTGCTGCAAACAGGTGGATGGCTTGTCTTTAGCGACATCGTCTGGCACCGAACGCCCGAGGAACGCTCGTCGGAAGCTTTTACCTTTTGGATGAACGAATACCCGGATATCGCGGCAACGGATACTGTAATGGGCGAGCTGACCGCTGCCGGCTTTCACCCGCGTGATCCTGTGCCGGCCGAGCAAGGGGCTTGGGCCAACTATTATGAGCCGCTACGCGACCGCCTCCGCGTACTGGCAAAGCGCCCAGATCGACCACCAGCACTTATTAACGTAATGGCTGCGATGGAGCGGGAAATCGCAATGTACGACCACGCCGGGGACGAGGTGGCGCTCGTTTTCTTCATTGCACAGCGTGACTCTTCTGTCGAGTAATGGAACAGGACTTGGCCGGTTTGGACACCTTTATTGGTCAGGATTTCGGCGTTTATAAGTTCGCCGGGGCTAAACACGTTTTTGGCTTTGCGAGCCGCAGGCTATTTGGTACCACTGAAACGCTAGCGCGCTGAACACCACATGTTGCGCCATGCCTATTTGTAGCCCCGATGGAATCCCTCAGAATCAGGGAAATTGTTGGGTTTTCCCTGGGTTCCGCAAGCTGCACCACAGGCTACATCTGAGACAGCGCGCGACAAACCAGGACGTTTTCATTACGGAAATTTTCCTCGTTGCTTCTTTCGCAACGCGTGTTTGGCATCACCGTGTTCCGACGTGCACTAGATGAGTACCACGCGCACGGTGGCGGCCCCAATTTTTAACAACGTGAGGCCCACCTTAGTCTGCCAACCTCGATATTGGTAATGCGCAATAGCTGCTTGACATTCCCTACTACCCTCACTATTCTAAACTGATGAATTACTCGACCAGACACAATCACTACTCTCGACTAAAGCTATGGCTACGCTAATGCGACCGTAGCTGCCCGTATATTTTTTACTCACCTATCAAAAGATCACCTCGCAGCCACGAATTCTAACGTGACTGCTCTTCTCATTTTTCCACTTTAGAATTCGTGACGGCTCATTGGGAGCAACACATGAATACGAAAACAATTAAAGTAGCGCATCAACCGTTTATCGGCTTATTGTTCGTAATCACGGCAGCGTTTACCTTCTCCGCCAAAGCGATCATTATCAAAGTCGCATACAGCTATGGCGCCCATATTAGTCCTATCATGCTCATGGCTCTGCGCATGTTAATGGCGCTACCCTTTTTCCTGTTCGCGATCATGATTGTGGAACGCCGGCAAGCGCATGCACCCTTAACCAGGAAAGACATCGGTCACCTTTTCGGCTTGGGGATCATCGGTTTTTATCTAGCTTCCTACTTGGACTTCGTCGGTCTGAGTTATATTAGCGCCAGCCTCGAGCGCTTGGTCCTGCTGCTCTACCCAACCTTGGTAGTGGTGTTATCGGCGCTATTTTTACGCCGAAGGATCACTATCGAGGAAGCGATTGCGCTTACAGTAAGTTATGTCGGCATTATTATCGTTTTCTACGAAGAAGTAACGATAGCCGGTACACATATCCTTTTGGGGTCTGCCTTGGTTTTTGGCAGTGCGACCGCCTTTGCTATCTACCTCATTGGGAGTGGTGAAATGGTGAAGCGCTTAGGATCTACGCGTTTCACGGCATTCGGCATGACCATCGCCTGCATTGCCACCTTAGTTCATTTTGGCGCCGACTTCGATGCCGCTGTAATGGAACTGCCAAAAGAAGTTTACGGCCTTACACTGCTTATGGCTGTGGTCTCGACGGTCATTCCCACGTTCTTGATGAACGCGGGCATCCAGCGACTGGGAGCGAGCCCTGCTGCCATCATTAGCGCGACCGGGCCGGTAATGACGATATTTCTGGCTTATCTCGTACTGGACGAGCAACTGACAACGATACAGTTTCTCGGCGCAGCCCTTGTGATGGCCGGTGTCTTCGTCGTCAGCGGAAAGACGAGAAACTAAGGAATTGAGGTCGTTAGCAACCCAAATCCACCTAAAATATCAACGTGTATTGCCGTAAAGATAATCATGGCCCTTAGAACTCGCGCCAAAATTTGTTCACATTTATGGGCGTCGAGGCGCCTGCCTCCAGGGAGGGAGGTGAGATGCAGGGATGCGCCGAACAATATTCGGAATCTTTCAAGTTTTTGCAAAGCTACCGCGTCCTCGATTGCCGTTCCCGACGCAATTCTACCTCCTGCGGTCACTTCGGGCTCCTGCCCTCTCGTGACACTAGCACATCCATGTGCGTCG
>CALZJI010000571.1 GCA_945787615.1 uncultured Chromatiaceae bacterium | reverse complement strand
TTTTTGGCGCATCATTTCTTCGTTTTGAATCCATTCGGGGTGGACGCCTTCTTGCCAGAACTGATACGCGCGATCAGCTTTATGGGCCTTTTTGTAAAACGCTAGTTGATCAAGAATAGTCTTGACGCCGTTTTGGTCCAGGTACGCAAGAAGTTGTTTCGCGGTGTAAGATTTGAACCTCGCCATATCTCTATCGAGTTGCGGGCTTTGCGCGATTAAGTGCAAATGGTTTTCGAGAATTACGTAGGCGTATAGTTTAAGTCCATTACTCATCAGGTGAGCGAGGGAGTTAAAGACGATTTCTACGGTCTCTGGTCGCGTGAATACGGGTATCCAGTGGAGAACCGTACACGTCATGAAATGCGGTAACGTAGGGTCCGTGAATTTGTAGCGGCTTCTACCCATTTTTAGACGCCGGTATGCATTCCCACGCGGGAGCGTGGGAACGAGGCATACATAGATAAAGCGAGGGCGACTAACTTTGGTGAGAAATTCGGGCTAACCATGGGTAAGGGGGGCTCGTGATATTTTTTCGTTATAGAACATTAAGGTATAGAGTACGCTTTTCTTGGTTAAGGCAATGTAGGGGCCGAAAGACTATTAATGCAGGGAAAGCCAGACACATTAGGTAGGTGAATGAGTACAAGTGGCGCGGGCGAGAAACTCACCGACAGGACGGAGCGCTTTCTCGTTCCCACGCTCCCGCGTGGGAATGTGTACCGATCCAAAGAACGACGCGAATCCCTGTTACTTCGCTGTTGGCTCGTCACTCGTTTCCCCGCTCCTGCGTGGGAACGCAGATGCCCATTTCCGTATTGCCGAAGTGGCGGGAGTTAGTCGGATCTTTAGGCTAGGGGGTGCACTTCGAGACGTTTGTGGCATTTACTGAAGGTTGGTGTGCATTCCCACGCAGGAGCGTGGGAACGAGAAATTGGAGTACGAGTGAAAGAGAACGCACGATGGATTTTCAACCATTTTGAACTCGGAAACTTGAGTTAATTAAATCGGCAGGGGGAGCGTCTGGGACAGCTTTTCATCGTTGCTTGTGCGCCTAGGTAGTGGGTGGCGGTAATCGTTGATGCTTTATTCGATATATTAATCTGGCTTGGCGTTAAGTTCGAGCGGGCATGGTCGCCAGTATTATTAACTTTGGTGGCATGCTGTAGACGGCTCTCTTCGAATCATTGCGTAGTAGCGAGAGATGGCGGCTCGTAGAGCGGAATTATGTTTGCTGTGTACTATTTGGTAACAGAAAAATCCTGCAAACGTCCTTTCACGGCATTGAAAAGAAACAGCTGCCCCAATTGCTCTGCACCACCAACATGCTGCTCCACGGCATCGAAGTGCCCGCACAAATCCGCCACGACAGTCCTGTGCGTCGCGTTTGGTGCGAAACGTTTTGCTGGCGGTGCGCCAGCCTTTTCGGCGTATGAGCGCTTTCCAGCGCCCGGCAGGGGTCTTGACCAAACTCGCCATCGATGTACCTCCGGTACAGGGAGTGTACCTTTAGTGTACCTCGACGGGGATTGCCCGCAAGAGCTAGAATAGCAAATCGTTATAAATTAAGAGATTATGGTGGCCAGGGACAGAATCGAACTGCCGACACGGGGATTTTCAGTCCCCTGCTCTACCGACTGAGCTACCTGGCCGCGGAAAGATCGCTATTAAACCGGTCTGGCGAGTTGTAGTCAAGGGTAAAAGGAGAATTTAATAGTGTTTTCGTGTTTTATCTCGGGGCTTTGTATTGCCTTTATGCCCCATGATCAGTACCTCCGATGGTAAAATGAACGGTTTAAAAGTCCACAAATCTAATAGACCGTGACGGTGTTTAAAAGGGAGGTTATTCCTTGTTAATAAGTAAGTTAGCCGCGCTGTGGTTCGCGGTGGTTGGCTTGTGGGTGTCGTCCGCTTTGGCGGAGCCCAGTGTGGGGGACGATTGCGGCAGTTGTCACATTGAGACGGCTCACGTGAAGGCGGCAGCGGCCGGCGACAAATGCAAGACCTGCCACGGCGAGGACTTTACGCCCGCAATGGTGAGCCAGGTGAGCCAGGCGGGCCAAACGCAGATCACCAATGTAACGCCCGCCCAAGTGGCCTCGGCGGACCGTCCGGGATTATTACCGGGCATGGTCATACCCATGTTTTATGACGACACGCGCATAGGCGCGGAGCCCAACGAAATGATTTTAATTCCCGGCGGCGATTTTATCATGGGCACCAACGAGAGGCTGGCCGATGAAGGACCTCAGCATGTCGTCAATTTACCGCCATTCTATATCGATAAGTACGAGGTCACTAACCTCCAGTACAAGCAATATCTCGATGTAACGGGAAGGCGCTCGCCGGACCATTTCCGCAATCGGACGTTTCCGGAGGGAAAAGCCGATCATCCCGTGACGTATGTCTCTTGGAAAAACGCCAAGGCTTACTGCGAGTGGGCGGGTAAGCGCCTGCCGACGGACCGCGAATGGGAGAAAGCCGCCCGCGGGACCGACGCTCGCACCTTCCCCTGGGGGAATGAGTTCGTCATGCATAACGCCAATACGCCAGTACGTTGGGGTGAACTAAAGCAGGAGGGGGACACCTCTCCGGTGGGGGCATTTCCGGGTGGCGTGAGTCCCTATGGGCTTTACGATGTGTCGGGTAACGTATGGGAATGGACGGCTTCATGGTATATGGCGTATCCGGGAAATGAGCGCCAAACAGAAAATTACGGAAAGAAATACCGGACGCTGAAAGGCGGTTCATGGTGGGATTGTTCCTTTTATAAATGCGGGATTTCCGCGCCTGTATATAACCGAAGTTTTTTTAGCCCGAAAGTGAAAAACTCAAGCTTTGGATTCCGTTGTGCCAAGGATGCGTAGCGAGGCGTGAATGGGGAAGCGACGTGCGAAGGGAGGAATTTATCCTTCGGTTTTCCGGCTAATTACGGTGTTTCGGCGATAAGGAAAAGCGGTCTGCATTCCCACGCGGGAGCGTGGGAACGAGTGAAACGCATGAGTTCGATAGTTTCAATACAGTCCTATTTACAGAAGGCTTGTCGCGCCGTTCTCGGGTGGGGCTGTTGTCTAGCATTGGCCGCTTGTTCCGAAAGCGACGAGGTAGGCGAACCTACACAGGTGCTGTTGGAGCCGGGTATGGTGTATGTTCCTTCAGGCGAGTTTGTAATGGGCAGCGATAAGACGGACGAAAAGGGTCTGCAAAAGGAGTTCGGTTTTGTTAAACCCCTTTACGTCGACGAACATCCCGAACATAAAGTCTACCTCGAAGGATATCAGATCGATAAATACGAGGTGAGCAACGCCGATTACAAGGAATTTGTGGTCAAGACGCGATACCAGGAGCCACTGGAGTGGATTCAAAACGGTTACAACGTGCGCTGGGAGATACTGGAACGTTCGTCAGCGGAACGATTGCGCACGGTTGCTAGAGAATATTTTCGTCTGGATCGCGACATTAATCAGATGGGCAAAGAGGACTTATTGAACGAACTGGCGAAGATGCAGCGCCAGCGCGACGCGTTTCCGGTAACGGGAATTAGCTGGTACGACGCCTATTCTTACTGCCAATGGCGCGGTAAGCGGCTGCCCAGTGAGGCGGAATGGGAAAAGGCGGCGCGAGGCGAGCACGGGCAGGAATATCCGTGGGGCCAGCGTTGGGATTTGAGCAAGACCAATACCGGGGAAGGCGAAGCTCAGGAACTCACCTTAATGCCGATCGGCTCCGTTTCGGGAGACGTGTCGCCCTATGGCGCCCGCGATATGGCGGGCAACGTATCGGAGTGGGTGGACGATTGGTATGAACCCTATCCCGGGTCTTCGTTCGAAAGCGAAGCCTTCGGGGCTATTCATAAAGTCGTTCGCGGTGGCGGGGCCGGTGTCGGTCATTATGCGATCAGTACCTTCTTCCGGGCCGCGCGCCGCGGCCACGCCGATCCATCCGCGCTCAGTACCGATGTAGGGTTTCGTTGTGCTAAGGACTAGCCTCCATTTCTCACTGGCGCGGATGAGATTCGGGCTAAGAGGTCGCGTCGAAATCACTTCACATTTTGGGCGTTGAGGCGCTCGTCCGGCAAAGCTACCGCGTCCTCGGCAACTGCGTCCTGCGTTGCCCTACCACCTGAGGTCACTTCGGGCTCCTGCCCTCTCGTGACACTAGCACATCCATGTGCGTCGTCCCTGTAGGCGTGCTCTCGCCCCTTACCTACGTCCATGTAGGCAAAGCTACCGCGTCCTGCTCTCGCC
>CALZJI010000570.1 GCA_945787615.1 uncultured Chromatiaceae bacterium | reverse complement strand
CTTCCCTGATTTCACATTCTCCGACGATTTTGCGACGCGATTTCCGTGATTTTGCCGCGTGGCGTCGTTTCGGATACATTCGATTTTGGGTGAAAGTACCGTTTGAAACAACTATACTTAACGGCAATCGCCATTAACGAGGGAGATAGCGACCTCGCGTTTATCGGTCGCCTTGCGCTCACAACGTGTCTCCTTTCGCGATGAGATCGCTATCTCCGTCTCTAGGCGCAGGGCGATTAACCGTTGCCTGGCGATACCGCGCGGCCAGCTCGAACGACACCAAACGATGCACGGGATCGACCACTAAACGCCATGCGGAACCCGCTAATGTAGACAAGGCATTTTCTAACGTGATGGGACCAAGGTCTCGGTGCACTTCGGGTAACGGCGCGGCCAACAAGACGCCGAGGTAGGGGTCGGCCGACGCGGGTTCCGCCAGCTGATAGCCGGAACGGTGGAGTAAGTGGTCAAACGCCGCATCGAGCGTCGTGACGACGCGAGGGAAGCGAATCTTTATCACCACATTTAGCGGATTAGCTTGAACCGCGGTGGCGGCCGGCTCCACTGTCGAATAGCGCGCCACGCGAACCGACTCGTCCGCGTGAACCCCGCTTGTCAGGAGCACCGCCGCTAACACTGGATAACATTTGATCGCGTCCATCACGTCGTCCTGATTTTCCTAATAGGTCGACGTATCGTGGTTCAAACCCAAAACGCCCGCAATAAAAAACCTTTCAGAGTTTCCCGAAAGGTTTTCGACGTTTGATCACAAACGCGTCATTCGATGCGCACACGCCTGTTTTTGCGCGCGGTGGACTAGCGTAACGTTAAGTGGTAAAAACACGAGTAGCGCAACCCACTACCAAGCGGATCGACAGACATTTGTAGACAACAATATTATGGGACGTGAACCGTGTGATACCGAACGTTATCGAACGTGAAGTCGTGAACCTGCATCAGCACTTTGAAGACTGGTTCGGGGGACGCTGCGAAAACAGCGATGCATTTTTCGAAAATAACTTCTTAAGCCGCTTAGCGCCCTCGTTTCGCATCGTCATGCCTCGCGGCGCGTTATTGTCCGGCGAGGCGCTGTTCGCCGACATTCGAAACGCCCATGGCTCCAATCCACAATTCCGCATTCAAGTCCGGCGCATCGAAGTCGCCGTTCTAGATCAACAGGAGAACCTGGTTTTGGTCACCTACGAAGAATCGCAACACGACGCGCTGATTTCCAACCCGCCAAACAAACGGTCGCATCGCCAGCGCTATGCTTAAACGCGACGACAGCGCGCGCAACGGCTTGATGTGGCTCCACGCCCACGAGACTTCGCTGCCCGCCGACCTTATCGCGGGGAAGTCATTCGAGTTTTAAGGACCTTCCGGAAAAGTTCGCTAGGTCCGACACGCAGACCCCATTTAAAAAGACGCCATCCGAAAATACGGCAGAAGAAACCTACGCCTCAATCTAACCCATCGCCCGACGCACCTTTTATGTCGCACTTGTCCCGGATGAACAACATCATGAGCGAGGGCGGTAAGCGCAGCTCTCGGATAATTCAAACTCAAACCAAAGCATCTATCGCTTCGAGGTTACTCATCTACCATTTCAAAGCGCCATCAAAACATGGAAAAATAATTAACGGAATTGGCTTTCACGTGCTATTTCTATTCAGGGCTATATGTGTTAGTCGCCGCGTTGATCGGTGTATTTTCTAGCGCAGACGCGTTCTGTTTTTGGTACCCGCAAACTTAATTTGCACCGTATTTCCTAAGAAGCGCAATACTGTAAGTATGGCCATTTTCGTTTGCAATGTCTAACGGTGTGTATTTCTTGCCGTTAAAAATAGATGCTATATTCACGTCAGCCTTCGCCTCTAGAAGCAATTTGACTATCGAAGTACGGCCGTCCTTCGATGCCATCCACAGGGGCGTAGTGCCATCTAACAAAGCTTTATTCACATCAGCCTTTGCCGCCAACAGCATGTTGACGACGGTGTAATGGCCATTCTTCGACGCCATAATAAGAGGTGTAGCGCCGTCTGTTGCTCTAGCTTTATTCACATCAGCCTTTGCCGCCAACAGTAGCTTGACAACGGTGTTATGGCCGTTCTGCGAGGCTATAAACAGGGGCGTAGTGCCATCTGAATCGGCCTTATTCGCATCAGCATTCGCCTCTAAAAGCAACTTGACGACGGTGTTATGGCCTTCCTGCGATGCCCTCCACATGGGGGTAGTGCCGTCTGAAATGGATTTATTCGCATCAGCATTCGCCTCTAAAAGCAGCTTGACAACGGTGCTATGACCTTCCTTCGATGCCATAATAAGAGGTGCAGCGCCGTCCATTGTTCTGGCTTTATTCACATCAGCCTCCGCCGCCAGCAGCAGCTTAACGACGGTATTATGGCCGTTCTGCGATGCTACAAACAGGGGCGTAGCGCCATCTGAATCGGCCTTATTCGCATCAGCATTCGCCTCTAAAAGCAGCTTAACGACGATGTTATGGCCTTCCTGCGATGCCATCCACAGGGGAGTAGTGCCATCTGAATCGGCTTTATTCACATCAGCCTTTGCCGCCAACAGTAGCTTGACAACGGTGCTATGGCCGTTCCCGGAGGAGGCGTTTAGGGATGTTAATCCCTCAGCGGTTTTCGCATTTACATCAGCACCCTTGGCGAGTAGCGCCTCCACCACGGCGGCATGGCCGTTCTGTGAGGCAAAGTGGAGAGGTGTCCAATCTGTATCCGTATCGGTGGTTGTTGATTTCGTGTTCACATCAAACCCGGCCTTTAGTAGATTCTGCACCGTAGCCAAGTCGCCATCAGAGCTCGACGAAATCAACATATGCTCACCCAGAAATGAGCATGAACACAATAATCCTGAAAACATTACCAGAACAATTGATTGGACTATGTAACGTATATGTAACATGCTGTATATGTATCGGTTAATAATACCGCCCTCCTAGTGTCTGGCCCGATAAGAGTAGAGGAGCCGGTCACCCGGCTCCTCTACTCTCTTCAAGGCTTCGCCCTCTCCAGCAAACTAGTTAAATCAGGATCAGTAACGTTCTCTAAATAGTCGTAGACTGTATTACCACTGCTGTCCCTTCCGTCTATATCCGCACCATTTTTTAGAAGAGCTCTTACGCTCTCAAGGTCGTTTTGGCCGGTAGCGAATACGAGAGGCGTAGTAAACTTGGGTCGTTTAACTATCGGATTAGGGGCGCTTTTTAAAAAGAAGACAGCTTTATTCTGGCACCAATCCTCTATCCAACTGTCCATTTCGCTTGAATCGATATACGATAAGCACCGCCCAGGAGCGTTGAAGTGTGATGGAACCTCCGGATAGAATCCCCGTCTGGCATTGGTGTAATAGAGGTCGTACTCTTGCAGCAGTAAGTCCATGTGCGCCGTTGGGAGGTTCTCAATAACAAGCTCACCGACTACAAAAAACATGTTAGGGCTAGCCCCGTTCTCAAGCAACAGATGAACCATATCGCTATTCTTGTTTTGAAGAGCGTAGCCTAGAGCGCTTAGGCCGGCGAATTCACCATCAATATCAAACCATTCATGAGATATTGAATATCCTCCTGCGGCGCTAGTGATCGAAGCACTGGCCACCTTTACAAACTCATTAGCACTAGCTCCCCATTCCAACAAATATTGTAGGAAAACAATGTTATTGTTTTTTGCTACATAAGGAGCAATAGTGCAACCGTCCGGCCGACCAACAGAATTGTCCACGATAGCCTTGAATTTCTCGAAGTCGTTTGTTTTTGCCGCTGCAGCAAAGGGAGAAGCGGGCCGACAAGGCCACTTGTTGGTGATTCCCGACTCGACGAGTACGTCGAATATTTCCTGGTTTTTCCTGTATATCGCGACTTCCAACGCTTGAGCTGCGGAGAATCTAGTCTGATTGTCTTTTGGTAATTGGGGAAGTACTCGTTGGATTCCTTCGACGTTGTCACTCCTCGCGTATTTCACCAGATCGAATGCCGAAGGCGCGCATCCCGCGATCAACGAACAGTAGAAAAGAAGTAAGACTAAAAAGTAGATTTTCATTCGCCATATCGTCATATCTTAACTCTCGTTAATTCGCCTCTACGAAGTTGCGTTAGTCAACGATGACCCTATTCAGTGACGCAGTCGGAATAGAAATACGGCGCGCGCATGCGTAGGTTAACAGCTTCCAACGTATCCGTCGTTTCTGACTTCGTGGCAAATGGCTGTTGAACCGTACGTCACGTTTCAGCAAGCCCGCTTGTCATCCCGGACGGTCGGATTTCCCGAGTCTCGGTTAGCGACCATAGCTTTCCCACTGCAGCCTTCCCAACGCCGTGAAGGCTTAAGTGCTCACCCACGTACAGCCCTCACCAACGCGGTTTACTGCATGCTCGGCACGACGGTTTCCCATATTTCTCAGGCTCTGAGTCCTGTAGAAGTACACTCCCCGTACCCGCTATGACCGAGAGCCCCTTTGCCCCGGCACGGCGTTATCTCGTCGTGAGAAGCGTTTACCACTTCTTAGGCCAGCGTTACCCGACCCTCATCGCTCTTACGGGCTCATGCGCCCGAACTAGATCCTCTGCGTCTCCTTGCTTTCGCTCTGATCGGTCGCGATAGGAATGCCGGTCACCCGGTACCCCTCGCGCAGATCCCAGCGTTATCGCTGCAAATCTTTCCTCGGATGCTTGGACCCTTACCCCGGCTTTCCTAATGGTGTACTTGCTCGTTTCTTCCCATTAAGCATCGGCCTTCCCAACTGCCTAACTGGGTCGACACATAGCACGTGTTTCTACAAAACGATTTCGTTGCAGGGTTAATTTTCGGGGCTGCAGTCATTTCGTTATGTTCAGGTCGCAAAGTTTGCTCGCCACCCAGATCGTCCCGACCGTAGGAGTTATCCTAGGCCGCCGTGGCTTTTACGTCCACGCATATCTCAGTTTGTTACCTCCCCAAGCAGTGGAAATGCTAACCGTCCGAATCGAGCAATTGACGGTAGAGGGGCTTACACCCTCCAAAATTTGCGGCTTTTCCGGCCCGCTACTAGGCACGATAACCGGTATGCGTTCCTCAGATCGAGCATACCGTCAATGTTGCCTATTCTTGAAACCAATGATTCGTAGAGTGAAAACATCCATGACAACCATTACCCAGTTCGATCTTAACCTTGCGGAGTCACACGGAGACAGGTCTACCATCCAATTTTCTTGTAGTACTAAATTGCAGATGCTGAAGTCACTCCCGACTATGAAATTGCCGTCACGCGAACGTAACAAAACCGAATTTACTACGAAACCACGGCAATTTCGTCCAAGTTCGCGTATACGCACATCGCCTTCACCAACATCCATCGCCAAAGTGTTTTTCAACAGAATCAACCACAAGCTATCCGTACTGTGGCCACTAAAGGTCAACCACGAAGGCACACCATGACACCGGCCAACGTTTTCTACCGGCACGCAGTATTCGACCTACCGGCTATCAGTGCACTTTTATGCTGAATTCTTGATAACCCTGCGCGGAAATATGTCCGTAGCCATAGCGTCGATTACGTTGTTCCATCTCATTGTCGAGTTTTAAAGGCACCGGATTTGGGTCGCTACGACCGGTTTTCGCTTGCGTACCGTTTTTGATCGTCAATCATTTTTTCGTACTCGTACAGAACACGTCAGACCGGCTCTTTCCAAGCCTACGCCATCGAAGGGTTCTTACTAAACCGCGTTAATGACCAGAGGATAGAGCGCATATTCCATCGCAGCTAGAGGAAGACTTTTTCCGCGCAAAAAAAACCGGATATAGGATCGCAAACTCGATCCTCATCGTGCCCGAAACGAGAAATCATCTTGCAAGCAGGAATGGGCTTATTTATGCATACGAATACCACGCGGCGGCCTGATCTTTATTTTGCATTATACCTTCCACTAAATGTTCCCCATATCGGGGTAGCATGTTCTGCACAATTGATCGTAAAAAACTTGCGTAGTGGGGCTTTCCTCAGTTAAATCCGCGCATTTGTCTCCACCCTTTCGTATTCATGCAGTCAATAATCAATTCGTCTCGCTTTTTTCTTGCAGCTTTGCAGGATTGATCACATACTTTCTCCGTTATCTGACGCTTTCTGGAGGCACTTTGGCCCAAAGATATTCCTGATGAAATACCACAACCAAGAGGATTCCTCGTTGGATCGCACGTTAGAGTTGGGACGCGTACCTGCTGAGCAGGCACAGTATACGTATAGGTTTCTCCCGCTGTCTTCTGTATTATCTCGTTCGGCACAGCGTCACGACATTGGGCATATTCTGCATATGAACCAACAGTATTTGCAAATGGTTCTTCTTCAGGGTGGTACCATCCGCAAAACTGACCTGGTGCACAGACCTTGCAGACGACATTTGGCGGACAAGCCTCTGGTTCTACGGATTTAAGGGTATACACTGTATGTGGCGTTGTAGCGCAAGCAACAACAATACCAGTTATTACTGATATAATGACTGCTTTCAAGGCCTTGCGAGTGGTTATATTGTATTTGCCTACATCAGAACACATTAGCGTCTTCATTAGACCACGATTCCCGCGTTGCGTATAAGTGCCGCTTCTCTTCTTCCTTTTGGCAGTATACGTTAACCTGAGAGCGTATTATACTTCTCTTCCTGCTCTCCCAAGCGCACACTGATAATTCGATGAGCTTTTAAGTAATAATAGTAGCTCGCTTGCACATCATCAATGTCACCACGCCCGGTATGGCTTCACGGCGGGTCAGCCCAATTTTTGCGAATCAAGACACCCGAAATCGCGCGGTTGACCACCTCCAGCACCGGACCCAGCATTTCGGGATGCGAGGCGAGCACGTGCCGCAAGGGTATGGGCAACAACAATATCCGCCGCCTCACGGGCACGCCAGGAAAGACGTGATCGACTAAATGCGCGGCGGTCTCCGCCGTGCGCCGCGCGCCGCAAGACGCGCAAAAACCTCTTTTCCAACAAATGAATCCGATAATTTTCTCATGACGGCGGCGATCTCACCTAAACCGCGTAAAACCGTGCGTCGCGACGCCGCAGCGCAAAAACGCATCGAATTCCTTTTTTTAAAACCCCGGCGACGGCACGCCTGGTTCCGCTTCCACTGCTTTGGAGTGGATGATGGCGTCAATGTCCTCGACAATAATTCTTGCAGAAGACAACGTCTGGTATATTTGACCAGACGGTCATTTAGGTCTAAATTTGTGGCGCAACAACGGCAAAAGAAACGTTAACAAAACGATCACGGTTCCGGTTGGGTGCTTGATGCTATAAACGAGTGGCGTCAGAAAAATTCGCGCCGTCGCTCGCCACGCAGCGCGCTCGGCAACAAAGTCTGCAAGCGGCGGAGAAAATTCGTAATACATATAGACTATTTCCCGCCCTACCCGGTTAGTTAATAGTACCTCGTCGCGGAAATTTCTAAGCACGCGAACTTCTGGTGCCAGATAACTACCATACGCTGCCGTAGCGACAAAACACTTTCCTCCGTCGTTATCGCCTGCTGGCGACACGGACTCCTCGGCTGCTGACGGCTCTTCTGGAGTGGACGGCCCATCGGCATCGGCCACCGGCGGCTGGTTAACGGCTTCCGCTGTGGTGTTCGCAGTATCCGTCACGCCGGTGTCGTCGGTCACAGTCAGCGCAACTGTATAGGTACCCCTAACGGCGTAAACGTGGCTTGGGGCAATACCGGCGCCGGTCGTGCCGTCACCGAAATCCCAGTCGTAGGAAACAATCGTTCCGTCGGGGTCACTGGAGCCGCTACCATCAAAGGCGATCGTGACGCCCACCGTGCCATCATACGGTCCGTTAGCATCCGCAACCGGCGGCGCGTTCGTCGTTACGGCTACCATGGTCGTCGCTTCCGTGACCACCGAGTCCTCTTCCGTGTTTTCTGCGGTATCTCTTGCGGCGCATAGGAATTCGTATGTACTTCCATACTGTCCCGTAAATTGGGTGCGCGTATCCTTAGTTTCCTTCAATAGAGGCTCAAACCCTTCTCCGTTCTTGGAGACAAAAACCGCGTATACGTCGATCTCTCCCACGCCATCCGAACCTGTCCAAGATACGGTGAACTCCTCTGTGGGCGTCACGGCCGGGAGTGCATCCATGACGCAATTCGGCTTGGTCGCATCGATTATATTCACGACCTCCGGTGTCACCAGCGGATCGAAGATCTCAAACTGAATCTCCGCGACGTTTGGAATTTCCGTACCCGACGGCAGCCCTGATACTGGCTTGATCGACAGCAGTACGTTGTCGGTCTCACCAGGCTGTAGATTCCTATCCAGGAGTTCCCACCGAAGCGTGCGCATCACAGGATCATATGAAGCCCCCTCCGGCGTGAGAATCTCCAGCGTCGTGTCATCCAAGTTCGTATCGAGCACATCGGTCACGAACACATCGAGCGCTTCCACCTCACCGATGTTCTCGAAGTGGATCGGATACACCAGCGTCTGGTCAGGCTGAATGAACCGCTCTGCGACAACGAGTTTTTCGTTCGGATCTTCCGGACCAGTCGCGTCATTACAGTGGGTGATCCAATTTTCAGGAGAGTTGCACACACCTGATATAGTAAAATCGGTGCAATTTGCTAGCACTGTGTCGAGACTGGTACGGATGCGCGCTAATGCCGCAGTGCAATGATGTTGAAAGTAGCAGGCGAAAAACTTCAAACTCTCCTCAAGGTTTGCAAGATCCCATACCTCCGTCCAAACGTCAAAGAAATCGTCTATATTTTGTCTCAAATTGGGTATAGCAGACTTGTTTGCACAAGGCAGTTTCTCTAGTTCGTCTACCATTGCATGCCACTCGTCTCTCGTCTTTTTCTTCATGCGCTCCAAAAGACGACGCACTTCGTCGCGAGTCTTCTTCAAGAGCTCTTCTCCAACGTCCAGTTTGTGGATCGGCCCCGTGACTGTCGAACCTAGTGAGACGTCCGGACTCAGCAGAACACTATAGTGAATGACCCTAACCTCACCAGGTTCCATAGACCGTACTTCCCATGCAATAAGCCCATCATCTGCAAACGCCGGGTCCGGAGTTGCAGATAAGAATGTGAAGTTTGAAGGCGGCATCAGCATTTCGTGTAGATATACTGCGGTGCTGATGGTGCCAATGTTTTCCAGAACGATGAAATAATCTATGGTCCGCCCCGGGACTGGATGTGTTCCTACTTTCCTGACGGATATATCCGAAGGTGGAAGCACGGTAACAACAGCCAGGGTCAACTGCTTTTCCGACAGGGCACCCGCGCCATCATCAACTCGTACGGTGAACGTAAACTCACCGATCTCCGTCGGTGTACCTTCCAAAACGCCGGCGGCGTTTAGACCGACACCATTCGGGAGCAACCCTGCAACGACCGACCACGAGAATGGAGGCGAACCCAAGAGCGTATCGAACTCTTGAGCAAAAGGTTCGCCAACTTGTACAGCAGGAAGAGATTCGGTGATGATGTGAAGCGTACAGCTCTCAAATTGCGACCACTCCGCAACTACCTCATATACCCCAGAGTTGTCCGAAAAATTACCGTCATTCTCCCCCAGGAAGAGGTAGTACTCACCGTCTTCTGTGGGTGCGGTCAGTTCTTGATAGGTTCCAACGAAGAACGGATCGCTAGCGACTGTGGAGTTGTCAAGCACATCAGGACTCCGACTCCACCGCCCGATAAGGCTATAGACCGGCAACCCTCTGAAGATGTCGACAAACCCCACCGAGGATGTGCAGCGGGGGCCGAAGTCAAAAACACACCCGGTGGCGCTGACCTCGATCGTTTGTCCTGGACAGAGCCGCGCTTCAGGCGCCCTGACCGGATCGATGCTGTCGTTAATCGTTCCGGGATCCGTCTGCTGATAGAGATTAGCGCGTCCGGATACGTCAAACGTCACGGTATCTGCGTTCGCAGAACCAACAGACACAAGGAGAAGCAAAATGAAGAGAGGAACGCGCCAGAACAAGGTGCTTGTCGACTTGCGTGAGAAACGGTTCATACCCCTACCCCCTGTGCCATACGTATGACAAGGCTCGCGCGCCGTTGTAGCGCCCGCGCACCCACGCCTCCCTCGCAGAACCGTTGTTGTTCTAGCTGTTCGCCCACGCGCCCTACCCCTGTGGCGTGCGACACACCAAAAATATTTTAGCCAAAAACCACGCAGGAGATACTGAAAATTTGTGCTCAGTTAACTGATCTGGAAAAAAACCAGGAAACGTAAAGCTCTTGTCGACAAACATCCGGGGACCTCGAGGTATAGATTCTTTCTTTATAACTAAGTATAGACTCTTTCTCCGTAACTTCTTCGAATCTTTCGAAGATAATTTGTTGGTGCTCCACGAACTCCAGGTTAGATTTCTCTTGCCTGTTGTTTTAGGCTATCCATCTAGATTTCACGGCAACAACGTTTCGTTGTGCCTTCTATCTATTCAACCGATTAACGATATTTTGTCACGTAGGAAGTAGTCGAGATAGAAATACGGCGCGCGCATGCGTAGGTTAACAGGGTCAAATGTGTCCGTCGTTTCCAACTTCACGGAAAATGGCTGTTAAACCATACTCCAGTCGGGATAGAGCGTAGGAGCGCGCATCCGACTGGATCACGTTTCCTGCGGCCCCCCTACGATCCGCTACGGTCGTAAACCACCCATGGGCTCACGTCTTTCTTTTGCCTTCCTTCCGAACAGCGCCGACATACGGGTAACCAGGGAGCGTACGACGCACCGATGAGAAACCTCCGTAGCGCGCGCGTGAATCGTTTTTGTCGCTACCCTGTAGCGGTGATGTCAAGGAAGTCTTGTCCCGCCCGCCGACCTCGTCGCGGCAGAGCCATATGGGTTTTAATACCGCGGAAGACGTTGGCCATGCCCACAACATGGCCGCCGCGTAAAAAGACGCCATCCGAAAAAGATGGCGGAAGAATCCCACCACTCATACTGACTCAACGCCCGACGCGCTCGCAGGGTCAAGGAGGAGCCTCTGAGGTCACGAAGAGAAGCTCCTTGACGCGGCGAGCGTGTCGGGCATGCTTGAACTGTATGAGGAGGCGGTATGAGCAACATCATTCGCGAGAGCGCTGCAAGCGCGGCTTACGGCTAGCTTACACTCAAGTTGGAGCGTATATCGGTTCGTGTTGACCCCTCCACCATTTCAGAGTACCGTCAACACATGGAGAAAAACCGAACGGAATTGGCTTCCACGTTCTTTTTCTATTCAGGGCTATATGTGTTAGTCGCCGCGTTGATGGGCGCATTTTCCAGCGCCGAGGCGTTCTTCGGACTTACCGCGGTGCTAAACATCGTTGTGGGGCCGTTGACGATTGCGGTCGCTATTATGCTACTTTCGGCGATAGTCTTTGCATTCATAGAACGCGAAAAACCGTTAGTTCTATTGACGTCGGTAAGTCTCGTTTTCCTTATGTTAACGGCGGTTCAAATTTATACGAATTATTTCGAAAAATACATTTACATTGCGTTCAGCATGTTTTATGCGCTTCTTTCGATGCGCGTCGCGAGGCGTTATTTATGGCCAAAGCGAATCGACTAGAAGCACGGGCGTAGATAGTTGCTTAGACTTCCTTTAAATAATTGACACGACGAGCAGAACGCCACACCTTCCGCCAACAACCATCGCCTCCCGAAGGAGGCGATGGCGTCGCCCAAAACGGGCTATCTCGGTAACAACGAAATTGTCGTCTCCCAACGTACTTCATGAATGTGAACGTAGGAGCGTTTGTCCGAATGACGCTCAATCCACTGCAACAACGCCTTCAGTCGGCGAGTCTCGCTAACGACGCCCTCATAACAGATGGACAACAGTTCGCGGCTCGCCCATACGGCCTCTGGTTTCAATAACGTCCTGAGGCCCGTGACGCACGCCTCGCGGCGCACCTTGTCAAGCAAGTCTTGCCGCCACCTCAGTTGACCGTAGATTGTCAAATATTCCATGACCTACCCCCTTATTTCATCTTGCATCGGGATAGGCCGCCCCATCGGGACAACGCTATCCCGATAGGCTACGCGCCGCGCGCGATCGCTACGCGGCTTTCATTAACTCGCCCCCTTCGCCGGTGACGAACACATCGCAACGCAGCGTGTCCGACCACATCACCACGTACAGCGGCGAAGACCCGATCCAGGGCGCGACGTCATACTCCGGAAATACGGCGATGGCCGCGCCGCGAAGCTCGCGAAACCGCTTGACTAACGCCATGGGGTTGTCTTCAAGCCCCTCGGCTTTAATCAACATCGCCAGGATTTCGCCGCGTTCTTCCGGCGTGGCCGAACGCACCGCTTTCATGACGCTTCGCCTTGCGCCAACGCCAAAGCGCTGACGCCCGGGTCGCAGCCACGGAACGTCGGACGGCGTATCGCCCATTCCAATAATCCCGAATGCAACGCTGTGCAACCGTTCAACACGGCCTCTTCCACAGCGTCTAACGCCGAGGGAAACTGGCTATCGCCTAAAAAGCCGTTTTCGTCAAAAAATGTGAGCTGCCACCACCCACTCTTTTTTGTGCTGCGCACCACCACGGCGCCGCACACCCCTCTGTCGCATCGACAGAGCAACTCGACGCCGTAATCGGCGCCGTGCCTTCGCTCAACTTGCTCTAACAGTAAACACGCCCGGTGTTGGGCGTGGTGTTCTTTCTCACTTAACATCGCTGCTCTCCTTCTCAGGTTCGCTGCTGAAGGAGAACGCGCCTTGCCGGGGCGTACTCGCCCCAGCAGGGTTGCTCAAAGTGTAAGACCCAGCGGATCACTCCGCGCGCCACCCCTTACGGGCGGGCCTTTGACGCCGACGGGCGCCGGCGAAGCGCCGGCAGGGCGCCATTGATTTACCGCAATGGCGACGGACAACGCGATGAAAAGATTTTCTTCAATGCCCGCCTAGGCGAACATTGAACAAGACCCTAATCAGCGCTTGCGTTCCTCCACTACGCTGCGCTCACCAGCAAAGATGAGCCGAGGTCATCAAACCCCGGCTCGCTTCTCAACAATAACGACTAACTCGACGGTTGTTCGCCGTCGCGACGCGTACGCAACACCAACTCACCGTCCGGCGGTATAGCGAACAACTTGACGTTGACGCCTTCGCCGTCCTCATGGTTCCACGCTGCGCCGACTTCGCGCCAGTAGCCTTTCTCGTCGGACCTCCCCCGTTGTATGACGTACGCCACGTACTCGGGTTTGCGTCCGTTACCGTTATCACTTCGCTTGTCATTAGTTCTTTTCGCGTTTGGCATAACGCTTCTCCTCTATCAGTTAATGACCCACAGAACAATCTGCCGCACCGCTCATATGAATGGGTCTCGGTGCGCGAGGGCGCCGGACCAGGCCGGCAGGGCGCCATTGATTAACCGCAATGGCCACGGACTAAAACAGGTTTTAAACACGTTGGCCCACGCGTCGCGAACGTCACTAGCGTTATCCGGCCAGGTCGAGACGCAACGGCCAAAGGAATACGTAGATCGCCCATTGAAATCGCGGCAATCGCATGAGGCTCAATAGAAACGCCTTATAGCGAAACGCTCGAACCGCCGAAGCGGTGCGCACGGACAGCATTGCGCGAGCGCGCCCCGTAAAAGGCGAAATTTGAATGATGTCTGAGTGGAATAGTCTCTCGAAGGAAGGGCCGGTGGAGAAGCAACGCCTTGAATTGGCCCTGGCGTCTTTAATGGACTATGGCATGACGAGCTTACATTGTCAATAACACGTGCGCGTTTTCTGTCAGACGTATTCTCAGGTTACAACGCGAATCGTATGGAGAACCATTGCCTCTCTAACTATTGAAGACGGGCAACCCTATTCTTCGAATTGACAAAGACACGCCATCAAGTATCACTAGGTCGATTTACGTGCAAGTTCTATCAGGTCCATAAGTCTCACGACGTAATTTTTGTCGTGCACGACGACGATCTCAGTCATCTTTTCGTTTAACATCGTTTTTGCTATCTCGGAGACATCTGATTCATGACTGATTGGGATGCGCAGCGAAGCAAACAGCTCTTGTAACGAACGTTGAGGGCGTGGATTCTGATTATTCAGAACGTCCTTCACCTCAGCGTGCCGACCTCGGCGCTGCAAGAAGTAGAGTTCTTTAACAAACGCCGCGGCGTCGGCAAACGCGACCAATTCCTCTTGATCATAAAAAAGCACGCAATCGACGATTGGCGGCTCCACGCCGTATTCTTCGACAAAATCGCCCTGCGGAAACGTATCCCACGCTTCTTCGTAGCCGACGTCGGAAAATACCGCATTTTTCAATACGGCGTTAACCTCACTATTGGGCGTATCCGTGAGCAGATACCCTTGTATTAATCCTGGGTAGTAGTTATGGCCGCGATTAAGCGTTAGTGAAAGACAGGCTTTCGTATTGTCGCGATGCCTGACGTTTCCCAGCCAAGCTGCGTATGTTTTCCAAAAACGCGAACTCCCCTTGGCCATCGCTTCGATTTCTTCAGCTTCGTGAATTTCTGGATCGTCGCGCACGGTCAACAACGGCGTTCCCGCGGTTTCAATGGCGACGCCGGTCAAACGTCCCGCAATATTATTGACCACTTCGTTAATGTTTGAGACGGTGCTAACGATATCTGAAACCAGCTTGTCTCGATCGGCATCCAAACTGGCTTGTATCATTTGTTGCGCCGTAAATACCATGAAACCCAACACGGCAAGCATGGAGACCATGCGGACTTTGGGTTTGCTTCGGCTCGGCGGCGGGGAATCTCAATATTCATTTCCACAGTTTAGTCATCGATGGGATCTACCGACTCCGCGGTGGCCAACCGGTGTTTGAGTATGTCGCTGCGCCGAACACCGAGGAGATGGCCCGTCTTGTTGAGCGTATCGCTAAGCAGGTAATGAAGTTATTAGCGCGCCGCGGTTATCTCATCGAAGAGGAGGGCGAGGCCTATTTGGAGGCGGGGGAGGGCGATGATGCGCTTGAGCCATTGCAGGCGGCGGCGTGCAGCTATCGCATTGCGCTTGGACCGAGGCGTGGTAAGAAGGTGTGGTCAATCAAAATGGCGGAGGCGCAAGAGGAATCGACGCGTTGCGTTCAATTCAACGGATTTAGTTTGCATGCCGATGTGAGATGTGGAAAAGGCGAGCGCAAGAAGTTGGAGCGCCTTTGTCGTTACGTCACGCGGCCGGCGATTTCCAACGAACGTCTCACGCTCACCGACTGTGACCAAGTCGTTTACGAGTTGAAGAAGCCCTTTCGCGACGGTACCACGCACATCGTCATGTCGCCGCTGGAGCTGTTGCAACGGCTGGCGGCCTTAGTGCCGCGTCCGCGCCTGAACCTGATTCGCTTCCACGGCGTCCTCGCGCCTAACGCTAAATGGCGTTCTCAGATTGTTCCCGAGCCACCCGCCGAAGACGAGACGAGCGCCGAAGCGGCGGAGGAGGGCGGCGTCAAAGGTCGTCGGTATATCAGCTGGGCGCGGCTGCTCAAACGCGTCTTCGACATTGACGTCACGACCTGTCCCAACTGCGGCGGTCAGCTCAAGATGATTGCGGCCATCGAAGATCCGCCCGTGATTCAACAAAT
>CALZJI010000569.1 GCA_945787615.1 uncultured Chromatiaceae bacterium | reverse complement strand
TTCGACCGCAGCGTTGCGCCGCGGTCTCCAATGCCGACTGGAATTTATGATTGGTCCGGTTCGCCGGATAGGCCTTTAGAAACAAATCGAGCGCCACGTCGTACGCCTGCAGCTTATGGCATACCCATGCAAGGCTCGCCGCCAACCGCATGTCGTAGCCGCCAATTCCTTCCCGTACGACCGCCCTTGCTTGACTCCCTTGTCCGGTGCGCAGCAGAGTCTCGATATACTCGGGCATTAAGTCAGCGGGGATTTCCTCCCCTAGATCGCGTAAGGTTTTAACCTCGCCTATGAGCTCTTCCGCCTCGAGCCCCCGGGCCCGCAAACGCAGCAGATGACTTTGCGCATACCTGTCATTCGGATGCGCTTCAAGGTGCTGCTCGATCACGCGCATAGCGCGTTGGTAGTCCTTTTTACGTTCATATAGCCACGCCAGATCCATGCTGAATTGAGGATGATCTGCGCAGACCTCAACCAGAATAGGCTCCGCCTCGTCGATGCGGCCTAACTGGGTGAGGGTCTTACCCAACCAACGACGCGAACGCCAATGAGGATAAATACGTTGACTTTCACTAAAGCGTTGCTCCGCTAGCACGTAGTCTTTTGTACGATAGGCCAAACGTCCGGCGAGGTAGAGAATACGGCCGGAGTCAGGAAACAGCTCCAGCAATTGATTCGCGAGAGCTTGGGCCTCATCAAGGTGCCCCGCTTCGAGTAAATACTCTAACTCCCACCCGCGCGTCTCCAGCGCCAACGGCGCTTCCTGTTTGAGCCGTTCCAAAATCTGGGCGGCTTGCTCAAACTGCCGCGCATACAGCGCTTGGCTTAGGTTGCGACGTAGAATGATTTTGTAATCGCTCATTAATGCATAATATCCGCGGTGGTGAATCACTACAAATCAATATGTTAAAGTAGAGTCTTTCACTGAATTTTGGTTAGCACAGTACAGAATTAAGTGCCGCGTCTTCGGTAAGAACTCAAGCATCTCGCGCATAGTACGTAGCAGACCGTTTGGCGGAAAGCACTCGGCCAGGGGCAATACCCTTAGCCGCGAAAACCGAATTATTATTACATTTCAATAGATTACTTGCTATTTTGAAGCCCACACCGACAGGCCACCATCGCTCTACCGATGTTCAGCCCCGAGCAGCGGAGGCCACATTCGTCCGTGA
>CALZJI010000568.1 GCA_945787615.1 uncultured Chromatiaceae bacterium | reverse complement strand
TGCGCGGGGCCCAATGATACCAAATGCAGTAATGGTGGGTATATGTTATCCGGTTTTAAGCCTATGGTGACCGATGCCGAAGGCGCCAGTGATCCAACGGGTTACGCCACTGAAATCGCCAATAAGGCCGCTTTTCATAACACCCTTGGGGCTATCCCCGTGCCCAGCGGAAACTTGTCTCACTCCTATCAAGGGAAAGAGTTGTTTTTCGAGTTTTTTCGCTATTTAACCGGACAGGGCATTTATAACGGCCATCTCGGCTATAACGACTATGGCGATACCAATAAGAGCACTAATCTCAGCGCTGACTTTCCGGCAATTAGCTGGGATACCGGCATAGAGTCCGGCGCTAAGTACATCACCCCCATCTCCGAGAGTTGCAGTAAGATTTTCACCATCAATTTCATGTTTCAAGTCTCGAACCAGGAAGATGACTCCGATGCCGCGATCAAAGCGGGTAAGAGCAGTGGCGGAATGGCGGGCATTAATCTCAAGGGTAAGAACAATAGTTTCGATACGGTGCTCGATTGGCTTAATCGAACCGACTTGGGCGACGGCAGCTACGGTACCGTATCCGATGTCCACGGCGAACAAAACGTAACGTCTTATTTTATAGTCGACCCCACCAAGATAAACCAAACGACCAATGGCTACGCTCGTGCCGGTGGAACGACTGCAGCGTATGCCTGGAGTGATGATCCAGACGAACTGATCACCACTCTTGGTAGTATCTTTCATCAGATCCTCAGCACGAGCACGACATTTACCGCGGCTTCTATCCCTGTCAGCGTCCTTAATCGAGCGCAAGTGGTGGACAATGTCTTTCTCGCACTCTTTGAGGCCGATGCAAACGCCAAACCCCGTTGGCCCGGCAATGTGAAGAAACTGAAGATTGACGCAGCGAATGGCCTTCTACTGGATACTAGCGGTAAAAATGCCGTAGCCATTGATGGCCGAATTCGCCATGACGCGTTGACCTACTGGACTGACGCGGCCAGTCTTGATGACAATAATTTAACCGACGAGGAAGTGGCAGGAAAAGACGGCCGTTCGGTGGCGCGAGGGGGTGCCGGCCAGAAAATCCCTGGTTATATCAGCGGTCCGCCTGGATTGAGTAATAGCGCCAACATTCGTACGCTTTACTATGAGCCGTCGTCCTTTAGTAGTGGTAGCAGCCCGGCTAATCTCAATGCCGATTCCTCGACGGCCTCGGCATTACAGGCAAAGCTCAACGCCGTAGATGTGACTGAGGCCGAAACACTGCTTAGATTCGCGCGAGGCTACGATGTCAACGACGAAAATGGCGACGGTTCAACGACAGATGCGCGGCCTTGGCTGTTAGGTGATCCGCTGCATTCGCGACCACTACCTATTAACTACGGTGCGCGAGGGAGCTATACCGCAACTAATCCAGATATTCGCATTTTAATGGGCTCAAATGACGGCTTTATGCGCATGTTCCGTAACACGGAGCCCGGCGGTGCCGAATCCGGTGCGGAAGTGTGGGGCTTTATGCCGCAGGTGCTATTGGGTAACGTAAAACGCCTAAAAGAGAATCAGCCTACCAGCCCGCCCCACATCTATTACGGCGTGGATGGCGCGCCAAGTGCCTATATTTACGACGCCAACAATGACGCTGTCATTAATAGCGCAAGCGGCGATAAAGCGTGGCTTTATTTTGGCCTGCGCCGCGGTGGACGCGCCTACTA
>CALZJI010000567.1 GCA_945787615.1 uncultured Chromatiaceae bacterium | reverse complement strand
GTCGGCCTCATGTTCCGCGATTTTGATGCCGTTGCGTTCCGCTCTCTGCAGAAAGTGATGAAAATAAAAGAAAATGCATCGACGACTCAGTTACAGGAGTAGCGTCATCCGATCAATGTAATGGCGCCGATCGTACCGCGCACGTGCTTAATTGTAATCCTTTTTTTGCAGCGAAAGTGTTCAGAATAACGACCACATCTAGCGAGAAAAGCGGATCAGCTACTCATGCCGTAGGCGGTACGGGTTCGCGTTCTAAAGCGGCGCGGTCCCAATCCGCGGCATCCGCCGCAGCCTCATAAGTGCTCTGGAGAAAAGCCAGTAGCGTGGCGTCTGGATCTTTGGCCGTTCTCACAGCATCATAAGGGAGTATGAATTCACCGAAGTCGGTGTTATAGAACGCTGCTGTTGGCTCGACGGGGGCGGCGTCGAATCCTTCCGGGACGGGGTAGGCATAGGCGTAAAATGCTGCGTAATCGGTCGGCCCGCCGCCCGGCCAGAAACCAGCACTAGTTACCTCATGTGAGTAGGCTTCCCGTGTGATTGGATCCGGTAGATTAGGGAATCCTCCGGGATGTTTAGGCGCCGGACGCCCGGAGAAGCGCGTGACCGCTAAATCACAGCTACCCCAAAAGAAATGTACTGGACTACACTTACCTATGAATCCCGCGCGGAACCGTTTGAACACCCGGTCGGCTTGTAGCAGCACACGCCAGAAACGGTTGGCGTAATCGGCGTCGTAGGCCTTGTGGGTGCGGTCTTCGCTAAAGCGTATAGGTTCCATCACTTCGTTAGGACGTTCTCGGATGTGAATACCGATACCAACCTCGGCAAGCATCTCGATCAACTTAGCGTAGAATTCGGCCACTGTCATAGGCTGTAGCGGGAAGCGGCGAATCGCTCCATCGCTCACTTGGATCTCCAGCTTGTGATCTAAAAAGTCAAAGTCTATCTGAAACTGCCGACTACCCTCCGCAATCGGTGATGTGGTAAGTCCCCGTGGGGTGACGTAGAGCGTAACGTGCCAGGAGTGATTCACCCATGGCGTCTTGCTCAAACGGATTTTGCCGATGATCTGTGTCCACAGCTGAAGCGTTGTGCAACTTTCTTTCCACTCGTTGTAGGGTAATTCGGGCCAGGCTTGCCTCGCGGAATCAGTGTTCATTGCGGGTTTCCTCATCGACGTTTACGGCATCAGTGGATAATACCGGAACGTTGCGCATGTGCGCAAACACTGCTCTAGCCCTTCTGGTTTGCGCCTACTATTGGCGGGTGTACTGCCGCTGTTTGACATCGAGAAACATAATTCGCCCCATACAAGAGCTGCTTTCCGTTTTCAAAAATATGGCCCAAGGCGACTTTACGAGGACCGTCAAGAAGAGTTCGGAGGACGAAATTGGACAGCTTCAACACGCTTCTAACGAAACGGTCTCGCAATTGCACAGCATGATACAAGACGTCGATGGTGTGATCAGCAAAGTATCTTCGTCGGCAGTGAACATGGCCACCTTGGCGGAAGATACCGATCATTTCTATTACAAACCGTTAGCCGGTTTCTGGGTTCTGGCCGGAGGTGTCGATAGGGCGATGCAGTATTGCAATGCCCGGAGTCCGACCGATACGTAAACCCGGGACCAAAAATATGGGATTTCGCTGTAATTTGTGAACCCGGTCTCAAAAAAAAACCTAAAGGGCCGATAAACTATGTAACTCTATTTGCTCTTTGCAATAGATTCATCAAGGTTTTTAGTTAACAACGGAGGACTGGTGATATGAG
>CALZJI010000566.1 GCA_945787615.1 uncultured Chromatiaceae bacterium | reverse complement strand
TCGGGGGGGACGGTTTGGGTCTTAACGAACAATAACGAAAGAATGAGAACGCCGCCCATGCCAATGATCAAACGAACGATCAATGTTGAGGTCCGCGCCATTGGGCCTATCTCCGCGTCCCAGTGAAGACCGGCGCGCCGTTATATTCCCCGGGCAACGTCGCCAGAAACGCGATAATACGAGCAATGTCATTTTCGGGTATATTGCGACCGAGCTGATAATATGCCATTACGGTAATGGCATCTTGGAGCGTCTTGGCAGAACCATCGTGAAAATACGGGGGTGTTAACACCGCCAGCCGTAACGAAGGTACTCGAAAAACGTGACGGTCTTCCTCGTTTCGAGTGACATTAAAACGACCCAAGTCTGCCTCGGTGATACCCCCACGATCCTCAAAATAATTGCCAAATACGCCAAACTTTTGGAACAAGTTTCCGCCAACATTTCGCCCTTGGTGGCAGGC
>CALZJI010000565.1 GCA_945787615.1 uncultured Chromatiaceae bacterium | reverse complement strand
GCGTCCTCGATTGCCGTTCCCGACGCAATTCTACCTCCTGCGGTCACTTCGGACTCCTCGGCAACCGCTCCCTGCGTTGCTCTAACTCGTGCATCCATGAACTCGTGCCCTCTCATGACACTAACACATCCATGTGCGTCGTCCCTGCAGTCGTGCTCTCGCCCCTTGCCTACAGGGATGTAGGCAAGGGGCGAGATGGATCGACGTCCAAAATGTGAAGTAAGGACCACGGAAAAAAATAATTATCCAACCTTGCTTGTCTTTTCACTCAGCTTCTGCGTTACAGCAAGTGTTACATATTTCAATATGCGCGACTTGCCGCGCCTTGAATCTGAGCAAAAATCCGGCGCAATTTTGGATAATTATTATTTTCCGTGGCCCTAATTTTGACGCGAGCCCCAAGGTAACCCGATTTGGGTTTATCATTCTGTCAGTTGGTGAATCGCCGCGCCCAACTAAACGAACGTACTTCGCTGTCATTCCTCAAACGGATTAGTCACTTTCTCCGGCGGCATCTGCATCGACGCGAGTTTCTCATCGCGAGCCGGGTGTTTAACGTCGTCTCTGGCGCTCTCGGTGTCAACTTGCGTCTCGATATTTG
>CALZJI010000564.1 GCA_945787615.1 uncultured Chromatiaceae bacterium | reverse complement strand
TCATCATTGGTTTCTGCATCTACTGGATCTCAATGACCATCGCCGGTCTGATTCAAGGCGCAGGTAAGATCTATGAAGTGCCCTACATCGATGTTGTCGTGGCGGAGCATCCGTACATGATCGCGCGCTGGGTTGGTGGAACCATGGTGTTCACGGGTAATCTGGTATGGCTGTGGAACATGTGGATGACGGCGCGTCAAGGAACCATCGTTCCCAAAGGCCGTTATGCCCATGAAATGGCTTACGAGCGTTAATGCCAGATCAATGGTGACTCGTTGTCAAAGGTAGTGTAGTAGATAAACTACCCCCCCCCTTGCTAAGGTTAGTGATAGGTAACAGGGGGGGTAGTTTAAAATGGGAGGAGGTTTAAAAAGTGGCAGGACAATTTCAAAAGTACAAACTTGGTGCAGCCGGCGTTGGGGGAATGCTCGGTCTGTCGATGTGTATCACTCTGTTTTTTCCAAGTTTCGACTTTCGTTCGGGGGAGTCTACATGGGTCGGGTTGGATAAAACACTGTCTAACGGAAGGGTAATTGGGTTTAGTTATGAAGACCCGACCGTAGTTGGGAATGGTAAGCCGATTACGGTGGTTTTAGACAAAGATCCTAAAACGGGTGAAGCGTTCGACCCGCCAATTCGCGCCTACGTCTATAAACCTGGCGTACCGCTAGCGGCAGGGGTACGTCATCCCGCCAACATGGGCCCAACCGTATCAAAACTAAGTATTGACAAAGGTCGTATTAGTGAGGTGGCAGACGGTGATCCGGCCGTGTTTACGGTGGAATCAGCGGATGTCAACGGTGAAGAGTGGAGTTACGTATCTAATGCCTCGGCCATTCGGGGTTGGACGCCGGATATGGTGTTAAACGCCGCCGGCGATGACAATTCCTTCTACATCGGACGAGGTAAGACCGTTTACATCACCGAAGGTTGTTGGTGGTGTCACACACTGTTGCCCGAGCACACCCAAGATTGGCAAGTGTTCGGTACGCCACCCTTCTTAGGGGATTTTAATGGAGAAATGCCCACAGCGTTTGGTTCGGATCGTAAGGCGCCCGATATACTCCACGTTGCGGCACGTAACTCCTCGAAAGAATGGATGACGATGCATTTCTTCAATCCTCGTCTCGTTCAACCCAATTCCATCATGCCGCGGTTTGATTATCTTTGGGGTAAACAAGATGCGAATGGGAACGACATAGATTTCGACGGTTGGCGTGCGGCGTATACGGAATATGTAGAGGGCAAAACGGCGTATCCGCCGGAAGTTCCTGAATTTGCACCGGATTCGGAAGCACGTGCAGTAATTGATTGGGTATTGATGAGTCTACGCTAAGAGGGGGTGTAGTAATGGGATGGAATTTTGACAAGCCGCTCTATTCGATGACCAACGAAGATGAGCGAAATGAAATGATTAGGTTGTGGGAAAAGGAAAAACACGGTGGATTGTGGTCCGGTAATAATCGTGTGCCTTACCCGTTGACGTGGCTAATCGCCTTGATCATCGTCACGGCGTTCCTGGTTACGATGCCCATCTGGGGGCAACGGCCGATGGCGCTCCTTTATGTGCCGATGGTTGAGCATATGAATGACGCCGAAATACAAGCGTTAGCGACACCTGAAGAGAAAATCGCGCGACTGACCGACATTGCGATGGCGGACCATCAGAAAGCGACGGGACTAAGGGGGGCGACGTTGCCTGGCTTGCTTGAGCGTCACCCAATAACCTATGATGATCTCTTAAACATTGCGCCGGGGATTCGTGAAGCTCAGACCTCAGGGAAGTATCCCATGGACTACTACACGGTGTTGGGTGATAGAATCATTCTGGCGAATTTTGAAGGTTCTCGCCGGGAAGACGGTACGCCAGCTCGTGTCCAGCCTTGGTGGGATAAGGGGTACACGATCGATGTGTTCTATGTTACCTATTTCATAATAGCGATGCTGCTGGTCTGCAAACGACTGCCTCACTTTACGCACAAACCAGATATGTCTAAAGCGGGCTAGGAAAAAACTAGGGGAGAAATCAAATGTTTGACGTAGATTATGCACCAGGGGTATTCGCAGGGATAATACTTGTCGTATTTATCTTGCCGGCCCTTTATGGCGCGATTTTTGTTGACAAGTACTGGAAAAAGCATCAAGAGGCTCATGATATCGACGACGCCTTTAACTAGAGTTCTTCAGGAATAAAATAACAATAAAACAGTAAGTTAGTGTCACGGCTAAGAAACCGCCCTCTTGAGGGCGGTTTTTTTTTGCTATTACCGAACCATTAAACTACGTTATACTCTAAGAGATTTGAAATAAAAGATAACGAGACCGCCGAGACAGGTGGCGAATCGCTTTAACTGATTGACGAGTCTAGAATTTCTAGGGTATAGAGGGAAAATATTTGATGAATTCAATCGTAGATTTTACGACGGCGGCCTTCTCGCTGGTGACTTCCCAGATTACAGACCTAGCGCTTAAAGCGCAGGCAGCAACCGGAGACAATATGCTGTTTGGCATTGATATGAGTATTGAGGGCTTACGTTCTCAGAAGTACAGCCAAGCCATATTCGTATTTCTCATTATTTCTCTCATCTTTTTTGCATTCATCATTTATTTATACGTTCCAAAGGGGAAGTCGCGGCTAAAAACGGGCGAAAAGATTATGTTCGGTTCGATTATCGCCGGTATATTCATTGCGGTTGCGTTAGGTTGGCTCCAGCTTATCGACGGATACTTATTATAGGAGACAGATTATGTCAGAATTTTTCAACAACTTGCCCGATGGTTGGACCATTTATGTCTGGATGGTGGCCGCCGCAGGAATTCTTATCGGCGCCGCGTTCTTTCTTCGGTGGGCTGCGAAGAATTTTCAATTCGACGAAGACATAAAATACGTTGTTTTTGATGAAAACGACAAGGATAAGATGTCGGAAGAGGACTACGCGCGCTACAAAGAAGTCATGCAGGAACAACAGGCACTTAGAAAAGAAGTCTTGCAAAAGAAAGCGGAAGAGCGTGCGGAGAAAGCGGAGAAACATGCGGAAAGGTGAGAAGGTTATTATCGGGATACTGGTCGCGTTAGGTTTGATATTAATGACTCAGAGGGCCTGGCAAATTGCGACAGAAACGGAGGAGGATCCCGGTATACCGTTTTACACCACTGCCAGTACAGAGGTTAGCAACAACGCAGCAGCCTTGATGCGGCAACTCAAATGCCGCGAGTGCCATACCATTTGGGCGGTTCGAGACCTAACACAGAAGGTGCCTGCTCCCGCTCTCGATGGCATCGGTTCACTCAGGGGTGAAGCGTGGTTTTATGACTATTTTTCAGCGAGCGATCCTCAAACTATACTGCCGAGTCGGCTAAAAGCGCAGTACCAAATGCCCTCATATGCCCATTTGCCGGAGGACGATCGAAAGACGCTCGCGGCGTACATGGCAAGTTTGAAGGTCGAGGATTGGTATCTCGAGGAAACGAGAAAAGCTGAATTTGAAAAACTAACGGGTAAACCGTATAAGCCGGAAGAAAAAGCGGGTGAACTATGAAAGTTTCGACGAAGCATCGAATAGCCAGTACGTTTTACGCGACAGCCGCAGTTCTAGCCGGTGCCGCTGTTATACATTTCGGAGATCGGCTTCTCGGGGTCAATCTGGAGCTGTTTTACGGGATTGCCACTTTTAATCCAATGTGGATTATCGCTCTATTTGTTGTCCCCTTTGTCGGTGGCATGGTTGTCTCTTTTGTGTTCGGTTTGGGAGGTAAAATGCTTGCTTACTTTCCGGCTCTGATTGTTCGGGGTACCAGCTACGTAGAGGTCTCTAATGCGCCGATACTACCCGATGGGATGTCGGTATTGCCGATAGGGTATTGGTTACTCGTTGTCGTCGTCGCCGTAGAGTTTGCGGGTTTAGGCGGTATTGTTGGTGAGGCCTTAATTAAGAAAACGTATGGGCGATCCGCGAAACACAAAGTTCATAAGAAATACCAGAAGGAACGTAAGGCGAGAACCGTTACGCCCGACCAATCGTAAGGCGAGTTAATTTGGTCGGCGGTTTAGGGGAATCTTTTTCCATTACGTGATTTACTTAGACAAGTTTTCGCGAGGTAAGCGGTAATAATGGACGTGCAAAGCTACGTAAAACATCGAGCGCCGGCAACGAAGGCGCAAATAGCGCAAAGGCGCCGTTATGTGGGTGCGACGTTGGTTACCTGCGTGGTGCTATCACTGATTGGTGGCACGATTCACGTGTTAGAGCTCGGTTCAAATCGTATGCTGGATATGAGAAACAAGGCGAATATCGATCTCGCGGAGGAACAAGAACACATCCGTGCCGCCGGCGAAGAACTCTACGTTCAGCAACGGCATGAGAACGTGCCGACAAAGACGACCTACACCGTTGCTGAAGCAGAGGCGCTGCTTACGCCGGAACAGTGGGCTGAGGTCGAAACATCGATTATTATCCCGGCAGGGCCGTTTACGATGGGTACCGATAACCCGCGCTCCGATTCCTATAATAAACCGGCGCGGAACGTGGAGCTAAAGGAATTTAAAATTGATAAGTATCCGGTGACTAATGCGCAGTATGCGCGTTTTGTCGCAGCAACCGGATACCTTCCTCCACTGGATTGGGAAGATGGCCGTATTCCGCCAGGGAAAGAGCGTCACCCGGTCACTATGGTATCTTGGTTTAACGCTGCGGCGTACGCGGAATGGGCGGGAAAACGTTTACCCAACGAGGCCGAATGGGAGAAAGCGGCGCGGGGCGACGATGGGCGGCGTTGGCCATGGGGTAACACAATGGACCCCGATCGGTTGAATACTTATTACAGCGTGGGCTCGACTACGGCGGTCGGTAGCTATCCCAGTGGTGCCAGTCCTTACGGCGTTATGGATATGGCCGGGAATGTCAGCGAATGGACAGAAAATGACTTTGTTCCGTACCCGGGAAGCGAAGCGCAAGACGAGGTGTTTAAGGCTAAAGTGGCGCAGATTCCCAAGTCGGGTAAGGAACGTTCGATGAGAGTCGTGGATTTTGCGATCACAGACGAGCTTTATAAGGTTATGCGCGGCGGCTCCTGGAAAGGAGATCCCTTTTCGACTTCAGGTTACCACCGAAACTTCGCGTGGCCCCAAGCTGCTTCGGATTTTTTTGGTTTTCGATGTGCTCAAGACGTTTCAGGATAAAGCTTATGAAGTATTTCGAGAGAGTATTTTTATTTCTAGTTTTCTTAGCTCTACCTCTAGAGGTTTGGGCGGCCGACAGCTATCGCTGGTTGCGGGTGACGATTGAAACGCCATGGGCGATTTTTATATTCCTACTCCCTATGGTTCTTATTCCGATTGTGTTAATGGCAATCCTCTATTGGCGTTATGCAGGGCGACCTACAGGCGCCAACGATATAGAGTTAAAGAAGAAAGACAGCGAAACACTCACATAGCCTGACGCGGCCATCCCGTGTTGTTTCGGTCAAGGATAACGTGTTAACAAGTAGTTGCGGATAAGAAGAACAAAAAGGAAAGCGAGGTTTTAGGGGTGGGTGCCGTAAAGTTGAATTGCAGTAATTATATACTGCGCGCGTTGTTTACGTTTCTGTGGCTTTTTCTGTTGGCGCTACCAGGCGTCAGTGTGGCTCAGCCGCCGTCAGAGAGCGAGGTGAGCGAGGCGCCCCAAGAAGGTGGATCGGTTATGCGCTCCTTTACAGAGCGAGAACAGGAACTTGGCGAGGCGGTGAAAATCGCTGATAAAACGAAACATCGGATTCTCTTCTTTATGGGGGTAACGCTTCTCGTTTTGATATTAATCACTGCCGGTTTGGGTATTCGTATGGCGTTTTATGGCCACCAGCTTTTTATTCCCCACATGCTGTTTGCCGGAAGCAGTGTGTTTTTGTCTATTGCTCACGCCGTAACGGCGATAGTGTGGTTCTTTCCTTTTTAAGTTCAATGCATGCCTAATACGACGGCGCTCGAGGTTCCATTGAGTGTTTCCACGCGTGCTGAGCGTCCGCAGTGGGCGTGGGTCGTGTTTGGTCTCTATTTTATTTCGGGTGCAACGGCACTTGCCTACGAAGTACTGTGGGCGCGCATGCTCTCGCTTCAGTTTGGCGTCAGCATCTTTGGCGTCGTTGTTACCGTTGTAGCATTCATGGCGGGTTTAGGAGCGGGAAGTCTCCTTGGTCTGCGCTGGAATAATGTCTCTCGACCGCTTCTTGTCTTCGCAATATTGGAGGCTCTAGTCGCCGCTATCGCCTTAGCTTTGCCAGCGCTTTTTCGTGTTTCTGATGGCGTGCTTGGAAGTTTGATTGGTGAGTCTAGTCTGAGCTTATGGTACTTCCTCCAGTCCATTGCCGTATTCCTGGTCTTGTTCTTGCCGGCAACCGCGCTAGGTCTAGGTTTTCCGTTAATACTTCGTGTGTTGAAAGGGAGTGGGATCGCATTAGGAAAAATTTACGGCGTAAATGCGCTCGGTGGTGCAATTGGGGCGTTGCTTCCCTTGAGCTTGCTACCACAATTGGGTTGGGTCTCGAGCGTTTACGTTATCGCAGCGCTAGGGATAGTCGTGGCTGTAACGGCCGCTGTGCTCGCGTTGTCGTTCAGTTTTACGGTACAAGATACGTCCGCCGTATCCACTAACGATACCGCAACGGCGAACCCAGGTGCACGGTTGCTTTTTTTGGCCTATGCAGGCGTAGGTGCGGCGGGATTAATGTTGGAAATCGGTTGGACGCGTCTGTATGGAATGGTGTTGTTGCGAACAGAGTACGTGATGGCAATTATTTTAGCCGTTTTTATTGTTGGAATTGGCCTAGGTAGCATTGTGGTACGGCGCAACGCCCACCAAAGATGGCTGACCATTTTGCCAGCGAGCGGTGGGATCTTTGCGGTATTAAGCCTTTGGGGATTGCCGTGGCTCGCCGAATGGGCGGAAGCAGCGGAATACGATTCCTTAGGTTCCGCTCTATTTTGGCAGGGTCTTGGGATCGCATTTTTTACATTTCCGGTTACGTTGGTGCTTGGGGCATGGTTGCCGTTATTGGCTGAACGTATGCGCGAGGAAACGGGTTTGGTTGGCGCACGGCTCTACGGCGTTAATTCCATTGGCGCTGCAATTGGCGCAGCGCTTGCCGGCTTTGTTTGTATACCGCTAATCGGTACGCCCGCAACGGTGTGTTTCGCCGCTATTCTTCTTTTCGTATGTGGCATGACGTTCTCCGGTGTTAGGGTGGCGTGGCTTGCCGGTTTAGGCATTGCCGTTTTGGCTGTGCCCGTGGCGGATCTCCCAGAGGCCAGCAGACTATTGCCTGTTGCGCTCGCCGATACCCAAGACGTATTTCGTTATGAAGACGCCGTTTCGATTACTCACGTTGTGGAAAGACCGGACGGTCAAAGGTTGCTATTAGGCGATTTACAGCGGATGGATGCGTCATCGGATCCCACTGCAGTCTCGGCGCAACGTAATCAGGCTCGCCTACCGCTATTGCTTCATCCGAATCCCGAATCGGTTTTATTCTTAGGGCTCGGCACCGGCATCTCTGCCTCCGGGTCGCTCCTCTATCCAAAGTTGTCTCGGGTCGGGGTTGAATTGTCCTCTGGGGCCATTGAGGCTGCTCACACATGGTTTAAGGCGGTTAATCTTGGCGCAATGAACGAGATGAACGTGGTTCGCGACGATGCGCGACGCTTTCTTAGAATCGATCAGGGTAAATATGATGTGATTGTCGGTGATCTCTTCCATCCCGATCTTGTTGGGCGGAGTGCGCTTCTTTCGCTGCAGCAATTTGAGCGCGTGAAAGCGCGGCTTGCGGAGAATGGCCTTTTCGTGCAGTGGCTTGCCTTAAATCAATTCGATAAGACGTCCCTGGATGTTGTACTGCGGACGTTTCGCAACGTTTTTCCGAACGCAATCTTGTTTCTCGACGGTTTTAGGTTGGCGATGGTGGGGCCTGAAAAGGCGTTTCTTGGTGCGCCAGCGGTGTTGTTCAACGTTCAGCAACTAAATGAGCAGCAGCGGGACCGTTTAACTGGGGGCGAAGGTGTTTGGACGTGGCTGGGCCGGTTTTTCGGGCCAATCCCGATTACGCAAGGCCCAATTCAGGATGAGTGGGCGCCGTATATAGAGTTTCGTCTGCCAAAGGTTCGATTTAAGAACGATTTTAATCTCGCTTTACTGTTGGCGCAGCTGTTGGAGATACGGCCGCGGCTTCCCCAGGCCGCTCAGATGTTGCAGGTCAGCCACGACGATCATGAGGCCTTCGAGCGAAGTTATACGGCGGTAGACCTCGCCGCTCGAAGTTGGGTCGCATCGGTTGAAGGACGAAATGGCGAAGCGGAGCGTCTCATTCGATTCAGTTATACGGCGAATCCCAAAGACCGGTGGATCGGCTTCAACCTTGCCGACAGAATGAACGCGACATTGCCGAGTGCCATCGCGTCCGGCGTAGCCAAGCGCGATGCCTTGCTGAGAATACTTCAGGTTCGTCCTGATCATGAAGGGGTTTTACGGGAGCTCTGGGCGCTTGCGGAGGCAGACGGTAACACAGAAGAGGCGGTGCTATATCGGAATAGGATCGCAGCAATCAGCCCGCTTTCAAGAGATATGCGCGCTTCGGTAGGGGATTCTAAGGAAGAGTAGTAACTAAACAAAAAACCCGGCACGGCCGGGTTTTTTCGTTGACTCAGCACATGTTTTTATTCTGAACCGCCTGCTTGATCTTGTGAGCGGCGTTTTAGTACGTCTTGAAAGGCGTCGTCGGAAACGATGTATGCGCCTACAATAATCCAGAGAAAAACGAATAAGGGAACAATAACTTTTATTCCAATATCTTCAACCATAGCCCTCTCTCCATAGTTCGAAAACCTACAAATACCCCAGTTGGACGGCCCAACTTTTCCCGTCAACTATATCCAATGGTAGCTCAAAACTCAAGCACTAGTAAGTGGGTGGTTTCCCGTCCCAGTTAAACTTAACGAATGCCCTCCCGAATTTGTAGTATAGCCTTGATAATATGTATCTTGTCAATGCCCGTTTAGGCGCTTTTCATAAAATCGGTGCGCCGTAAACCCCTCTACCCGGTCCGGAGTGAGAGTTGCTTTCGTGAAACTAAAACGGAGTCCTCCTACCGTAGAATTGCATGAAATCGCGAGGCAGCGGCGGCTACGGCCTTGGGTCATTGAGTAATATATCTAATAATCAGTATGTTA
>CALZJI010000563.1 GCA_945787615.1 uncultured Chromatiaceae bacterium | reverse complement strand
TGACCGCAGAGGCGGCAAAATCCGTGATAATTTTTATCAGTGCATTAACCTGGTTTTTTTTCCGTACGGTCCCAACCTCGAGAAACGCAAAACCAGCATGCATTGCGAGCACCATAATGGCTCCAAGAAGAATAAAAAGGGCGTTGGTCCCCGACTCCAATGTCTCCATGACTACCTCCCCGAAATGCTTTTAACCCCAAAAAAAAACAACAAAATCTGTATAAGCCTGGCGTAAGACTTTCGTACGCAAGCGCTTTAGTACTGAGCGGAAGTGTACCGTTACGTTTTCTTATGCGTTTTGAGACGTTGCTATACGTTTTTATAAAGCATTTCTCCTAAAAACGTAACCATCTAAAACGGTCGACTATGTGTGGCAAGCGAGGATCGATTAGGCACTAACTTAATTGAAACAAGGTTGAGCTGAAACTAGTGAATTGACGGAATTCGTATGAGAACCGCACAGGAATTTGCCAGAGGCGCTGCTTCGCCGAACGCAGAAGAGTTCCTGAAATGCTCTGGC
>CALZJI010000562.1 GCA_945787615.1 uncultured Chromatiaceae bacterium | reverse complement strand
GGTCACTTCGGGCTCCTCGGCAACCGCTCCCTGCGTTGCTCTAACTCGTGCATCCATGCACTCGTGCCCTCTCGTGACACTAGCACATCCATGTGCGTCGTCCCTGTAGGCGTGCTCTCGCCCCTTACCTACGTCCATGTAGGCAACGCAGCCGGGCGAGATGGATCGACGTCCAAAATGTGAATTAATTTTGGCGCGGGCCCTTAGCTACTCAATAACTGCGAATTTGTAGCCCGGATAGTCTTTGGAAATAGGTATCATGGCTTCAAAGTCACATCGCTCCCGGATTCGGCGATGCCTGCTAAGTACATGGAATTCGGGGATACACCCACGTTAGTATATCTGTCAACACTAGCTCCATCGGGGCTACAAATATAGTCAACAATGATAAATTAACTCGCGAAGCTGAACTCCGAAATTTGAGTTAATAATATAGTAAAAACAATGGATTAGAGGTTGATATGCGTTGTGCGCTTAATCTGTACAGTTAAACGGGTATAATTTGTGCGAAGTTAAGGGCCGCGGAGAATACTAATTATCCAAAGATTGCGCCGGATTTTTGCTCAGATTCAAGGCGCGGCAAGTGGCGCATATTGATAATGTGTAACACTTGCCGTAACGCAGAAGCTGAGTGAAAAGACAAGTAAGGTTGGATAATTATTTTTTTCCGTGGCCCTAAACATCAAGTCGTAATACACGCTACCGATTTTCACGCTAATACACTGATAATAAACATAATAGGGTAGATATCTACATGACCAAGCGCACTCTGGTTAGACTGTTACTCGCGGTTATTCTCCTGCCGTTGGGTTCCCCGCTCACCGCGCAAACGCCGTCCAATACGGGTTATCTCCTTGGACCCGAAGATATTCTCGAAATCTCGGTCTGGAAAGAAGACGGTTTAACACGAGAGGTACTTATTCGTCCCGATGGGAAATTAAGTTTCCCATTGGTCGGCGACGTGCAGGCGGCTGGAAAGTCCGTAACACAACTAACTGACGACCTGACCAAGGGGCTTACTCGATACATTGCCGCGCCGACGGTTACGATTTCGGTACGGCAGGTCCGCGGCAACAAGATTTACGTCATAGGGAAAGTCAACAAACCCGGGGAGTACGCGACGGGCCGCTATGTGGATGTGATGCAAATATTGAGTATGGCCGGCGGCCTTTCCACATTCGCCAAGGAAGAAAAAATCAAAATTCTTCGCCGTGAAGGCGGCGTTCTGACGGCAATCCTGTTCAATTATGCCGAAGTGGCGTTAGGTGAGAACCTTAAGCAGAACATCATCTTAAAAAATGGCGATGTTGTGGTCGTGCCCTAGTGGCGCGGGGTTGGAATGAATTCAAGCAATCCTTAATGCGTTGCGTCATCACGTGAACCGAACAGCCCTGTTGATAGTCGGACTCTGCTGCGCAAGCGTTGGAACGACTTTACCGCCAGTGCTGACCAGCGCCTTGGCGGCGGAGTGGTCGGTTCAACCTCGGATAAGCCTTATAGCTCGAGCGAGCGATAACTTTAACTTGACAACGGCGGGCGAGGAAAACGTGTCGGGTATGATTCTCACCCCGGGGCTAGATGCGCGCTATAGGGCTGACGAAGCAACAGTAGGCCTGGACGTAAAGCTAAGATCAAGCCGTTACCCCAGTGATGAACACTTGAACTCCGATGATGTGTTTGTTGACGCTTCCGCCGAACGGCGTGCCGAGCGAAACAATTGGAGAGTCGGTTTCGGCTACGCCCACGATTCGACCCGTTACACAGAGGTGCTGGATACGGGGCGTGTGCAAGACAACAAACGCCGCGATTCGATTCGCATCTCGCCATCGTGGTTGCACGCCCTGTCCGAACGAGATTCCCTGCAGGCCACGTACACCTTCAAGGATGTGTCCTATACCGATGGTGAGTCCGTGGGCCTGTTCGATTACGACTACCACACACTGTCGGGTTCTTTTTTCCGGCAACTGGATGTTTACATGAGAGGAAGTGTGACGTTATACGTCTCTGACTACGAATCCCCTGACAGAGGAACGGAATTCAACAATATAGGTATACAAGCGGGTATTTCTCGGGCGTTCTCGCCGACAACCGAAGGCGAGCTGTCTGTCGGTGTGCGCAGCACCGAAACAACAATCCGCCAGGTGTTTTTAGGGGTGATCGAGGTGGTTGATATCACCACCGATAACGGTGGAACAATCAACGGAAAATTAACCAAGCGGTGGCCGCAAACACAGCTTACTGCCCAACTTAGCCGTGGCGTTGAGCCATCTGGTTCGGGCTTCGCCCAGCTACGGGACCGACTCTCCATTGACGTCGTGATGCGGCTCAGCGAGCGCCTCTCCAGTTCACTCTCGATTCTAGGCCTCCGCAGTGAGTCTCTAAATGCTGGCGAGGGCGGGGTGGATCGGGACTATTATTCGGTGGCGCCACGCCTACGTTGGCGAATTGATCCGCGCATGAGGCTCTCAGCCGGTTACCGCTACCGCTATCAGAAATACGACGACCAGGCTAATCCAGCCACGGAGAACGCCGTGGATATAAAAATCGATTACTCTTGGCGAAGACAAAGTGCATCACGTTAAAGGTGATGCAAAACGACGTCGACAAAGCCGCCGCGAGGAGTCGACGTTTGCATAGACGCTCTAGGCGACCTCTGGCTGGCTTCTCGGGCGTGATTCTGAATTCCGATTCCCATACGCGTAGCCTATTTAGTCAGTTAGGGCCACGGAAAAAAATAATTATCCAACCTTGCATGTCTTTTTGCTCAGATTCTGCGTTACGGCAAGTGTTGCATATTCCAGTATGCGCCACTTGCCGCGCCTTGAATCTGAGCAAAAATCCGTCGCAATCTTTGGATAATTATTATTCTCCGCGGCCCTTATAGCCATAGCTTGTGAACGGGCTGGCGGTTGACGGTTATCGTCCATAATAAAGGCGAAAATCTCGCGTAATTGGTCGAATAGCCGGCAACAGTCATAGCAGCGATCGTTACTATCCCGCCCGAATTAGGCGTATAATGTGGCGTCTGATACAACAAAAAAGTGCCTTGTCAACTGTCGGTATTTTATACATTTTTATAAGCCAATGTTGAGTTTATTCGTTGTGATTTATGTTCCGTTCGTATTATTATGTCGTTCGCGCATAATTATAGTAACGTGTCGCGAGGTGGTCTGATCAGTGTTCGCCGCCGATAGCATTTGGGCGAGCAAATAAGTCGGTCGAAAACGCTACAGGAAAAACATTGTTTAAAGAACGCGCTCCCGAATAATATATACCCGTGGCGTTTGAGATTTAGGTATTAAGAGTGCGTCATATTCATTTCGTGGCAAGGCGAAATGACAAGTAATAGCCGGACTATTGCGAGGAGTTTCAACGCAGCCATGGAATGAAGAGGGCGTGCTATTGACACCTAAATCTCAAACG
>CALZJI010000561.1 GCA_945787615.1 uncultured Chromatiaceae bacterium | reverse complement strand
TCGGTCGAAAAAGCCGGTGTGAAACACGTCTCTGCGCGATCATCGCGCGTACTGGTGAGAAATGCGGGTAAAAGGTATTGAGTACATGTATTCTCACGGGATTAATAATGTAGTCGGCTTCCCCCTTTTTTTATGTTATTTTCATCGGAACGTTTTCTGCGTAAACTTTACGGATTTCGTACGTTATGTGTCACTTGCCGTTTGTCAGCAGATCGTCCGCTTGCTCACTCCAGCATGTTACGTAATTTGTGTTCCCGCGGTGCGCACCGTTTGCACTGTTAAGTGCGTCTTACAAGAGGTAATTTTGAATGGACATAATGGAAAAGATTAAACACTTGGTTGAAACCAATCCCGCCATTATATTTATGAAAGGTACACCGCAGTTTCCACAATGCGGTTTTTCGGCTCGGGCGGTGGAAGCGCTAAGTCAGTGTGGTGAGGAGTTTGCCTACGTCAATATCTTCGAAGAGCCCGAGGTTTACCAAAACCTACCCCGTTTCGCCAATTGGCCGACGTTTCCGCAGATTTACGTCAATGGTGAACTCATTGGAGGCTGTGATATAACTCTCGAGCTCTATCAGCGCGGCGAGTTGCAGAAAATGGTCAAAGATGCCGCTGCAAAAGGCCAGGAGAAGACAACCGCGTAACCGTAAGAGCAAGACGTACCGAATCGCTTTGTTTAGGTTTTATACTACGTGTCGGTATGCGTTTTTATTCGAGCAAAAGGCGATAACGCTCGCAAATGATGACGCTCAGAGATGAAGCGGTGTCCAAAATGTGGATTAATTTTTGACGCGAGCCCTAGGGATTGAGCGACCGATTAACGGAATTCCGCTGAACAAGGGGTTACGAGTATCGGTTCGTGTTGTTGCCACAGGTTGACTACTTCGCAGAATAGATCGGCGGTTCGTTCCGCATCGTATACGGCGGAGTGGGCTTCATCACTCTTCCACTCTATTCCCGCCGCGGTAACGGCCCGAGCCAATACCGTTTGCCCGAACGCCAGGCCACCTAGCGTAGCTGTATCAAAGGTGCTGAAAGGGTGGAAGGGATTTCGCTTTACTTCCGTTCGTTCTACCGCGGCGTTAACAAAGTTAAGATCGAAAAACGGGTTGTGCCCAACGAGAATAGCCCGATTGCAGCCTGTCGATTTAACTTCTTTTCGAATAGGGCGGAAAATGGACTCTAATGCCTCTTTTTCTGGAACCGCTTGCCTGAACGGGTGGTAGGGGTCTATACCATTGAAGGCCAACGCCTGAGGTTCGAGGTTGGCGCCCGGGAACGGTTCGACGTGACAAGAATGCGTCTGTTTTCGATGGATAAAGCCTTTGTCATCCAATCCAAGAAGGACGGCCGCGACTTCCAATAAGGCATCTTTTTGAGCGTTAAATCCGGCGGTTTCCACGTCTACAACCACAGGGAGGAAGCCCCGAAATCGGCGTGCCATTGGCGTTCTTCCGTCTGCTAGCGTCATCCGGGTAAGGATACGTTATTATCGGGTTTTTTGCGACAACTAAAGGAATCGTTGGGCCGCTCGTTGTAATGACCACCTGCCTAAAACCAATGCGGAGGTAATAACGTGTTGAAAGCAGTTCAGAAACTGGTGAGTGGAATGGCGGTTACTGTTCTGCTGTTGTTGGGTGGGCCATCGTCTTGCGCTGCTGTTGTGGCCGCCCCCGTTCAATCCCTTCCCGAGTCGGCGTCGGCGAAACAACGCGCTGGTTCAGTATTTGAGCATGGCCTGTTGTGGCGTGTCGAGAAATCGGGTCTTGCGCCAAGCTATGTTTTTGGCACCATCCACTCTGAGGATCAACGCGTTCTATCGTCGCTAAGCCACGTTACACAAGCCCTTGATAGTGCCCAGCGCCTGGCATTGGAAATGGATTTGAATGCGGCCGCGACTGGATTCGTTCTCCAAGCCATGGTGTTTAGCGATGGCCGGACGTTACCTTCGGTCGTGGGTAAGGCGTTGTTCGAAAGAACCGCTGCTGCGGCGCGTGACCACGGATTGACCGCCCAACAAATCGTGGTTTTCAAACCATGGGCCATAACAACGCTATTGAGCATGCCAAAAGCGACCACGGGTGTGTTTATGGATAAGGTGCTCTACGACGAAGCTCGCGAGCAGGGTAAACGAGTTTTCGGTTTAGAAACGCCCGAAGAGCAGGTGGCGGTTCTTGACGGTATAGCGATGAAAGACCAGGTGCGTTTGTTAGAGGATACGCTCGCCCATTATCACCGGATGCCGGAAATGTTCGAGAAACTCATCAACGCCTATTTAACGCGGGACTTAGGGTCGATGGAAGCGTTATATGATAAATACATGTCGGATTCGAGCGAAAGATTAACAGAGCTATTACGAGAGCGATTGCTCGTTGAGAGAAATCAAAGGATGGTAACGCGGATGATGCCGTTGTTGGAGCAAGGCAATACGTTTGTCGCAATAGGCTCCCTGCATCTCCCCGGTGAGCAAGGGATCCTGCGTTTGTTGGTAGGACAAGGTTTTCGCGTGGAGAGAGTGTACTAGCCCGCATTTCTCACCATCAATCTACTGCGGACGCATAAGACGCTGTATCTCCAGGACGTACTCCCTCCGAGCGCCTCAACAGACCGTCAAGTATGCCTTCGTCGCCCTCCAGATCGC
>CALZJI010000560.1 GCA_945787615.1 uncultured Chromatiaceae bacterium | reverse complement strand
TCCTGACGGTCTCCCCGGGAGGTGACATGGTATACCCAGCCCGCCAGCTCTAGTATCAGTGGTCTCGCCATCTTCACGATTATAGACGCCAGTTGTTATATTGCAAGACTTGACCCCGCTTGTGTGACCCCGCTTGTGAAACCTGGCGACGGGGTACAATCAACCGCTGACAGGCGGCACAACATCGCTTGGCCATCGCTCCACACACCCTCCGCATGCCAAAGGGATCCAGTACGCCTTGGAAACACCACGCCGGTCAAGGTGAGGAGACTATTGAGGAAGAACGCGCAACCTGGAAAGCGGTCGCTGACGCATTCGGCTTATCTGTTGCTACATTCCGGTGGGTTCATTTTGGTGGGCAAAGGTGGGTCCATTCCTGTGAGCGTTGAGGGTGTAGTGCACTCCGAAGTGACCGGCGATTTCTTTCATGGTGTAATCATCTGTGAAATAGGCGCGCGTCACCCCTTCTTTAGGGTTATCAAACGTGGCGGGGTACTTCAGCCGAACCATTCGTGGCTGGGCGTTCGCCACTCTACGAGCAGGCTCAAGGCTCGATCGCGGGGCGATGCGATAGCTGTAAACTGTTTACAATGGCTTAAGTGCATCATCGCCCTCCGCTCTTTCAAGTAGGCCACGCCTTCTTCCGCGATGTCCGCGATAAGATAACCGCGCCGAGTGAGTAACTTCATCACTCGCGTTGCGATGCGCTCGACCGGGCCATCAACTGAGGTGACGAATACAAAGTCAAAGTTAACCTTACTGTTGCACAAAGATTTCCGATAATGTCAGTCTTTCACTCTTAGAGAGCATGTTAGGGCCGCGGAAAATAATAATTATCCAAAATTGCGCCGGATTTTTGCTTAGATTCAAGGCGCGGCAAGTGGCGCATATTGAAATATGTAACATTTGCCGTAACGCAGAATCTGAGTGAAAAGACAAGCAAGGTTGGATAATTATTTTTTTCCGTGGCCCTTAGTTAAACTCACGAACAGTTGCCTTAAGCGATGGGAAATAAAGACTGTATATCGATACAATTATTAAAACGATTATCCTTGGCTTTCTGCATATGTTAAACGCCGCCGCTTAACCATAGTCAAAGAAAACTTATGCAACGTTAGGGTTAACTCATCCTATTGCACGGGCCACGCTCAGAGCGTCAGGGTGTTTGTAGGGTGATAGAAAATCGTTGGTCTCTATATTGCGCACTACGCGTCAGTCAATCTTAAACCACTTAACCGAGCTGACCAATGACTCGGACACGTGCGAGAGTTCTCCATTTTTCGTTGAAGAGTCTTGGGCAGTGTGCGTGGTCTTTTCAGCCAATTGCTGCACATTGGTTACGCTAGCGGAGACTTCTTCGAGAGCGGCGCTTTGCTCTTCTGTTGCTTGTGCCACCATGGAAGCAACAGAGTAAATATTATCGACATGTTGATCGATGGCCTGGAAAATTCCCGATGACTGTTCCGTCTGTTGCACCGCCTGTGAAAATCCCTCCGCACTCGCTAACATCACCGCAACGACGTCTTTTGACCCTGTTTGAAGCTTCTCGATCATAGCGCCGATCTCCAACGTAGAAGCCTGGGTACGTGAAGCGAGACTGCGTACTTCATCGGCAACCACGGCGAAACCTCGTCCGAGTTCGCCGGCACGCGCTGCTTCAATCGCTGCGTTAAGCGCCAGCAAATTGGTCTGCTCGGTAATGTCGCGAATAACTTCTACGATCGAACTGATCTCTGTCACGTTATGCTCTAGTTTGTTTACCGACTCGGCCGCAGCATTGACGCGTTGCGATAGGCTATGTATGGAGGCGGATGTCGACGACACGACTGTAGCCCCCTCCTTCACGCTCTCTTTCGTGTGAGTCACGGACGCTAAGGCGTCTTCATTGCCGCGAACTATTTCGGCGATTGACGAGTTAGACTGGCTAAGGGCCGCTGAGACCTGTTCCAACTGTAGCATCTGTTCGCCGGCCGACACTTGAGTGTCCTGACTTAACACGGAAGACTCACCGGCCGATTCGGCAACTTGGGCCGCGGCGCGGCGAATTTCGCTTACCAGCCCATGGAGCTGGTCAACAAGCTTCTTGGTCGCGTCTACAATGCCGGAAAACTCATCATGCGAACCTTGCTCAATCTGGCAAGTTAAGTCACCTTGCGCAAGCCGTGACAATACGGAACTTACGGATTTCAGTGGTACGAGAATACTACGCATCAACACAACGCCAACAATAATAGACAGAGCTATAGTCAAACCAATTGCACTTAGAATTACAATGCGCTCACTTGATATAGTGCTGTTCACGGCTTCCCTGGCGTCATTGGCCAGAGCCTCATTTGTGGCTGTAAACTGTTTCATAAGCGCCGTGATAGTCGCGGTAAGGGCGTTCAATTGCTGTTGTTTTTCCCTGCTGTTGGCTTCATTGTTAAGTTGCGTCAACAATGTATCAAAGAAACGCCCGTCAGTTAGAAGGGCGCCGTCAATTGCGCCGATAAAATCTGCGAGCTCGGAGAACTCTAAGGGATTAATGTCGCTTTCATCCTCCAAAAATGCCAACGCCTCAGCTAGCACCGTTTTGCGCCCCTGGTACTGGGCCAGGGCATTCTGGACGCCAGCCAAGTCATCTCTGTAATAGGCGAGTAATGCGCTTTTACTGGTGCTATTAAGTAGCGATTTCAAATTGTGGAGAGCTCGGACCGTTTCAATTTCACCTTGAGACTCGTCAATAAACGACGTAATCACTGTGAGGGCTTCCGCGCTTGTCGTATCGAAGTCAATGGCCAGTTGCGTTACTCTTGGTAAACTTTTCCGAACGCTATCACTAAGATTCAATATCTCCTGACTCAATAGCGCCACGTCCCCGATTTTAAGACCCACTTCTTCGAGCGCAGTGAGGACGTCGGTTTGATTTGAGGCGATCTGCTGTAGCGCGGCCAGTAATTGTCCCGATTGCGTACTCAACACCGTGACGTGCTCTCGCACCTGTTTGCGCTCGTTATCGGCAACAAGCTGCTGGTAATTGGCGACCTTTCCATTGGTTTCTAGAATCGAGTTGAGCAAACTACCGCCTTGGACCACTAAGGGCGTGGTCTCGGCAATCACGGTATCAAAACGAAATTGAATATCGAGAAAGGCACCCTGTACGCTAAAGGCAATCACCGCAATGACGCTGGTAATCGCTGCAAAGGCAACAATAATTTTCTGTCGAATAGTAAGACGCATCATCTAACGCCCGTCCGCCGTCTGACCAGTGAGTTAACGACCATAAACCGCTTTATTAGCTGTTTGTGAATTTGAAACCAAACACGCAATGCGTTCTTAGGTCTCCCGTGATATCTTGCCATGGAAAATGGCGACACTTCCCTGTGCCGGACCCGTGCACGACCATAATGAACCGCCATTAGTTAATAACTTTGATACCAGAGGCTTTAATCTTTTCGGGTAGCGCAACAAAACCCTCGCTTACGACAATCTGCTGTCCTTCATGGGACAGGACAAATTCAATGAACGTCTTCTCCAACTCAGCCAACGGTTCGCCGGGTTTTTTATTGACATAGATATAGAGAAATCGCGCTAAGGGATAACTACCGTCGGCAATATTGTCGGTGGTCGCCTCTACGAACGGTTTACCCGCTTTTCTCGCCAGCGGCACCAGTCTTACGCTTGGGGTCTTGTAACCAATACCTGAGTAGCCAATGGCGTTGGGGTTGGACGCCACGTTGGCGACCAAAATCTCAGAGTCAGGCACGGCGTTCACAGCGTCTTTGAAATCCCCTTTACAAAGCGCCTTCTTGGCAAAATAGGCGTGGGTACCCGATTTGTTGTCACGACCATATAGTCGAATGGGCTGATTGGGCAAGGCGCCGGCGCTCGTAAAGCTGCTCCAGTTAGTGAGCTCTTGCTCCATACCGCATTTACGGCTTGTGGAAAAAATCGCGTCCACCTGAGCAATATGCATACCTTTAACGGGGTTATCTTTGTGGACATAGAGCGCTAGGCCATCTATCGCCACGCGCACGGCGGTGGGTTTGTAACCGAAGCGGCTGGTAAAAACATCGACTTCGCTCGACTTCATTTTTCTGCTCATGGGGCCCATGGATGAAGTGCCATCAATTAGCGCGGGCGGGGCCGTCGACGACCCTTCGGCGGTAATATCAAAACTCACACCAGGATGCATCTGTTCAAACGTGGCGCTCCACTGTGACATTAACCCGGCTAAGGTGTCTGACCCGACGCTTGTGATGCTAGCAGACAAACTCTCGGCCCAGACAGTGCTAGTACTAGCGGAACTGAAGGCGATTTACACAATCAATCTAAAAACGTTTCTCACGTTCTAACTCCTTAGGTTAGAAAAGCGTTTTAGGCGTGCAATTTTGGCACCTCCTCTGCTTTGTCGACCTCATAGCGCCATTCTTAAGAAATTCGATCAACGATGAGCCGAAAGCAACCGTAGCGTGACTAAGCGGTGTTGTCTGTTGCCACAAAGGATTGGGGATGCGTCGCTGCGGTGGCGCCCAAAACAACCACTCCCTCCCTACGGATTCAGACCGCCAATTCAGAAATCCGCCACGTCACGGTCCCTTTTTCTCAACCGGTGTCCAGCGGAGCGCCAATGCCACCGTGCTTGTGCGCCTTTAATCAAGCCAAGTTGTTTGAATTCACTCGCAACCGGGGCTACATTAATCGATCGCTTCCGGGAACACGATTATGGTGACGCTACGCTTTACTCCGAATCTCCAACGCCACGTGGAGGCCCCGGCGGCACAGGTCAAAGCCGCTACCGTGTACCAGGCGCTGGAGATGTATTTTGAGCAAAACCCTCAAGTACGCGGTTATGTGCTAGACGACCAAGGCGTTGTGCGAAAGCATGTGGCGATTTTTCTTAACCAAGAACTGATACACGATCGTGTTGACTTGTCTGATCCAATCGGAGAAGACGACGATATCTTCGTGGCGCAGGCGCTCTCCGGAGGCTGATATGAGTGACCGATTGTTAGTGGGAACACGCAAGGGACTGTTTCGTATTGCGCGCGATCGCGGGGGTCGCTGGCACATGGAGCAGACCTGGTTTTTAGGGGATCCCGTTTCAATGCTGTTAGCGGAACGTGGCGGCGAGCGTATTCATGCCGCGCTGGATCTCGGTCACTTCGGCGTCAAGATGCAGCGCTCCGAAGACGGGGGCACAACATGGTCTGAAGCGCCCGCGCCATGCTTCCCGCCCAAACCGGACGGGCTCGAAGACAAAGACCCTATGCGGGGGATCGACATTCCTTGGAGCACGAAGCTAATTTGGGCGCTGGAGTCAGGTGATGCGAGTGAGCTTTGGTGCGGTGTAATTCCCGGTGGCCTGTTTTATTCCGGAGATGGCGGCGATAGCTGGAGTCTGATCCGCGCCTTGTGGGATGATCCACGACGCAAGAAGTGGATGGGTGGTGGTTATGACTTCGCCGGCATTCATTCGATTGTTGTTGATCCGCGTGATTCGCGACATGTCACGGTTGGCGTGTCCATTGGTGGTGTTTGGACGACCAGGGATCGCGGTGCGCACTGGGCCTTAATCGGCGCCGGCCTGCGTAACGCTTATATGCCACCGGAGATGGCGGGTGATCCATTGTCCCAGGACGCGCACCGTGTGGTGCAGTGCCCGGCCAACCCCGAGCGTCTGTGGATGCAGCACCACAACGGAATTTTTCGCAGTGATGACGGTGGCGAGAACTGGCATGAACTGATTGATGTGCCACCATCCAGTTTTGGCTTCACGGTCGTGGTTCATCCCGCTGACCCGAACACTGCCTGGTTCATTCCCGCTATAAAGGATGAAAAACGCATCCCCGTTGATGGACGTCTGGTAGTAACGCGCACCCGTGATGGTGGCAAACACTTCGACGTCTTGCAAAACGGCCTACCCGCCGAACCCGCGTACGATTTGGTCTATCGCCATGCGCTCGCTATTGACCACAATGGAGAACGGCTGGCCTTCGGCAGTACCACTGGATCACTTTGGGTAAGCGAAAATCAGGGTGACTCCTGGCAGAGCATCAGTAAGCACTTGCCGCCAGTCATCTGCGTGCGCTTCGAACAATGAACCACGTGGCATGTACTAAACGATATTTTAAGCCGCTTCGGGAAGTTGAGACAGCCCGCGTATTGCGATATCCAGCGATGATTACTCAACGCGGCCCCTTTCTTTGCGAATAACGAATAAGGGATCAGACAAATAAGGATTAAGAATAAGGTACCAAGCCGCTCGCTTCATAGTACTGGGTTGTCTACACGCTCCCCTGCTCTGACCGAAACGTATTGAATACTAAAACGCGTTCTATCATCTGATGAATTGTCGTGTGGATGAGCGTATATAATGCGCCGACTGAACAAACGGATATGGCCGCTACGTCAAGCCGGTCGTTTTATCTCCGCCTGTCCCCGCACGTTGTGATGGCTTCTTGTTTCTTTCCAAAAATTCGACGATTGCCCGAATCACCACGTAAAACACCGGGGTCAAAAACAAGCCGAAAAGGGTGACACCGAGCATGCCACTGAACACAGCGGTGCCGATGGCCTGGCGCATTTCCGCGCCCGCCCCTGAGGCGATGGCGAGCGGCACGACACCCATGATGAAGGCAAAGGAAGTCATTAGGATCGGGCGCAAACGCAGTTGTGCTGCTTCTACTGCCGCATGGTAACGGTCCTTTCCTTTTCGTTCCAGGGCGCGCGCGAACTCGACGATAAGAATCGCGTTTTTGCTCGCCAAACCCACCAGCACAACAAGACCGATTTGTGTCATGAGGTTGTTATCCATGCCGCGTAGCCAGACTCCGGCAAGCGCCGACAGCAGCACCATTGGCACGATGAGGATAATGGCGAAGGGTAAGCTCAAGCTTTCGTATTGTGCCGCCAGTACTAGGAACACAAACAGGACGGCGAGACCAAACGCAATGGGGGCTGTGTTGCCAGCACTGATTTCTTGGAAAGCGATGTCCGTCCAGGAATAGTCCATGCCGGGCGGTAGCGTTTCGTCGGCGAGGTTTTCCATCAGTGCTATGGCTTGGCCGGAGCTAAATCCTTTGACGGGTGCACCGTTGACGTCTGCTGCCGGATATAGATTGTACCGAACTACTCGGTCAGGGGCGGTGATGAAGCGGATCTCCGCCAACGAACCCAGGGGCACCATGGCGCCGCGGCTACTGCGCGTTTTCAGTTCGGCGATGTCCGCAATATCGTCACGAAACGGACCATCAGCTTGAATCCAAACTTGGTAAGTGCGCCCAAAAAGGTTGAAGTCGTTGACATAGGCGCCGCCAAGATAGACTTGCAGCGCGTTGAATACTTGATCAAGGGGCACTTCCAGCATTTTGGCACGGACTCGGTCAACATCGGCGAACAGCTGGGGCGTGTCTGCACCAAAAGTGGAATAGACGCCAAATAGGTTCGGCTCTTGCCAACCTTTGTTGAGCAGGGCGTGTGCGCTCTCCTGCAACTTTACATACCCTAATCCGGCACGATCTTGTACCATGAGCTTAAAGCCGCCTGCTGTGCCCAGACCTCGCACTGGCGGCGGCGGGATAACAAACACCCGCGCTTCTTTGATATAGCCAAGACGTTGTTGGAGATCACCTGCCGCCCTAAGGGCTCGCGAAAAAATAACTTACGATTTTCGCATCCCATCTTCGGGCCATCTTTGAACAATCCTCAATCGCAAAAACCTCGAATTAACCGGGCTAGTTCTGCGGTTTTGCTCAATCGGATTGTCCAAATCTGACCCAAATCTGGGCGCGAAAAATACGAAGTTATTTTTTCACGAGCCCTAAAGGCGTTGGCCTCTGGTCCGCGCTCTTCGAAGGGGCGCAGCACAGCAAATACTGCCCCCGATTTGCTGTTGTTGCTGAAGGTTGCTCCAGAGAATCCAGCAAAGCCAACGGCATGGGCAAAACCCGGAGCTTCGAGCACCGTATTCATAACGTCGCGAACCACGGTGTCGGTGCGCGATATCGCCGCGCCATCCGGGAGCTGGATATCCACAATCAGATAACCTTGGTCCTGATCGGGGATCAGGCCGGTGGGAAGCGTCTGAAATAGATAACCTGTCGCAAAGATAAGGCCGAGGTAGACCGCTAACGCCAAGCCGGCTTTACGCGCGACCCAGCAGACGCTGCGGGCGTAGCTGTTATTGGTTCGCTCGAAGGCCCAGTTAAACCCACGGAAAAAGCGACCCACGGTGTTGTCGAGTACGCGCGCCAAAAAAAATCCTTGCTTGGGTTCTTCGTGACGTAACAGCAGTGCACTCAGTGCGGGACTGAGGGTCAATGAATTAAATGCTGAGATCAGCGTTGCGACGGCAATGGTTAGTGCGAACTGCTGATAAAACCGCCCGGATAAGCCGGTGATAAAAGCCACCGGTATGAACACCGCGGCCAAAACCAGCGCAATGGCGATCAGCGCGCCGCCCACTTCGCTCATCGCTTGGCGCGTGGCGTCACGTGGACTGAGGCCCAAGGCCAGATTACGTTCGACGTTCTCCACCACCGACAACAAGTAGGCTGATCGACAACACTGCCGCGAAAATGGGCCGATCAATAAAAAAATTGGCGAACCTCACTGGGATGACTCCGCCTCCCCGGCTGGAACTGGCATGGCATCGTCAGGCCCTAGTGGTTCCGGTTTTTCTTCGGTAGTGACTAACTCCGGCGTGACTTCAATTCCCGGTCTCACTCTTTGAAGACCCGCAACGATTATCCGCTCGTCGGCGCTGAGTCCGTCTCGTACCACACGCAAACCGTGGACAAGGCTTCCCGTCTCCACTCTTCGATACGCAACACGATTAGCGGTGTCTACGACGTAGACATACTTCTGCGTTTGATCGCTGCCGATGGCCGCATCGGGAATCAGCAACGCCTCGTAGCGTCCACTACCGGGCAAGCGCACGCGGCCGAAGAGGCCAGGGGTTAAGAAATGATCGGGATTATCAAACAAGGCACGGCCGGTCATGGTGCCGGTGTTGGGATCGAGCGCATTATTAACGAAATCCATGTGCCCCCGGTGTGGAAAGTCTTCTTCATCAGCGAGGCGCAGATACACGGGATTGCGGACCTCGCGAGAACTTGGTCGTTGCCCTGATTTCGACAATCGGATGTATTTGAGGTAAGCACATTCGCTCGCCTCAAAGTAAACGTGGATAGGGTCGAGTGAGACGATAGTCGTTAGAACCGTGGCTTCACCGGTGCCGCCGTGCACCAAGTTGCCTTTGGTGACAAAAGGGCGACTGATACGCCCGGCGATCGGTGCTCTGACCTCGGTGAACTCCAGATTGAGTTTTGCCGCTTCAACCGCAACGCGGGCTCGCTGGACATTAGCGGTGGCGCCGAGTTTGTCCGTACGGCGTACTTCGAAATCTTCCTCGGATAGGGCCTTTCGCGCTCTAAGCCGCTCCGCCCTGCGAAATTGGGCAACGGCGTTGTCTTCGGCGGCTATGGCTTGCTTCAGCTCGGCCTGCAAACGCCTAAAGTCGACGCGGAAAGGCCTGGGGTCGATGACGAAAAGGCGGTCGCCTTCCTGGACAACCGAACCCTCCTTGTAGTGTATCGACTGCAAATATCCGCTTACCCGAGCCCTAACCTCGACCGATTGAACCGCTTCGAGACGCCCGGTGTACTCATCCCACTCGACGATTGATTTACGTAGAGGTTTAGCGACGTTGACCGCGGGCGGTACGGGTTGGCTGCTTGTTGTCGTCGACGATTCTTGAGAGCTACACGCGGCAACGGCGATTACCCCAATCAGCGTAAGCGCCAAAGGAAAAGTTTGAATATGGTACGCTTGTAGTCGTGTTACTCCGTGCGGCTTGCTCATGGGTGCTACACCTCATTGTGCAAGTGGATACAACT
>CALZJI010000559.1 GCA_945787615.1 uncultured Chromatiaceae bacterium | reverse complement strand
TCTTCCGTTACGGTTCAAGTAAAAGAGACGTCAGATCGCATCGATGTCCTCTTCTCCGGTGCGAATGCGGATAACTCGCTCAACGGGTGTGACGAAAATCTTACCATCGCCGATTTTTCCGGTACGCGCCGCGGAACTGATGGCCTCAACGCAACGTTCAACTTGGTCCTCGCTAATGACGATTTCCATCTTTACCTTTGGCAAGAAATCCACAACGTATTCGGCACCGCGGTACAGTTCGGTGTGGCCTTTTTGTCGCCCGAAGCCTTTAACTTCGACAACTGTCATCCCCGTAATGCCAATTTCTGACAACGCCTCGCGGACGTCGTCAAGCTTAAACGGTTTGATAATCGCCTCGATTTTTTTCATTTGCTACCCTCTCTCATTGCTTAGTTTCTGTTATGCGAAAGACAAGAACCCCCGCATTGGTACGCACAGCTCCGTCTCAATGTCGCTTCCCGACCTAATAGCCACGTATTAGGCGACTCCAACGTTAGCCGCATACACCTAAGACGAACTCCAAAACGTGAGTTATAAACTTGCGTACTCACTACTGGCAGTAATGGGATAACGCCTATCCCGACCAAACGCTCTGCACGTTATTCTAACCCCCGGCGGTGCTTGACGGCGCTTGTATTCGTTACGATTGACCAGTTTCGCAACGCGTAAAACGGTCGCTTTGTCGAAGCCCGCGGCGACGATTTCGTCCGGCTCTCTATCGTCCTCGATGTACATCTCCAAAATAGGATCCAATATCTCATAGGGCGGCAAGCTGTCTTCATCTTTCTGGTCCGGCGCCAGTTCAGCGGACGGCGGTCTTTGCAGGACGCGCTCGGGGATCACGGGTGAAAGGCCGTTGCGATAGCGGCAAAGCCGATACACCATCGTTTTAGGCACATCCTTTATGGGCGCAAATCCACCGGCCATATCGCCGTATAGTGTCGCATAACCAACGGCCATTTCACTCTTATTGCCGGTGGTCAGTACAATTTTCCGTTTTTTGTTTGAGATCGCCATCAGAATAACGCCGCGACATCGAGCCTGGATATTTTCTTCCGTCACATCCCGTTGAGTGCCGGCGAATTCGTCTTTGAGCACGTCCAAAAACGTTTTAAACACTGGTTCAATGGGCAGGACATGATACTCAACGCCCAGCGCGGCCGCCTCCGCTTTGGCGTCCTCGAGACTCATGTCCGCGGTATAACGTGAGGGCATCATTACGGCCTCGACCCGGTGGTTTCCTATCGCATCGACCGCAATCGCTAACGTCAACGCGGAATCAACGCCTCCGGACAGCCCAATCACAACGCCCTTGAAACCGTTTTTCTCGATATAGTCTCTGACGCCAAGAACGATAGCTTGATAAATGCTTTGCTCCGGGGCTAGCAGCTCCCTACAAGCACTGGCAATGGGCGCTACCCCACCGTTCACGGCGAACTCGATAGGGAACAGTCCTTCTTCAAATGCGGTTTCGCGCTGTGTCACGCGCCCGTCGCCGTCGACAACCAACGATCCTCCGTCGAAAACCAGTTCGTCCTGGCCGCCTACCAGGTTAGTGTAAACGATGGGTATACCCCCTTCCCGCGCGCGCATCCGTAACACCGCCTCACGCTCGTCGCCCTTGCCCACATGAAATGGCGAGGCGTTAATATTCAACATGAGTTGCGCGCCCGCTGCGCTTGCTTGCGCCATGGGCCCGGGATTCCAAAGGTCCTCGCAAACACTCAGAGCCACGGTAATCCCCTTTACCGTTACGATACTGGGCGCACCGCCCGCGTTGAAATAACGCTTCTCATCAAATACGCTGTAGTTTGGAAGATGTTGTTTGTAATACGTGGCGACAACCTCGCCATTCCTAATCAACGACGCAGCATTGTAAAGACCTTCTTTACCTTGCGCCGGATAACCTAACACAACATCGATACCTTTGATCTGGCGCTGCAACGCAACCAAGCTATTGGAAACGCGCTGTTGGAAACCCGGTCTTAACAACAAATCTTCCGGCGGATAACCGGTAAGGGTTAATTCCGGGAAAAGGACAAGGTCAGCGTTGAATTCATCCCGCGCTTTCCTCGCCGACTCTAGAACTTTGGCCGCATTACCGTCGATGTCGCCCACGAGCATATTGAGCTGAGCCATGACAATACGAAGGTTAGGCGTCGACGATGAATTCAAACCGCGTAGTTCCTGTTTAACTCGATAACCGTCAGTAATCCAAAGCTGGTTTGGCGCTAGCCTTTGAAGAACTCCAAGATACGCCCACCCATCTCAGCGGGAGAACGAACAACGGTGGCACCCGCCGCGTCAAGCGCAGTAAACTTCTCTTTCGCCGTGCCTTTTCCACCGGAAATAATCGCCCCGGCATGCCCCATGCGTTTACCCGGAGGGGCCGTCACACCAGCGATATAGGCGACGACGGGTTTGCGAACATTCTTGCGGATGAAGTCCGCCGCTTCCTCTTCCGCGGTGCCGCCAATCTCACCAACCATAATAATGCCCTTGGTCTGGCGGTCGTTCTCGAACATATCCAAGCAATCGATAAAGCTCAGACCTTGGATAGGGTCACCGCCAATACCGATACATGTTGACTGGCCTAGGCCGTTAAGCGTGGTTTGGTAAACCGCTTCGTAGGTAAGCGTACCTGAGCGGGAGACGATCCCTATGCAACCCTGTTTGTGGATACTCGCCGGCATGATGCCGATTTTACAGGCGCCTGGAGTGATAACCCCTGGGCAATTTGGCCCCACAAGCTTGGCGTCATAGGCGGCCAAGCTCCCCTTGACTTTGACCATATCCTGAACGGGGATACCTTCCGTAATACAAACGATAACCTTGATACCCGCATCGGCCGCTTCGATAATGGCGTCGGCAGCAAACGCCGCCGGAACGTATATCATTGTCGCATCAGCTCGTGTTTGCTTCACGGCCTCGTGAACCGTATCGAACACAGGCAAACCGAGGTGTTTTTGCCCACCTTTGCCGGGCGTCACGCCGCCCACCAGTTTAGTGCCGTAGGCCAATGCTTGTTCCGAGTGGAATGTCCCTTGCTTGCCGGTGAACCCTTGACAAATAACGCGGGTTTTCTGATTTATTAGAACAGCCATTACCCCTGCCCTCCCAACGCCGCGCGAACAACTTTTTGCGCCGCATCCGTCAACGCGTCCGCCGCGATAATCTGTAAGCCGCTGTTACGCAGTAGCTCACGCCCCTGTTCGACGTTCGTCCCTTCCAAGCGCACCACAACCGGCACATTAACGTGAACTTCCTCCACAGCCTTAATGATGCCCTCGGCAATCAAGTCACAGCGAACAATCCCGCCAAAAATATTAACCAAAACGGCCGATACTTTTTCCTCTGAGAGAATTAATTTAAACGCCTCGGCGACGCGCTCCTTCGTAGTGCCGCCCCCGACATCGAGAAAGTTGGCCGGGTCACCACCGTGCAATTTAATCAAATCCATAGTCGCCATGGCGAGTCCTGCCCCGTTCACCATACAACCAATGTTGCCACTGAGTCGGATATAGTTAAGGTCGTGCTGTTGCGCCTCGACCTCTTTATCATCTTCTTGCGTTGGGTCGCGCATCGCCAAAAGCGTTTTCTGACGAAACAGCGCGTTATCATCCACGTTGATCTTGGCATCCAATGCGATTAATTCGCCAGGCTCGGTGACAATCAATGGATTAACTTCCACGAGGCTGGCGTCTTTTTCGGTGAACAAGCGATATATGCCCTCCATGATCTTGGACAACGCGCTGATTTGCGCCTTATTCAAACCTAGACCAAACCCGACCCTGCGGCATTGGTAAGGCATTAAACCGACGACGGGGTCAACGGCGACGCGAAATACCTTTTCGGGCTGTTTTGCGGCCACCTCTTCGATATCCATTCCGCCCGCCGCGGAAGCGATGAACACGATGCGTTTGCAGCCGCGGTCCACAACCGCACTCAAATATAATTCTTGCTCAATGGCGCAGGTAGGTTCAATCAACACGGTGTTGATGGGCAGACCGGTGCGATCTGTTTGCTTGGTCACCAGCCGACCACCCAGCAACTCCTGAGAAAAGCTTTCGAGCTCGTGGAGCGACTTGGCTACCTTGACGCCGCCCGCTTTGCCCCGTCCGCCAGCGTGCACTTGCGCTTTAACAACCCACCCCTCGCCACCCAATCGGTTCGCGACGGTGACCGCTTCCTCAACCGTCGCGGCCGCCCCGCCCGGCAACACCGGGACGTTATAGTCTGCGAACAGTTGCTTTGCTTGGTATTCGTGAAGATTCATATATTCCCGCCCAACGGTTCATGATGCGTCACAACCCTACTCATTAAACGCGTAACGCTACACAGCAGCCTCGGAAGACGACTTCGCTCAGCCGCTATCGGCCTAAGGGCTCGCGTCAAAATTAATTCACATTTTAGACGTCGAGGCGCTCGCCTGGCTGCGTTGCCTACATGGATCGTAGGTAAGGAGCGAGAGCACGACTGCAGGGACGCAGGAGGTAGAATTGCGTCGGGAACGGCAATCGAGGACGCGGCAGCGTTGCAAAAACTTGAAAGATATTTATCTTCCGGCGTTTTTGCGCCTTGCCAGGCGATCGCCTTAACGCCCAGAAATATGAAGTAATAATGAAGCAAGCCCTAATCCTACAATAGGATACTGATTTAACAGAATAATTGTTACGATACCCGCTCTCCCTGCCAATAACAAGCACGATCCTGCGTCAGGAACTTCATTGGCGGGTGAAGTGGCAAAAACATCGCTCAATAACGACCCTGCGCCCAGCGGCTCGCAAATTATCGTAATATATCATAGTCGTTAAACGTTCGGCATTTGGCCTCGACGCTCGCCGGCGACAGTAACAAAACGGCCCATAGGACCGCGCACCGATCAAATGGGCATGGGCGGTCAGTTAGAAGCGGACTCTAATCAGGCTCATCGAACCATTTTCAATTATGCACATACAATTTTTGGGTGCGGCACGTGAAGTAACGGGATCCTGCCATCTGATCGAAGTCCAAGGTCGGCGCATCTTATTGGATTGCGGACTCATCCAAGGCAGCCGCAGAGATGAAGAACGCAACCGCAACCCTTTCACGTTCGACCCCAAGCGCATCGATGCCGTTGTCCTAAGCCATGCCCATATCGACCACTCCGGACGCATCCCGCTATTGGGTAATGCGGGATTTAGCGGGCCCATTTATACGCACCGCGCGTGCCGCGACTTGTGTCGTATTATGCTCAAAGATGCCGGCTATCTGAACGAGAAAGAAGCGTTGTGGGAAAACCGAAAGCGCGAACGTAAAGGCTTAACACCCATCGAGCCGCTCTACACCATGGCCGATGCGACAGCGTCAATGCGTCAATTTAAAAGCCTCCCATATGGCCAAACAAAAAGAATCGTTCCTGGTCTTACTGTGCGCCTATCCGATGCGGGCCACATCCTTGGCTCAGCCATTATCGAACTGTGGTTAAAAGAAGGCGGGGAAGAACGCAAAATCGTATTTAGCGGTGACCTTGGCCACAGCGGCGCACCCATCGTCAGGGACCCCACTGCGATTGATACGGCGGACCTCGTGTTGATGGAGAGCACATACGGTGATCGTCTCCATCGCTCGCGTGAGGCGACATGGCAGGAAATCTCCGATCTCGTCGGTGAAGTGCAGCGCGCCAAGGGTAACATTCTCATTCCGGCATTTGCCGTAGGGCGCAGTCAGGACATATTGTATTTACTCGCCAAGTATTACGACCAGTGGCATCTGGAAAATTGGCAGATCTTTCTTGATAGCCCAATGGCCATCCAAGCGACACAGGTTTACGCACGCCACACCGAACTCTACGACCCCGGCGCGTTGGAACTTTGGCAGCGCCACCGCAACCAGCCATTGTTACCGAACCTTCATCTATCGCGGGCCTCAAGCCAGTCCATGGGAATCAACCGGCTCCGTTCCGGGGCTATTATCATCGCCGGCAGTGGCATGTGTAGTGGCGGTCGCATCAAACACCACCTTAAACATAATGCCTGGCGCAAGGAGTGTCATATCGTAATCGTCGGATTTCAAACAGAAGGAACGCTGGGCCGCGCACTTGTCGATGGTGCCCGCTATATCCGCTTGTGGGGCGAAACGGTGCGCGTGGCCGCGAAAGTGCATACCATTGGCGGATTGTCCGCGCATGCTGATCAAGCCGAATTAATGAAGTGGTACAGCCATTTCAAGCACCGCCCGCCCTTGGCCCTGGTTCACGGGGAATACGACGCCATGCGCGCGCTTCAGGCGCGGCTGCTAGAAGATTTTAATACCCCTGCCCACTTACCTGAACGTGGTGAGCGGCTCGATTTAAAAGGCCAGATCCGACTTCCGAGTCAAACAGGATAGTCGTGACGACGGCTCGCCCGCCAACGCCGCGCAGATTGTCCTCGGCGCTCAGCTAACGACGGGTATTCGTGTTTGTGGCTGTTCAGACACCTAACATCGACTTTACTGCTGAGAGGTCTTCATTAACCTTTTCCATGGTAGGTTCCAATATGCTCGGGTCAAGGCCCGTTAACTCCCAGGCCAGAGGTTGAATTGCCGGCGCATCCTCCGCCAAGAGTGTATCGAGTTCCACCATCACCGCAATCGCATTGGCGATCTGAACGATCGCGACTTCCTTTCGATAGCGCTTTGCTTTTGTGATGTCGTGATGGCACCCAACAATTTCCTGTAGCGATGCTGGCATATTCCAATGACGAACAAGGGCGGCACCCAATTCGGCGTGATCAAAGGTCATGAATGCTCGCTCGGCCACTGACAGTGACTCGTCCGGACCTTCGATTGAGGCAAGCAACGCTTTCCGCGCAAGCTCGGGCAGGTGTTTGAACATAATCAAGCGGCCAATGTCGTGAAGCAAACCACCAATGAAAATCGACTCGCCAACACCATTTCCGATTTTCTCCGCGAGTATCTTTGCCGCCAGTCCACAACAAATGCTGTGAGTCCAAAAGTCATCCATGGAGATCAGATCATTCTGTAGGCCGTCGAATACTTTGGTTACCGATGTTGCGAACACTAAGTCACGAATCTGTCGGCTTCCTAATACCGAGACGGCGCGCGATACAGTGTCGATTTTCGTACTTAAACCATAAAATGGGCTGTTAGCCACTTTCAGCAACCTGGCGGTCAATGCAGGATCTTGGGCGATAACCTTCCCTACGTCCGCAACCGCATAGTTGGGGCTATCGACCATCCGGTTAACCCGCACAGCTACTTCAGGTAATGACACAAGGTCATTGACTTCTTTTACGATTTGTTCAGCTGTTGCCGCCATAGCATCCTCTCTAACTTTAGTTCTCTTAAACGTCGGTGAGATGTCAAACTCTTCGCCTCCCCCGTTTGGATATTGCGAATTCTTATAGTTAGCGGCCTATGTAAAAATAATTTACCATTGGATTTACGCAGAATTTCGCACGCCGTTTTCGCTACTTCTCGCCGAGATCGCAAGATCTCCGCGAATACCCCGCACCCGGCACGGTCTTTCCCGAGCGTGGCAGCGGTATATCTGTTTTTGGCATCGGAGAGTCGTCTTGGTAGGCGGCGCCGATTGTTGCTCTGCACCACGACGACGCATACAATTAGCGTGGACAACAGGCTTTATACGCTCGTCGCTATCCCTTGCGATCAATGTAGCGGGCATAGCTGCCGCGTTGAAAATCTCTATAAATTATAAAGATAGCGCTATATATACCCGTGGCGTTTGAGATTTAGGTGTCAATAGCACGCCCTCTTCATTCCATGGCTGCGTTGAAACTCCTCGCAATAGTCCGGCTATTACTCGTCATTTCGCCTTGCCACGAAAT
>CALZJI010000558.1 GCA_945787615.1 uncultured Chromatiaceae bacterium | reverse complement strand
GGGTCCAGCCTGTGTGAAAACTCAAAATCAAAATGGTCGGTGGTAAAACAATACACCCGTACACCATTAACAGGGTGGCTATGGCGAGTTAAGGACGCGCGTAAAGCGAATATACAGCCAATGTGGGACGCCGTCCCAAGCGCCTTAAGATTCGGCGACTTTTCACACAGGCTCGGTCGGGTCCAGCAGTTCACTTTGGAAAACCGTGAACTGGAATGAGATTGAGCTAAAACAGTCGGGGCTGTTGTAGCGAAACTACCCATTAGGTGATTCAATAAATCCCTTGTATCGGGATTGTCCGATTCGATGATTCGGTAAGCATGGTTCACTTGTGCAGAAAAACATCCTTTTGACGGGGCGTCCTAGGGTGGGCAAATCCACACTGATTTGTCATGTCGTGGACAACCTGAAGCGGCTCGGCTACAACACGATTGGCGGGTTTTACACCTTGGATGTTTGCCGCGACAACGAACGCATCGGATTTTCCATCAACACGATCGACGGAAAGACCGGTCGTCTAGCGGAAGTCGGCTTCGCCTCGCGCTATCGTTTGGGAAAATACGGTATTGATATGGCAAATTTCGAGACCGTGGCCCTCACCGCTCTTGAAGATGCCATTACCCGGCAGCAGCTCGTAGTCATCGATGAGATCGGCTTCATGGAGCTGAAATCCCGACACTTCCAGCAGCTCGTTGTACGCGCGTTAGATGGTCCCAGCCCAGTACTTGGTACGATTATCCGCAAACCCTTTTATTTTGCCGATGACATCAAAAAGCGCGATGACGTGCAGGTCATTACCGTGCGTGCAGACAACCGCGATACCCTTGTATCTGAAATTACCGACATGCTCATGTCGCTACTTGTGGTATCAGATTCTTGAATGCCGAAATCGCGTATAGATCTGCGCACCATCGCATCCGTGGTGTCAAACGCATCTTTTGGCGCTATACAGAAAACCCCTCTCGAATATTCCGCTTCCGGCCGTTGTAAATTAGTTACTTGCTGATATTCATTTTGGTATTCAATAAGCAACTGTTTGCTGTATGGCGCGAGCCGACTAGTCGATCTCGAGTACCTGCGGTCGGCCATAGCGGCTATAGTGTTGTCTAAGACTTTGAAGATTGTAAGCCCGGTGTATACTCGTCGCGGACCTTCGCGGAATCTGGATAAACTGGCGCGGTTTCGGCCATCCTGACTGGCACGTCGTTGTTCATTCCTCGCGTACAAACTGCTGCGGATCGGTCTTACTGTTGTGCTTTCTTAGATCAATCGGTGCTAGTCACGCCGTGGGACAGCGCCGTCCTTGGCACCGCTTTGTAGGGAAGCTTGTTTTTAACCGTCCACTTAATTCACATATTCAGGCCAGTAGTAAGCCGTTGTTTCCTTCGGAAGAATAACCGTGTCGATCACGTGGATGACGCCGTTGCTCGTCTCGATGTCCGTCTTTACTACCTTTGCGTTGTCAATGCGCACGCCACCTGCCGTGCTGATCTTGACACTCTGGCCCTGAACGGTCTTTGCCGACTTGATTTTAACAACGTCGTTCGCCATCACCTTGCCCGGCACCACGTGGTAGGTGAGCACTTTGGTCAGCGCGTCCTTGTTCTTCAGCAGCGCCTGGAGTTCGTCGGCGGGAATCTTGGCAAACGCTTCG
>CALZJI010000557.1 GCA_945787615.1 uncultured Chromatiaceae bacterium | reverse complement strand
GCCCAGCTTCTGTGTTGCGGCAAAGGTTACATAAAGGGATTATGCGCCCCTTGCCGTGCCTTGAATCTGAGCCAAAATCCGGCGCAATCTTTGGACAATTATTAATTTCCGCGGCCCTTAAATGGCCTGCTCATGAACGCTTTACGCCACATCGTCATTTCGGCGGAGAAGAAATATTCGTCTTAAGTGGCGTTTTTCGAGACGAGTGGGGCACCTATCCCACCGGTGCTTGGATACGCAATCCCCACCTAAGCCAGCACCATCCGTTCGTCGAAGAAGAGACGGTAATATTAGTGAAAGTTGGGCATTTACCTGAAGACCTAACCAACTAGACCCTCCCCTACGGTTAATAACGAAACGATTTGATAGAAACTTAGAAAAAGGGGTGCAGCCCTGAAACTGCCATTCGAACCCCACATTTTTTATCGATGTCCGAAGCACGCAAAAGAGGCAACCGGCTTTTGCTACTTTTTAGGGCCACGGAAAAAATAATTATCCATCCTTGCTTGTCTTTTTCCTCAGCTTCTGCGTTACGGCAAGCGTTGCATATTCCAATATGCGTTACTTGCCGCGCCTTGAATCTGAGCAAAAACCCGGCGCAATCTTTGGATGATGGCTATTTTCCGCGGCCCTAATACACAAAAGTCAACGCGCTGCCTTGCCTCGGAAATTATCCAGCCCTTTAAATTTTGTTACAGCGAGCGCTGTAATTATGTAAAGCTATCGAGCCAAATACGTGTTCCGGTGGGCAAGGCAACGCCTTCCTTCCAATGTTGAGAGGTCTTATTCGCCGGTTACGTGTTGGCGTCGCCGACCAACCATCATCTGACTTGTCCCCGAATCTCGCCACCGGGGTTTGCCACCGAGTGCACGTTTACATAGACATTTCCATTGCGTATCGCTTCCACGATCTCTGCAAGCGTTGCGCCGCATACGTCGTTAAAGATGTTGTCATCGGTCACTGTGGCATTGTCCACCCAATTGCCGTTTACATCCCAACCATTCTCATGAAAACCTGCAAGGAAAATAATGGGAGGACCATTCTCGCCTTCGAGCCCGCAGTGAAGATGCGCCTGGGTAATTCTAACGCCATCTCGCACTCTAAGCCTGTACGCCGCCGTAGAGTCGAAGTCATCGTACCTGAATCTAAAAGCACCCGTCGTATCGGTTTCGACAGGAGGCACTTCTGCATTCCCGCTAAGTTCCGCTCCAAAACTCTCGCGAGCTTCGGCGCTCACCGCGAGAGCAAACGTCAAGATAAGAATAAGAGAAACCGACCATGGAGTGAGTATACGTTGTTTCATGCTATTTCCTCCTTGTTTCAAAAAGCATTTAAAAGGCGGGCCTAAATTACGCAATTACGGTTGCCTACAGCTAGCCCCCCTCGAAGGGAGTTTTTGACTCATCGTATGGAATTTTTGCACACCTCATACTATTAAAAATAAGACACGCGTGGCCGGGACGCAAGCAGTAATAGCGAATTAATAGATGAAAAAAAATAGCCCAATAATTATCTGTAGGAATATATAGCGTGCTATTGAAGCTGACTGGACTTACCCCTGGGATTCATAGGCTATTTCAAGGCAGTTTATCTCAGCCCTGTCACCCTATTTCTCCACCGTTTAGTGTGTGTATCTGTATAGCGTCCACATCTCGGCGCGACCGACCGCAGAACTGTACCCGTTAATGGCGTGCCTACGAAAGTGTGTTTTAGATTGGAAAAATAGGATTATTGAAGAAGACGCATCAGTCGGGATTGATGTAACAGCGAAACCGCTTTTCGAGTCAGGCTCGATTTTCGTTACCTTTTATTGTTGTCCCAAATTTTCTCTAGGCTTTCCACTGGTTCGATAAGATTTTCAATTAACTGGTCCAATTCGTGCGGGACATCGATGAATATGATCCCGTAATGCCCCGCTGTATCGCCTGAATCGGTATGGCCAACAATTCCGCGCGCGTACAATGCTAGATCCCGGTATGAGATACGAATTTTCACTTTCTGCAGCGGTCTTAACGTAATCGAGGCAGTGGTGATTCCAATCCCGCCTCGGTTGATATTTGTTGATACGCACGGAGTAAAGCGAAGCCGAGGAATAATACTCTCAACCTTTAACTGGACATCAAGACCGGGAACATCGACCCGTTCTTCAATTCGGCGACTAGTGGCAAAACACGTTGTCATGGTTGGCATCAGATTTAGTTTCTCGATCGACTGTCTGCTGTCTAACGAGGAATGCAAGGCCTGTGCCGCGCCTTTAGGTTATTGAATATAGGTATCAAACCGCTGCCACGTACTCGGCAGTGTAAAACTATTCGACGCATTGAATCGCGTAAGTTTAACGGTCTCGTAGCGTTGCTAGGTGAGCAATGCAGGCGAAACTATGGCACCTTTCCGTCGGCGGCCGGCGCGTTATCGCGCTGCTGCTTTAATACCCCACTCTTCGCCTTGTCATTGCTTGAAAATAGTCCAATCGCGGTCCAATTGGAAATCACTATCCCAATACTCGTACGGTTCCGCAGAAGCACCCGTCGGCCCGGTGCCCGTAAAGATATAACGGCCACCTGATAATGCCGTTACGTCCTTGTCCGTTGCGTAGTTGAAGTCGCCTTTCGTTCCCAAGCTTGGATCGCTGAATGTTACGGTATTCGTCATGGTGCCGGCGATACTATTGGTGTCGTAGTCACTGTTACGCATGTCAAACTCGAAGAAAGCGGTCATATCACTTGGAATATCGTGTATGGTTTGGGTAATCACCGGTTTTAGGAGGTAATCATCTTTGAGAAACTCCATGCAAAACTCATTACTCGTCCCGCAGCTCCATGTTTTGGTCGTCTCATTCCAGGTGCCGCCCATCACCTGTCGCATAACCACGGCCTTTGGATTGCCCGAACCGATACCGGTGAAAGTGTTATCGTGACTCTCTCCCAGTGGATCGCCAAGATTGCACCCGCTTAAAACGAAACTCCCTCCAGAACGGCACGTACCATCGCCTAGGCTTGCCGAACCCAGCCCACCTTCCCACGTAGGACCGTTGGCCTTAATAAACACTTCCTGGGCAAACCCGTCTTCGGGCTTACCCACGATCACATGGAAATAAGAAAGCCCGGTTGCATCATCGTAGAATAGTTCCTGAAGAAATGGCGTTGTATCCACATGACTGTACGATCCGCTGCAACCTAGGTTTGCGCCTTCAGGTCTGTTGCAGCGGGTATCGGAACGCGCATGATCGCCGAACGACGTGTCTTGGGGCTGGAAATTGAGAAGAAATTCGGCGTGAATACCGGGCGAATGGGCGATCAGAATCAGGATAGTTGGAATATACGCTGTTCTAAATGACGCCATGTTCAAAACGTAGTTCTCCGATCGCACAAAACGGGGAGCGAGAGATGTTAATACCCCTTTCGGATTAACGATCGCTGACCATCTTCACCCCAAAGTTCGGCCAGCCGCAATCTTTGCGTTTAGATATATATCGGCGCGAACGCAAATACCTTAAGAGATAGTGGAAATTGTGGAAGGTAATATTTTGGCTGCGCTACAGTGGAACTGGCTCGGCAGCGCTGTGGGTGCCGAACCGTAGCGCGGAAGCTGAGTGAAAAGACAAGCAAGTTTGGATAATTATTTTTTTCCGTGGCCCTAAGGTAGCCTCGGTTTAGGATGCGCCTATAGGAACCATACTGCGCTTACGAATTCGGTGTGTCGTACTTCTCCATGCGACGGCCGATATCCATGATTAATACGGGATCAACTGCGCCCATCCTTGGCCTCGTCCGCTTTTTTGCCCGGCTAATCTTCGCATCTCGTGCGTTCAGAGCGGCTGCCCCGCCAGCAGGGCCATTACGCAGCCCCTCAGGTATTCCAGCCTCTTGTCTTCGTTGAGACTATTGTGTCACTGCTGTCCCACGTATTCCGTCTCCCTCAGGGGGAGGGTAGGGTTGAGGGGATCGTTAAATCGAATTCATTTGCTCTCAAGGCGTTTAATACGTGCGAAAACCTCACCGTCCGATTCGATGGGACGCATTGTTTCAGCACCGGAATTACAGAGTTTTTGTCCGCCTTGGGCGAGGTGTTCGAAGAGTTGGCCGTATGCCGAGTTTAGATCTCGTATCGTGTCTTTCGTCCCTTCAAAATGATCACCAACCTCATCGCGGTAGGTTCTGAATTCGTTTCTCGTGGCGCTAATGTCCTCCAAAGAGACGCCTTCCTCCTTCGCGCTGCTTGGTTTTCTTGCCCAGAAAACACCGATGCCCAGACCGATGGCAAGTGCAACCGCCTCGCCTATCCATACCAATGCCACGTTTTCTCCCCCCATTGTCACCCTCCTACTGTGAAGTTATCGACTTGTCACTTTGCGCTCACTTCGTCTTGGTCCTAAGCCAGCGCCAACTGCTCTCGTTGATTTGTCCAGCTCCACGAGCTCCCCTTGTTTTACGGCCAATACGAAGGCAATTTAAGAAGGCCATTCGATATTTCTACATTGTAGTAAACCGTTGCATCGATGTTATCGTAATGCTACACGTTCAACGGCCCCAATTCTATACTAAATATAAGAACTGCGGTTTTTAGCGCCTCAGCCGAACACAGTGATGTTTGTAACATAATGATTTGAAGCTGTTTTGTTAGCCGCTACGGTTTGTGGTGCAGAGAAGATTTGCTTACCAATGTTGAGGTTTGTAACAGTCAGCCGGGAATCTTCGCCAGAAAGCGCGACGGCGGCACCCCGTTCTGGTTAGTAGCCCACGCGATACGCGTGTGCTGCGTTACGAAACTGAGTTTAAGAATGTCAACATTTATTTCCCTTTGACCGGAATAAACCTAAAAATCAGTACTGTTTTCGCTTAGAATGAAGTAATTCTTCTTTCGAGTCCAAGACGGTTTCGCCGACGCTCTCGGCCTTTTGTATACTGCGTTGTACCTGCGCGGCGTGGTACTGATTTTGGAAGCATTTGAAAACAAGTTTATGTCTCTGTTGTCAAAAACGATCTCAGCGAATTGGTCGAACAAGAAAGTACGGGAAACGTATGTTATAGCGACCGGAAGCATGGTTGTCATAGCGTCATTGCCCAGGCGAGCGGCGCGCAACGGTGCCGGTGGCAACATCTCTGAAGGTTCGTTCTACCTGGGTGGGCACGTTGGGCTAAGGGCTCGCGAATAAATAACTTCGTATTTTTCGCGCCCAGATTTGTCAGATGTGGACAATCCGACTGAGCAAGAGCGCAGGACTAGCCCGGCTAATTCGAGGATTTTGCGATTGAGGATTGTTCAAAGATGGCCCGAAGATGGGATGCGAAAATCGTAAGTTATTTTTTCGCGGGCCGTAAGGGGATTGGTGTAGGGTAACGAGGCGTGGAATCAAGTCCACTGGCAGTAGGTGAAGGATGAGAAAATCTGTACTTTATAGGGCGCTTTCTTGGATAACGTGTGCTCTGGTTGTCAACGGGAGTTTCGCCGCGGACGTAAGTGTGCCGTTCGTTTTTGAGGCGGGTACCCCGGCGAAGGCGGATGAGGTGAATCAGAACTTCGACGTGTTGAAAAATGCCGTTAATGCCAATTCGAGCGATATTGATTCCAACGTGGAGGAATTGGCAACCGTTAACGAACGCGTCAGCGAAGCAGAACTCGGAACGGTTTTCGTTAAGGCCAATGAACAGAAGATTGGTCTTTACGTGAGCGGATTGGGTGCGGGCGGGCTTACGGCGCTCAGCGATAAAGACTATCTGTTTACTGTAAACAGCTTTCCGTCGGAAGAGGGCTACGGAAATCTAGCGAGCGTTTCGTGGCTCTTTTATACCTCGCCGGACTGTACCGGCGATCCTTATATTTTTGATCTCGATGTGCCACCGTTTATTGCCGCGCAAGGTTTCGTATTAAGAGCGCTTAACGCCCTTGATCCGGTTCAAATTTATTATTTGCCGCGCGGCTCGTTTCGAACACAAATAACCCCACTGTCCGTGTTTGTGAATGCTACGTGTGAATCGGATGCCATACCGCCGGGTGCAACGGATTTTTATCGACCGATACCCAATGACCCAGGCGTAACCGGCATCGCAAGTGACTCTTTTGCAACGCCGATTACAATCGGACGTTAAGGGCTCGTGCAAGAATTAAGTTTACATGTTGAGCGTTGAGGCGCCCGCCTGGCAACGCTTCCGCGCCCTCGATTGCCGTTCCCGACGCAATTCTACCTCCTGCGGTCACTTCGGGCTCCTCGGCAACCGCTCCCTGCGTTGCTCTAACTCGTGCATCCATGCACTCGTGCCCTCTTGTGACACTAGCACATCCATGTGCGTCGGTCATTTCGGGCTCCTCGGCAACCGCTCCCTGCGTTGCTCTAACTCGTACATCCATGCACTCGTGCCCTCTTGTGACACTAACACATCCATGGGCGTCGTCCGTGCAGTCGTGCTCTCGCTCCTTACCTACGTCCATGTAGGTAACGCAGCCAGGCGGGATGGATCGATGTACAAAATGTGTATTAATTTTGACGCGAGCCCTAAGTTTAGCTATGCGTATGAAAAGGTTGACATAACAATACGCATATTTGTTACCCGTAACTGGCTTTTTCGCGCTGTGATAGCGGTATAGCCGTTAAGGTTTAACACAATGACCGTCCTTGAGTTTAGGTAAATGCCATTCTCGGAACGTCTCGAATTTGTTATACAATGACTACCCCGTTCGAAAGAAAGAGACGTGTGAGAAAAGTTGACGCTGCTGACGCAGCGAAGCTAGAAAAAATAAAAAGGATAGAAACTTAAAACCATGGATGAAATTACGATCGCGCAACGTATCGCCATATGGGCATTGCCCGTTCTGTTTGCCATCACCGTGCACGAGGTCGCGCATGGCTGGGTGGCACGCCGGTACGGCGATTCGACGGCGATGATGCTGGGACGCTTAACCCTCAACCCCATTAAGCACATCGATCCGATCGGTACTATACTCGTACCGGTTCTTTTACTCATGATGGGCGGGTTCGTATTCGGCTGGGCAAAACCCGTTCCGGTCACGCCCGAGAACTTGCGAAATCCGAAACGGGACATGGCAATTGTGGCGATAGCTGGTCCGGTGGCCAACTTAATAATGGCGATAGCCTGGGCATTGATAATGAAGGTTGGCTTAATGCTCTCTGGCGAATTCACCTGGATCGCCTCACCGCTCATATACATGGGCGCTGCGGGAATAACAATAAATATTATTCTGATGGTGCTTAATTTATTGCCTTTTCCGCCATTGGACGGTGGACGTGTACTGACAGGACTCCTCCCTGACAATATGTCACGAGCCCTTAGCCGACTCGAACCTTACGGGATCATTATATTGTTGGGCTTAATGATAACGGGTATTTTGAGTTTTATTTTGCTTCCGCCTGTGAACTGGTTGCAGCAACTGCTGTATGGGGTTGTCGGGCTCTAAATGTCACTCGACGGTCATTAGCACGCGGCGCGTGGTGTGAAAAGGGCTGCGGGCGTTGTGGAGCTAAACGATGAGCCGTATACTCTGAGCTTCCGAAAATTCTAGCATGCGACGTTTAGTGCCTGATTTTAGGTATTATTTGGGAGGTTTCGGTTATAATTTCGAAAATACAAAGGACGTGCTAGTATTTATCCCTTTGAGATTACAGACGATTGATCAGGCGCGGCACTCAACCTCTAATTCGCTCATCGTAAATTAATCACTACAACAAAGGCACTCCCTTGAACGCTTCCACTTTACAGCCAAACCGTGTGCTGTCGGGCATGCGGCCGACCGGACAACTGCATCTAGGCCATTATCACGGAGTTCTCAAGAACTGGGTTCAGCTGCAACACGAATACGAGTGTTTTTTCTTTGTCGCGGACTGGCACGCGCTAACCACAGACTACGAAGATCCCCGCATTATTGCAGACAGCATTTGGGATATGGTGATTGACTGGTTAGCGGCCGGCGTTAACCGAAGTTCCGCCAAACTGTTTATTCAGTCCCGCGTCCCTGAACACGCTGAGTTACACTTGTTATTGTCAATGATTACGCCGTTAGGGTGGCTCGAGCGTGTTCCAACCTATAAAGACCAGCAGGAGCGTCTTAAAGAGCGCGATCTAGCAACGTACGGTTTCCTCGGGTATCCGTTATTACAAAGCGCGGATATTCTTGTTTATAAATCGACGCTGGTACCCGTAGGGGAGGATCAAGTCGCTCATATCGAACTTACCCGAGAGGTCGCGCGTCGATTTAATCATCTTTACGGGTCCGAAGCGGATTTCGCGGAAAAAGCGGACGCTGCCGCGAAGAAGATGGGCAAGAAAAACGCGAAACTTTACAACGAATTACGAAGACGCTTTCAAGAGCAAGGTGATCATGAAGCGCTCGAGACGGCAAGGGAGTTATTAAAGTCTCAGCAAAACATCACGCGCATTGATCGTGAGCGGTTGTTTGGCTATTTAGAAGGGGGGGGGAAAATTATTCTTCCCGAACCGCAAGCGCTGTTAACGGTGGCGGCGAAAATGCCGGGATTGGACGGACAAAAAATGTCTAAATCCTATGGCAATACAATCGCGCTTCGGGAAGAGCCCGAGTCAGTGGCGAAGAAAGTAAAGACGATGCCCACAGACCCCGCGCGGGTCCGACGCAGTGATCCCGGCGATCCAGCCAAATGCCCGGTATGGCAACTTCATCAGGTCTATTCCACCGACGAGATTAAAACCTGGGCGGCAAACGGTTGTCAGACAGCCGGAATCGGATGTATTGAATGTAAACAGCCCGTCATCGACGCAATCAATGAGGAATTAACCCCCATCAGAGAACGGGCTCTAGAGTTCACGGACAATCCCAATTTAGTACGGAATATCATCGCGGAAGGATGTGAAGAAGCTCGAGATGTCGCGCAGGAGACGCTTGAGGAAGTGCGCCAAGCGATGGGATTGAGTTATCGATGATGGCGCGGCAATGCAGGGGTAATTAAGCGATGACGGTTGAAGAAAACGTACCACACACGGAGCCTCAGCAACAAGAAATGGCCTTGGCGATTGTTCAAGGTGCCCCTGTCCTTACGTTACCCCAAGATCTTTATATCCCTCCTGATGCCCTGGAAGTGTTTCTCGAAGCGTTCGAGGGCCCATTGGATTTGCTGCTGTATCTTATAAAAAGGCAGAATCTCGACATTTTGGATATTCCAATCGCTGAGATTACCCGGCAGTATATGGAATATATCGAGCTCATGAATGAACTACGTCTCGAGTTGGCGGCGGAGTACCTCGTAATGGCAGCGATGCTTGCCGAAATTAAATCTCGGATGCTGCTACCTCGTCCCCAAACCGCAGAGGACGACGAAGATGATCCGCGCGCCGAATTGGTGAGACGCCTCCAGGAGTACGAACAGTATAAACAAGCCGCGGAAGATCTCAACGCCTTACCGCAACTGGGTCGGGAGATTTATCCGACGAGCGTTGAAATTGTCGACAAACACGTAGAACGCCCGCTACCGGAGGTTAGTCTGCAGGACCTATTGGGTGCGCTTAAGGATGTACTGCGACGCGCCGACATGTTTTCTCATCATCATGTACAATTAGAGCCGCTATCGGTTCGCGAGCGCATGTCCAGGGTTTTAGGCAGCGTTAATGCTGAATCATTTACCGAATTTACCACCCTGTTTACCATTGAAGAAGGGCGTATGGGTGTTGTTGTTACACTATTGGCCATATTGGAATTGGTAAAAGAATCGTTGATCGAATTGGTTCAAAGTGAGCCTTTCGCTCTCATTTACGTGAAGGCACCGCAGCATGTCGATGAATCCCCAGCAGCTTAAGAATATTATCGAAGCGGCGCTATTAGCCGCCAATCAACCGCTGAGCATCGACCGAATTGGAAATCTGTTCTCGGGCGTGGAACAGCCGACGCGCGATGCGATACGCGCGGCGCTTGATGGGTTGGCTCAAGATTGTTCCGAACGCGGTGTCGAATTGAAGGAAGTCAGTTCCGGTTATCGTTTACAGGTAAAGTCTGATTTCGCCCCGTGGGTGTCCCGGTTATGGGAGGAACGGCCTCCCCGCTACTCGCGCGCGTTACTGGAGACATTGGTATTAATTGCCTACCGGCAGCCAATTACGCGAGCGGAAATTGAAGACGTGCGCGGCGTAACTGTGAGCACCAACATTATCAGAACGCTTCAGGAGCGAGAATGGATTCGCGTTTTGGGGCACCGCGAAGTGCCCGGGCGACCGGCGCTCTACGGTACCTCACGGCAATTTCTCGACTATTTCAGCTTGACGTCTTTAGAAGATTTGCCCCCTCTCAGCGAACTTCGTGACCTCGACGACATAAACATGTCGCTCGATCTGGGCGACGGGGTCGATGGGCAACCTCAACGAGGATTGTTTGGTAGCGAAAGGCCAGAGTCGAAGCCAGAAGGCGAACGCCCAGACGAATCCGAGGAAGAATCGAATCGCCTATCTGAGACCGCCGGGCCTGCGGATGAGGCCGTTGTCGTCAACAAGGAAGCGGCCTCTTCCGAACTTGACGAAGCACAGGCCAGTGTAGCGGAGCCTACCTCTGATATCGGTGATGGGCACGCGGACGGCGAGCGGCCAGGCGAAACCGATAAAGAAGTGAATCGGTTGTCTGAGGGTATCGCGCCTGTGGATGAGGCCGTTCTCATGGACAAAGATGCGGCTTCTGCATGTTCTTCCGAGCTTCACGAAACACAGGCCAATCAACACGAACTTAAGTCCGAAACTGGCATTGCAGACGCCGACCGCAAGCGGTTAGACGCATCCGAGGGCGGAACGACTCGGTTGCCGGAAGACGCCGAGTCTGCTGAAGAAGCCATTGTCGTTAAAACAGAAATGACCGTTACGCCTTCGTTGGAGGGTAAAGAAAAACAGGCCAGCCAAGATGAGATGGAGGTAGAAACCGCTGACAACAAAACGGTGTCTGACGCAGATATCCCCCTCCACCAGCCGCTTTCCGCCAACGGTTAACGGCTGGCGCCATAGAGCGGCAGGCGCAACTAACGCGAGCGTTGGTCTTTATTCCTTGATTTTTAGCTTCTTTTAACGAGTTGGTTTCACCTTTTTGTCTGGCGCACGTTGCAATACAGTAATACGAGCGCGCGATTACAGCGCTGCCAGCATTTTTCGGTAATTTGTCACAGCTAAACTGTGTGATTCTTCGCGGCGCACGAACCGATAGCTGCGTAACATAACAACCGTACCTACATACTCCCTCACAACGTTTAGTTCCGAGCCCGTACCGCTCCCCCCACTCCCCTCACTCCCCCCACATGGTACGGGTCTCGGCGTTTTTTTCTGAAGCTGGCCCCACGAGATCACAGAAAATTCGCATGGATTACCCTGCGTGGGTGGGATTCCGGTGAGCGTGCAACGGTGGTATAACGAATACAACGGCAAAGATTTCGAACCCGGGTAGTCACGATGCTAGCCCGCATTGCTCACCAGGACCGCAACGTTAAACCGCAAGAGATGAATATGAGCACACCCTCGTTTGTTATTGTTAAAGATGCTTTTCAGATTACAGGGCGCGGCACCGCGATC
>CALZJI010000556.1 GCA_945787615.1 uncultured Chromatiaceae bacterium | reverse complement strand
GGCTTGGATCGAGGGGGGTAATTCGAATCTCCGGCGAAACGAAATTATCGTTCTCATCCTGCTTAAAGCTTAAGGACGTGTTGGCTACGATGGAAACTCCAAGCATGGCGAGACTTTTGGTTTGAATCCTAATATTCCCCGGCTTCCCCTCCTCAAGGAGTTCACTTTCGGTAGAAACAAAAGCCTCTTGAAGTATGATCGATGGCGCCGTCAACAAGATATCGGGAGCGTCCGCCGTTCCGGAGGTCTTCGTACTTAGAATTGCTTGGTTAGATAGCGTTACTAGGCCGCGTGCATGAATATCGATGACGCCTCCGCTATCGTTTTCCGTATTCGCAGTGATTAGCGAGTTATCTAGCGTAAAATTTGCGGCGCGAATGCGGATCTCTCCCGCGCCTGTCGACTCAAATAACGGTTCACTCACATCAAGCCAAGCTTCGTCTGTTACGCGAACATCACCAAGATATGAAAAAGACGACGTATCGAGCTCACTTTCGGAAATAATGACTTCGCCAGGAGACGCAACGCTCGAAATATTAATGCGACCGCTTTCAGCAAAAATCCAACCATTTTGAATTTTAATAGGACCGCCTACCACCGAAAATTGTTCACCCGGGTGCGCGCGTAAGAGGCTGGCGTTTACCAGAATTGACGCAGGACTCTGAGAAATAAACCCGAAGGCGCTCGGCGTCGCCGTTCGCAACAAGCTCTCCTCTGAAAAAGCCTGAAACGTATTACCGTCTTCATCTCGCATGTGCACTACGTCGGCCGTACTAGTATGGAAGGAGCCTTGTACGTCGAGCCGCGCGTTCGGGCCGAAGGTTACTCCTTGAGGATTGAGAAAATAGAAATCGGCCCTCGGAATGGATGAACGAAGTCGACCATCTATAGTCGACGCTCCGCCTGTCACCCGGCTGATGACATTATCTGTGGGTAACGCTGCCGAAAACTCCGCCACATTAGCCGTTCCAAGATCGAAATGCTCGAAACTATGAAAGAGATTACCGCCGCTGCGCGCCCCATGGGCTTCGCCAATCTCGTACGCGCCAGCGTCATTAAGGATGGGTTGAAGCGTCGCATCCGCGCCAACGGTACCGTCACGCACGATTCGCGTCACGACATCCTGCGCAAAGCTCGGTTCCGCGGTAACCATCGACAGCGTGCCACCAATAGACAGCGCGACGAGAAGGGCATACCGCACAACGGCTTGTTTTGCGTACCTATGGCGATAAAACAAACGGCGTCGATAAGGATACATATTTACCCTCCTTGGTTTCGTTTGCTTTCAGTTCGTTCCGCACCGCTCATGGCAGCGTTGCCGAGAGCAGAAAGTGAACGCCATCGTCTTGAAGGTTCGACTCTCCATGGCGTTCGACATTGTCAAAGGCGTGCGCCCAATAAACCTCTGTGTAAACGTGTCGGGTTGCCGACCATCGTACTCCCACGCCGGCGCTGGCAAGAGTCTTCTTCTCTCTGGCAGTATTCCGCTCGTTCCACGACCTGCCAATATCTACAAACGGTGCGATTTCTAACATTGTAGCACCCGCGCGGCGTCGAAACGCGGGAATTCTTGTTTCGATGGACCCTATGAGCCCATTATCACGGACGAGCTCATTCTCACGGTAGCCTCTCACAGTGGCATAACCGCCCACGGCAAGTTTTTCCATCCCCAAAAGAGGTGAATTGGCGAGTTGTGCATCAAAACGGAAGATAACTTGCCCCGTCCCCAGCCCGGTCGGTATCCGGCGCGCCCATTGAAATTGACCAAACCACGTCACAAACTCGCCGTCTGGCACGTCCCCACTATGGATCGTTGCATCAAATGCATCAAATCCCACGCTAACGATATTGCGCAACGCTAGGGCGTCTTGACGGCCTCGGTATGACCAGGTCTGGCCGAGCCGAAGCGCAGCCACTTTCGCGACACCGTCTTCGGATAATCCTTCCGTGAAACGGAAGCCCGACCCGAGAAGAAACGACTGGCTACGACGCAAATCGCCCGTTAAATACAAATCAAATCTAGAATTAAGCGTACGTCGTACCGGAAAACCAAAGGTAAATCCGTAGGTCTCCGACTCGCTCTCAATATCGAGATTGGAAAAAGGTTCTTCCACCACGTCGGCGCGCGCTAGACTCACGTGGGCATCGAATGTCAACTCGCGCGCGTTCAGCGGAAAACGATACACACCATCAAAAGCGCGAAGCCCTTCCGTTACGCGAAAAACCGCCGATAAGGAATCACCCATACCCGAGAGGTTTAAATGTTTAACATCAACCAGACCTCGCTCAGAACCAATGGAAGGGGGTTCGTGATTGTCAAACTGGAAGATCGCGTGATAAGGTTTGGCTTCAGTGACTTGTATTTGAAGTAACGATTCACCTCTTACGCCTGTAGGAAGGAGTTTGGCCTGCACATGCTTGATTCGCGGATCTTGCTGCAGCAACTGAAGCGCCTCCTCAATGTCTTTAACATTTACGACACCCGACGTCGCAAGCTGAACGCGGCTGCGGATATACTTCGATCGTAAACGCCCATCGGTTTTAACGTCCACGTCGCCAAGCGCTCCCTCCACGACTTGTATCTTTAACACACCATCTTCAATCGTTTGCTCTGGGATTGTCGCGCCCGAACTGATGTAACCACGATTCACATAGGCGAGAGTCAGTTGATCAACTAACGCTTCGATCTCCGAAAAGGACAAGGCGCGTCCTTCGAAGGGCGTTGTTAGCGCCTCTAGCGCGCCCGCTGGAAGAACCGTATTCCCCTGGATACGTACCGCTTGAATGAAAACGCGCACGCCTCCGGATAACCCTTCTATATCGCCCGTCTCGGGTAACGGGATGGGCGGCAGAACCTTACTCGGCTCGCGCTTCGGGGGTTCAAATGTGGGTAGCTGAGGGCGAATGTCGTCTCGCTTGTCCGCCAACGGAGAAAGGGGTGGCTGTGCTCGACCAAGTGAAAAAGGCTGCAACATGATCGCCAAGAGAACGAAACTTCCGAGTATGATTCTCAAATAAGGATGGCGGTTCGCTTCGCCGCCTTTCTTCCAGCGGCGGCGCAATGTCACCTTAATGATTCCTTTCAATTTCTTACCTTTTTGCTTTTTTTATCTAAGCAGGCAGTTCCTTCTTTTGT
>CALZJI010000555.1 GCA_945787615.1 uncultured Chromatiaceae bacterium | reverse complement strand
TTTGTTCAGATTCAAGGCGCGGCAATTGGCGCATATTGGAATATGCAACAATTGCCGTAACGCAGAAGCTGAGCAAAAAGACAAGCAAGGTTGGACAATTATTATTTTCCGCGGCCCTTAGAGTCAATTCGACGACAGGATAGGCTGCACGCAGTTTGAAAAAGAAAACGAAGAACTGAAATCATAGCGCTCCCTCCCCCACGAGAACTTCCTAAACTCATACTGTACTCACAGGGACGGCGTCGGTCAGTCGAATGTCCCTAACTGTATCCGATTTTTGGGATAAAAGCATTAATACGAAGGTATCCATGTTAGATTTTTCAAGCCTGCCCCCATCTCTTCCTATACCTTCGGACGACTTGCAAGCTCATAGCCAACGACTCGTCTCGCGTATTAGGGAAGACATTGACGCGAACGGGGGATTAGTCACTTTCGCTCATTATATGCAATTGGCGCTTTATGCGCCTGGACTCGGTTATTACAGCGCAGGAAGTCGTAAGTTCGGCGTCGGGGGCGACTTTGTTACGGCACCGGAAATATCGCCGCTATTTTCTATATGTCTGGCTCGCAATTGTGCTCAGGTCCTAAATCAGGTGACCGATGGCAATATTCTTGAGCTAGGCGCAGGCTCGGGCGTTATGGCATGTGATGTATTGCTCGAGCTCGAAGCAAGCCGATGCTTGCCCCGTAAATATCTTATTTTAGAGGTGAGTGCGGATCTTCGTGCTCGACAAGGCGCCTTAGTCAAGGAGCGTATTCCACACCTTGCCGAACGTGTTGAGTGGTTGGATCGGTTGCCTGAGTCGGGTTTTTGCGGTGTCGTGTTGGGTAACGAGGTGCTTGATGCCATGCCCGTGCATCGCTTTTGCATTAGCCAAGCAGGACTTAAAGAATCAAACGTTGGATGGCAGGATGACCACTTTTTTTTCAACGATACGCCGCTGCCCAATGGCCCGATCGCGGCGCGGATAGAGGCGATCAAGACGGAGTTGGGCGATGACACGCTTTATCCAGGATATTGTTCAGAAGTTAATTTGGCTGCGGAGGCTTGGCTAACCGGTTTGGCTCACGGCTTGGAACGCGGCGCGATAATATTGGTGGACTACGGATTTCCACGCCGTGAATATTATCATCGTGATCGAAAAAGCGGGACGATTATGTGCCATTATCGCCACCGCAGCCATCCCGATCCCCTAATTTTACCGGGTCTGCAGGATATTACTGCGCATGTGGAATTCACCGCCGTTGCCGAGGCGGGTCATAGCGCAGGTCTCTCGATATTGGGCTACACGACTCAGGCGTATTTTCTGTTAGCAAGCGGTCTTGATGCATTGCTGGCGCGCTCCGACCCTAATGAAGTAAAACGTCACCTTGAGATCACCCAGCAAGTAAAGAAGTTGACCTTACCCAATGAGATGGGTGAGCTGTTTAAGGTGATTGCGCTAGGGAAAGGGCTTGATGCGCCGTTAATGGGGTTTTCGTTGTTTGATCAACGCGGCCGGTTGTAAGTTAGGAAAGCGAACGTAATCAATATGGAGTTTTGGCATATCGTTGCCTTGGCTGTCGTTCAAGGTCTAACGGAGTTTCTACCTGTTTCCAGTTCCGCTCACTTGATTTTGTTGCCTGCGGTTATGGACTGGCGGGACCAGGGGCTTGCTTTTGACGTAGCGGTGCATGTGGGTACGTTGAGCGCTGTTGTGGCGTATTTCCGAAAAGAGGTCGTGACCATCACTAGAGACTGGATTGCTTCTTTAGTTCAACGGCAAACCGTCGGTGACAGCAGGCTAGCTTGGGCAGTGGGATTTGGCACGGTACCGGTTGGATTAGTGGGCCTGTTTTTTGGCGATAATATCGAGGCTCACCTCCGGTCAATCTGGGTGATCGCGATAACCACCATTGCATTTGGCGTCCTTCTTGGTTGGGCAGATGTGACGGGAAAGCGCAATAGGGACGAACACACGATCAAATGGCGGGATATGGTCATTATCGGTTGTGCTCAAGCGCTCGCTCTTATTCCGGGGACATCGCGATCAGGGATTACCATTACCGCGGCGCTTATGATGGGATTGACCCGGGAAGCGGCCGCGCGTTTTTCCTTTCTTTTGTCCATTCCCGTTATTTTGTTAGCAGGGGGGCTAAAATCGCTGGATCTGGTTCGCGGCGAATCGGCGGTCGATTGGGCGACCATGGCGAGCGGCGCCGTTCTGTCCGGCGTCTGCGCCTATCTGTGTATCCATTTCTTTCTGAAATTGCTAGAGCGTGTCGGAATGATGCCGTTTGTGGCATATCGTTTAGTGTTGGGTGGCGTATTGCTGTGGTTAGCTTTCTGATTGCGAATTATATACCCGTGGCGTTTGAGATTTAGGTGTTAAGAGTGCGTCATATTCATTTCGTGGCAAGGCGAAATGACGAGTAATAGCCGGACTATTGCGAGGAGTTTCAACGCAGCCATGGAATG
>CALZJI010000554.1 GCA_945787615.1 uncultured Chromatiaceae bacterium | reverse complement strand
GTGATGAGAGTCAATCTCGACGAGAAGAAAATTGATTTTGAGCTGGTGGAAGAAAAGACATCACGTTCTAAACGACGAGGGACGGCGACGCGTCGGAGAAAGAAAGGCGTGGCAAAATAGTTGTATCTCTCGTCGTGACACGTATAAGGATGAAGAGGTATGGTCTATCCGGCATTCCGTAAGGCTGGCGCCGGAATTAATGTACATTTTTGGGTGCCAAGGCGCTCGTCCAGCAAAGCTACCGCCCCTCGATTGCCGTTCTCGACGCAATTCTACCTCCTGCGGTCACTTCGGGCTCCTCGGCAACCGCTCCCTGCGTTGCTCTAGCTCGTGCATCCATGCACTCGTGCCCTCTCGTGACACTAGCACATCCATGTGCGTCGTCCGTGGAGTGGTGGTCACGCCCCTTGGCTACATCCCTGTAGGCAACGCAGGCGGGCGAGATGGATTGGCGACCAGAATGTGAAT
>CALZJI010000553.1 GCA_945787615.1 uncultured Chromatiaceae bacterium | reverse complement strand
CTCGCTTGGTCCTTGATTCCACGAGAAATTTTCCTCCTTCGCGAATAGGCCCGCTATTCCGCTTAGCCGAAAAATCCCTTATCAAATCAAATCCCTGCGCGATGACGTACAGGGAAGTACCGAGCGAAGGCGCGACTGCATGGACGCAGGAGTTAGAGTCATGCAGGAGCGATTACCTAGGAGCCGAAAGCCGTCATCACCCGTTGAGTTGCGAAAATTGGGGTAACGTCAGCATTCTTTGCCACTAAAAATGGGTTTATGTTGCGCGACGCTCATCTTGGTGATAGGCAAAATATCTTTTATTATCAATGAGTAATAGGTTATTTTGAAGCCCAGTACGATGGGCTTCGATTGATTGGGCGCGATTGCATTAGTATACTGACTAACCTTTTGCCGGTAATACCGAGTTCTTACCGGACAATGAAGGGCGCGCATCGACGACATACTCACGTCGAGGCTAATTCCGTGGCGAAAGTTGGCGTTTAAGAAGCGACGCTTTTGTCTCGGGAGCTGCTAAGCGCCGCGAAACAGATGATATAACGAAAACAGACTGATTCGGCAAACTGAATGGCCCGGGGAGCTGGCGCCGGATCGCGGAAATTTTGCTGGACAATTCATCGTTGGTTTGAATCCCGTGGAACGTATAGAAAGATTAACTTCGGGGGGCCTGTATCGCCCCTCATTTGAGAAAGATAGCTGTGGCTTTGGCTTAATCGCCCACATGGACGGTGGCGCCAGTCATTGGTTGGTGCAAACTGCTATCGAGTCATTGGCGCGATTGACCCATCGCGGCGCCATCGCCGCCGATGGGAAGACCGGCGACGGCTGCGGACTATTACTGAAGAAACCCGAGGGGTTCTTGCGTGCTGTGGCACACGACAAGGGTTATCCGCTCGGTAAGAACTTTGCCGTAGGTATGATCTTTTTAAATACCGACGAGGGCTTAGCGTCGGTCGCCCGCCAACGTTTAGAACATGAGTTAGCCCTTGAAGGGCTTCTCGTGCACGGGTGGCGCGCAGTTCCAATCAATTCGGAAGCCTGTGGTGACGAAGCGTTAAAATCATTACCGCAGATCGAGCAGGTGTTTGTAAGCGCGCCCGGCGGCATGAATGATCTCCACTTCGAGCGGCGTTTGTTCGTCGCCCGACGGCGCACCGAGAAGGTCATTGACTCAGACGATTCGACGTTCTACGTTTCCAGCCTCTCATCGCACGTCGTCTCCTATAAGGGCTTGGTCATGCCTGCCAACCTGCCCGTGTTCTACGAGGACCTAAATGATCCCCGACTGGAATCGGGCATTTGTGTTTTTCATCAACGCTTTTCAACGAATACCTGGCCTGAGTGGCGTCTTGCTCAACCGTTTCGTTTTCTTGCCCATAACGGTGAGATCAACACCGTTCAGGGTAACCGGAACTGGGCGCTTGCCCGAAGCCATAAATTCGAGTCGCCGCTCATACCAAATATGGAAGATATCAGGCCGCTGGTCTCGACAACCGGCTCTGATTCCAACAGTCTCGATAACATGCTGGAAGTTTTGTTAGCGGGCGGCATAGATCTTTTTCGGGCCATGCGCCTACTTGTACCCCCGGCGTGGCAAAACATTGAAACCATGGATGCCGATTTGCGGGCGTTTTATGAATTTAGCTCCATGCACATGGAGCCATGGGACGGCCCAGCGGGCATGGTTATGACCGATGGCCGCTACGCCGCCTGTGCGTTGGACCGCAACGGGCTGCGTCCCGCGCGTTACGTTGTGACACGGAATGACGACACCGTGAAAACAGGGACGAGCGAGTACGCAGGTTGCGTCATAACGCTCGCCTCAGAAATTGGCGTTTACGACTACGCACCCGGTGAGGTGGTCACGAAAGGTCGACTCAAACCCGGTCAGATGATTGCCGCCGATACGGCGACAGGAGAACTGCTGTTACCGGACGACATCGACACGCAACTTAAATCTCGTCAGCCGTACAAGAAGTGGTTGCGAGAGAACGCTGAGCATTTATGCCCCGACCTCTCAGGAGAAGTGTTAATCAGTGCCCCGATGGACGTTGATACTGTCGGTGTTTACCAAAAGTTGTTTCAGGTTACTTTCGAGGAACGTGACCAAGTACTTCGCGTACTCGGGGAGAACGGTCAAGAAGCCGTCGGTTCCATGGGTGATGATACCCCAATGCCCGTTTTATCGCAGCGTGTCCGTTCCGTGTACGAATACTTTCGTCAGCAATTCGCTCAAGTCACCAATCCCCCGATCGACCCGTTACGAGAAGCCATCGTGATGGCATTGGAGACCTGTTTGGGTCGCGAGAAAAATCTATTCGAAGAAACGCCCGAGCACGCCGCCCGGTTGCTGGTGGATTCACCGGTCTTTTCAGAGCGGATGATGAAGGCGCTAGTAGCGCGTGACAGCGGCGATTACGCCAACGAGCGAATCCCGTTGTCATACGAGTCCGGTATAGGATTACGGGGCGCGATTGAAGCTGTCTGCGACAAAGCGGTCGACGCGGTTCGTAACGGTAAAGTCGTGCTGATTTTGACGGATCGGGATATGACGCGCTCCGCGTTGCCGATACCGGCACTTCTAGCGACGGGCGCCGTTCATCACCGCTTGATACGTGAAGGCCTACGTTGCGACGCGAATATTGTCGTCGAAACGGCAACAGCGCGGGATCCTCACCATTTTGCCGTGTTGATAGGGTATGGCGCTACTGCCGTTTATCCTTATCTAGCCTACGAAGTTCTACACGACCTAATTCGTACTGGGGAAATAACCACTCTTGGCAGCGACGCGCTAGTTGTTAACTATCGTAAAGGTATCAACAAGGGCCTTTACAAAATTATGTCCAAAATGGGTATTTCCTCCATTGCCAGCTATCGTGGTGCCCAGTTGTTCGAAGCGGTGGGTTTGAGCGATGAAGTGGTTGATCTTTGCTTTACTAACACGACGAGCCGCGTGCAAGGCGCTAATTTTGAGGATCTGGACAACGATCAGCGTCAACTGGCTCGAACCGCTTGGTTGCCGCGCAAGGCGATTCAGCAAGGCGGTCTGCTGAAGTACATCCATGGCGGCGAATATCATGCCTACAATCCTGATGTTGTCGGTGCGTTGCGTAGCGCCGTTGAGAGTGGTGACTTTCAGGACTATCAACGATTCGCCAAGCTCGTCAATGAGCGCCCGGTAACCAATTTCCGCGATCTGTTAGCGGTGCGACAGGACATCGCGCCCGTGCCGATTGAAGAAGTCGAGCCCGTAGAGCGGATCACACCGCGGTTCGATACTGCCGCAATGTCATTGGGCGCGCTCTCTCCCGAGGCCCACGAAGCTCTGGCCATCGCCATGAACGAGCTCGGTGGACGTTCCAACTCTGGGGAAGGGGGCGAGGACCAGGCTCGTTTTGCTACCAATAAAGTATCCAAGATCAAGCAGGTCGCATCAGGGCGGTTCGGCGTTACCCCCCATTATTTGGTTAATGCCGAGGTTCTCCAAATAAAAATTGCTCAGGGTGCGAAACCTGGGGAGGGGGGTCAGTTACCGGGTGATAAAGTGAACGGCCTGATTGCCAGATTGCGGTACGCCAAGCCCGGTGTTGCTCTGATTTCGCCGCCGCCCCACCACGACATTTATTCCATTGAAGATTTGGCGCAACTAATATTCGATCTCAAACAGGTGAATCCTGACGCTATGGTATCGGTAAAACTTGTCGCCGAACCGGGCGTGGGGACCATCGCGGCGGGCGTAGCGAAAGCGTATGCGGATTTCATCACCATCGCCGGCTACGATGGCGGTACCGGCGCCAGCCCGCTGACCTCTGTGAAGTACGCTGGCGGTCCGTGGGAGTTAGGCCTTACGGAAACCCACCAAGTGCTGCGCGCCAATAACCTTCGCGACAAGGTTCGTTTACAAACAGATGGTGGTCTCAAAACCGGGTTGGACGTGGTGAAGGCCGCGATCCTTGGTGCGGAGAGTTTCGGCTTTGGCACGGGGCCGATGATCGCCTTAGGGTGCAAGTATTTGCGCATTTGCCATCTTAACAATTGCGCGACCGGTGTCGCCACTCAGCACGAGGTACTAAGACGAGTGTATTTCAGGGGCTTGCCGGAATTCGTAAAGAATTATTTCCGATTTGTGGCTCAAGAAGTGCGCGAATTAATGGCAAGTTTGGGTGTTCGGCGTTTTAATGAGTTAATCGGGCGCACTGACTTGTTATCCATTGTTGAAGGTTCTACGGACAAACAACGCCGTTTGGATTTAAAACCCATTCTGAGTGATGGCGGTTCGGCGCCGGATCAACCTCAATATTGTCTAGTACCGCGCAATGAACCGTTTGATAGAGGCGATTTGGCCGAACAGATGGTGCGTGATTGTATCGATGCCATTGAGAGTAAGCAGGGCGGGACCTTTGAGTACCAGATAAAGAACATCAATCGTTCAATCGGCGCGCGACTTTCCGGTGAAATCGCTAAACGCTACGGTAACCACGGTATGGAAGATATGCCCATTAATATCCGTTTGCACGGCTCGGCCGGGCAAAGTTTTGGTGTGTGGAATGCGGGCGGATTAAATCTTGTTTTAGACGGTGACGCCAACGACTATGTTGGCAAGGGCATGGCCGCTGGCAAGATTGTCATCCGACCACCGGCCGAGAGCCGGTTCCAGACCAATGACACCACGATAATCGGTAACACCTGTCTTTATGGTGCGACCGGCGGCAAGCTATTTGCTTCTGGACTAGCCGGCGAACGGTTTGGTGTTCGTAACTCCGGTGCGTTCGCAGTGGTCGAAGGTATTGGCGACCACGGCTGTGAATACATGACCGGCGGGGTGATTGTCGTGTTGGGTTCAACCGGGGTGAATTTTGGCGCAGGCATGACGGGCGGTTTCAGTTACGTGCTCGATCTGGATAACTCATTCGTGGATTGTTATAACCATGAATTAGTGGATATCCATCGACTTGTGCCAGAAGCGATGACCGCCCACCAGGACCACCTCAACAACTTGGTCGCGGATTTCGTTGCAGAAACCGGCAGCCCGTGGGGCAAACGGATTCTCGAAAACTTCGAAGATTACTTAAACCATTTCTGGTTAGTGAAGCCAAAGGCCGCCGAACTTGATACGTTGCTCGATACGCTGCTCAACGCAGCATGATATAAGTAGTTATCGTATTTTCCGCGCCATGAAGGTTCGTTATGGAATTACATAAGAATTTTGAGTTCATTGAAATTGCACGTCAAGATCCGGAGAAAAAGCCGGCCGAGGTGCGTATTCACGAATTCAAAGAAATCTACGGCCAATTCGACCCCAATGCGGCAGCTAGCCAAGCGGGGCGTTGCTTAAGCTGCGGCAATCCGTATTGCGAATGGAAATGCCCGGTTCACAATTACATTCCAAATTGGCTCAAGTTGGTTGCTGAAGGCAACGTCCGAGAAGCGGCGGAGTTATCCCATCGAACCAATTCGTTACCTGAAATCTGTGGCCGCGTCTGCCCCCAAGATCGTTTATGCGAAGGCGCTTGTACCTTGAACGATGGCTTCGGCGCCGTGACCATTGGCTCTGTAGAAAAGTACATCACTGAGGAGGCGCTCAAACAAGGCTGGCGCCCCGATATGTCCAACGTCGTCGACTCGGGGAAGCGCGTAGCGGTGGTCGGTGCAGGCCCGGCTGGCCTTGGGTGCGCCGATGTGTTAGTGCGAAACGGTGTGAATCCGGTAGTGTTCGATCGCCATCCGGAGATCGGTGGACTGCTCACCTTTGGCATTCCGGAGTTCAAGCTGGAAAAGTCCGTCGTTAAGCGTCGCCGCCAGTTGATGGAAGAGATGGGTATTGAGTTTCGTTTGAGTACGGATATCGGTAAAGACATCACGTTCCACGCGTTGGTCAACGAATTTGATGCGGTTTTTCTAGGCATGGGCACCTATACGTATATGAAAGGTGGCTTTCCAGGCGAAGATTTGCCAGGGGTTTACGAGGCGTTACCCTTTCTTATCTCCAACGTTAATCGTTGCCTCAGTTTTGAGAAAAATCCAGCGGATTTTATCGATATGAAGGGGCAGCGCGTCGTGGTACTCGGTGGCGGCGACACCGCCATGGACTGTAATCGCACCAGTATTCGACAGGGCGCAGCCAAAGTCACCTGCGCCTACCGCCGCGACGAGGCCAACATGCCCGGATCCAAGCGTGAGGTTGCGAATGCCAAAGAAGAAGGTGTGCAGTTTCTTTGGAACCGCCAGCCCGTGGAGGTCGTAGGGAACGACAAAGTGGAGGGCGTTAAGGTCGTCACTACGGAACTGGGCGCGCCCGACGAGCGTGGGCGGTGTAGACCACAGCCTGTACCAGGGTCCGAAGAGGTTATCCCGGCGGATCGCGTCATCATCGCTTTTGGTTTCCGCCCTAATCCGCAGCCGTGGTTTAGCGAGTTTGGCATTGACGTGGACGACCGCGGCCGGGTAAAGGCACCGGCGAACACCATCTATAAATTCCAAACGACCAATCCCAAGGTCTTTGCCGGCGGTGATATGGTGCGCGGATCGGATCTAGTGGTCACGGCGGTATTCGAAGGGCGTGAAGCCGCCGAAGGCATTCTCGAATATCTGGAAGTCTAATATAGAGCGGTTAACTTGTAGGAAAAAGCTCGCTCGTCAATAATCCACTCAGCAAAAGACCAACTCATTACAATGACAGAACTTAAAAACGACCGTTTTCTGCGCGCACTGTTGCGCGAACCCGTCGATCAAACACCTGTTTGGATTATGCGCCAAGCAGGCCGCTATCTCCCAGAATACCGGGCGACGCGCGCCAAAGCGGGATCATTCATGGATCTATGCACGGCGCCGGAACTCGCCTGCGAAGTTACTCTGCAACCCCTAGAGCGGTTTGCGTTGGATGCAGCCATCCTTTTTTCCGACATCTTAACGATACCCGATGCAATGGGCCTCGGTTTGTATTTTGCGGAAGGGGAAGGGCCGCGATTTAAATCGCCCGTACAAAACGAGGCGGACGTAAAGCGTCTTAGCGTGCCGGATCCGGAATTGGACCTGGGTTACGTTATGGATGCTGTGCGGCTTATCCGAAAAGAGTTGGGCGGGCGTCTGCCGCTCATTGGCTTCTCCGGGAGTCCGTGGACCTTAGCCACGTATATGGTGGAGGGGAGTTCCAGTAAAGAGTATGCCAAAGTGAAAGGCATGATGTTTGATCGCCCCGATCTCATGCATTCGTTGCTCGATACCGTCGCGCGCTCCGTCATCGATTATCTCAATGCACAAATCGCCGCTGGTGCTCAGGCGGCGATGATCTTCGACACCTGGGGCGGCATGCTTACTCCGCGCGATTACAACACATTCTCGCTCAACTACATGGCGCAAATTGTTGACGGCTTGACGCGCGAAAACGACGGGCGTAACGTGCCCATTATATTGTTTACGAAAGGCGGCGGCGCGTGGTTGGAGACCATGGCCGACACGGGCTGCGACGCCCTCGGTCTGGATTGGACCACCGACATCGGTGAAGCCCGCAAGCGCGTTGGCGAGCGTGTGGCCTTGCAGGGAAATATGGATCCCTCCATTCTCTACGCATCGCCAGAGCGTATACGCGAAGAAGCGGCCACTATACTAAAAAGTTTCGGCCCAGGCTCTGGCCATGTTTTCAATTTGGGCCACGGTATCCATCAACATATTAATCCCGATAACGTAAAGGTCCTGGTCGACGCCGTACACGAACTTAGCACCCCTTATCATCAAGAGTAGTCATGGATCCTTTTAAAGACGAACGCTTTTCCCCGCTCCGCGACATGGAGTCTTTCACCGACGAAATGTTCAATCGCATTATGTCATTTCAGGAGAAGGAGCATCCGGCCTGGGATGAAGAACGCCCCTTTTCCGAACGGATAAAAGCGTTGCCTTTGCATTACCTTATCTTTAGCTGCGCGGACCGTGACCCGGCCAAATTTGGGCCAACGGCGGCCAACTATTACCCAATACGTGATGAACTGCGAGTGATTGCCCACTGCGCGCGGCAAGTCGCAAAGAATCCGGTCATTTGCGATCTGCACCCCGGCAATGGTTTTATAGGGAGTTTATTGGCGCGGGAGGGCGTCAGCGTCATTGGTGTGCGTGATCCGGCGGCCAAACCCAACCAGATTAAGAATTTTCATGACAAAGATTTTTACGACATGCGGGAAATGAAAATTAGCGATATTGATTTTCCCTTTGACGTTGCGTTCTCCTCATGGATGCCAAGTGGTGTCAACGTGACACCTGAGATCATAAAGCATAAGCCAAAGCTCATCGTCTATGTTTACACGGACCACACCGACGATGAAGGAAATCGCCAGACGGGTACCAAGGAGGCGTATACTGATCTCCCCGATAACTATCGCATTATCGCAGAGTGGGAAGTCACTCGGCCAAAGGATCTGCTACGCGAAGTGTGGCCCGATCTTACACCGAATATCGAGGAAACGCGGCACACCCGGATATACGCCGATGGGCCTTATCAGGGCATAGACGTTACAAATATTCAGCATGCCACGCCTTATGATTGGGAAGAAGAAGTCAACATGGCGTTGTTAGCCATAGAGGCGAAAGAACACCTAAGAAGCAGCGGATACGAAGTATAGCCGTAGACGGTTCGTTTATGCTGCGAACGTTTGCTCTACACGCGGGATAGACGGATTTCGAAAGCGTGTCGCGTTAGAAGCACGAAAAGACCGACTTACGTGAATACGGCGTCAACGCGTCGCTTATTCTTCATCTACAGGGCTGTGCACGCCATATGGGCCTGTCTGCAAAACGTGGGTATAGATCTCCATCGTCTTAACATCCTTGTGGCCCATTAACTTTTGGATAGTTCT
>CALZJI010000552.1 GCA_945787615.1 uncultured Chromatiaceae bacterium | reverse complement strand
TGCTCGTCTCAACGACGATCGCTCGTTGGGGATAGCCGCTATCCTTTTCCCTTAGTGCGCGTCTTGTGGGGTTCAGCTCTTTTTTCGATGAACTCAACAATCATGCTCGCGATGTCTTTACCGGTGGCCGATTCTATTCCTTCCAGCCCTGGTGAGGAGTTGACTTCCATGACCAAAGGGCCATGATTGGAGCGCAACACGTCGACGCCAGCGACATTGAGGCCCATAGTCTGAGCCGCTCGAACGGCGGTTGAGCGCTCCTCCGGTGTTATACGAATCAGGCTGGCTGTGCCGCCGCGATGAAGATTCGAGCGAAAATCGCCTTCTTTTCCTTG
>CALZJI010000551.1 GCA_945787615.1 uncultured Chromatiaceae bacterium | reverse complement strand
GGCGCGGCTTAACAATGTGCGGATTTTATTATCGACGGCGTACTATATTCGTAGCCTGGGTGGAGCGTGCGGAACCCGGGAGAGTTACCACCGTCATCCTCGGGTTTCGCAAGCTCCACCCAGGCTACCAGACTTATGCGGTTTTATATCCGATGTAGGGTGGGTTAGGCGCGTTTTTTTGCGCCGTAACCCACCAGTCGTGCCGCCAGGCACTCACTAAAAAAACAG
>CALZJI010000550.1 GCA_945787615.1 uncultured Chromatiaceae bacterium | reverse complement strand
GCACTTCTAAGTTATTAATACACGACTCGACGGCGGCGTGCTGACAACGCGCTTTGCGAAAATGCTCATCCTGTTCTCGCGTTTGCTCCTCTTTGTTGAGTCGTCCCTTCTTAGGTAGGATCGTGCGATCAAGGCGTTGACTCAGTTCCTCCAAGTTGCCTGGCGTGTAAAATCCTTTATCAAAACTGCATTGGCGTAATTGAGGATAGCGTTGTTGTGCCGCATCAACCATCGCTACAGCCACTTTATCATCCGTCTCTTTCCACATGATGCGGTGATGTAAAATAAATTGATGTTGATCTTCTAACACGCAAACACGCACACCCAGTTCAACAGGGACG
>CALZJI010000549.1 GCA_945787615.1 uncultured Chromatiaceae bacterium | reverse complement strand
TACATGTAAAAGAAATATTATTACATCATTTTTCGGCTAGTCTGTGTGATAATGACCACTTATCGGATAGACCTACCGCTACGTTTGGCCTATACTTGCCGATGACGCGTTTTTCCCCACCTGCCACCGGAGACCGCGATGAGCTCAACACACCCCCTCCGGGTTATGACAAGATTCGTGCGAAAAGTACCCATTCCTGTGGATAACTTTCTAATGCGTCAGATCGGTAGCCCTTTGTTTGGGGGAGCGGCTTCTGTCTTATACCGGGTCGAATAGTATCCGAATCGGTTCAGATTGCGTGTCACATAAGGACTCATGAAGGCCAAGTCGTCCTTATTGATGGCGTACCCTTCTTGGTGAAGCTCATGGAGGACGCGTGTTTGATCGACGACGTTTTGCAACATCACGGCGTTGGCGACCAGTTGATTATAGACCGCGAGCTTCTCTTGCTCCTTGGGATCGTTGGTTCTGAGCACGCCCTGGCTACCGAAGTTCAGGAAGTCGGAGAAGTCGTGGAAGGTCTCGACCTTGTTCGCCCCGTCGGTGACGCCGGCGCGTAGCGCCTCGTCAGCGATCCAGTTCAACAGATAGACCGTACGCGCGACCCGTCCGAGTTCCTGAAAGGCGAGATACAGGTGGTTGCGTCGGCTGTAGCGATTTAGCCGGGCCAACACCCAGGAGGGGGTAACACGGCCGGATTGAATGGCCAACACCACCTGTAAGTAATCTTCCCAATGCGCCTCGATGAGTCCCCAGTCAATGGTCCCGCTGTAGAGGCCTTGGGTGGATGTCGGGTATCTCTGCGGGCTGCTCCGATACAATGTAAGCGATCGCCAGTTTCTTATGCGCGGCATCAGTTCGATACCCAGCAGGTAAGCCAGGCCAAACACGGTGGTGGATTGGCCGTGGGTATCAGCATGGATTCGCTTGGGTTGAACCTTGGATTGGTTCTTGAGTAAGCCGTCGAGAATATAGATGGCTTCGTGCACGCCGCAGGGGATGAAATGCGTGAACAGGGCGATATAGGTATCGGCGACGTGGCGATACGCAATACCGCCACGTCGCCCGTAGCGGACATGATGCGCCGCGAACAGGTTTTCCTCGTAGGTTTCCAGCAGACTGCCATCGGCGGCGGCTGATTCGCCGCTACCCCAGCATAAGGGTAGCGAAAACTCGGCATAGAGATTGATCAGGTCATTGCAGGCGGCGCGCAGGTCGTCCGTACTCATATGGCGACGGTTTGCGAAGGCCAGCAGATGAGCCGGGACCGCTTCCTTGAAATGACGTGATGCCTGCGTTGGACCGAGGCCGCAACCATAGGCGAAGCTGGTCAGCACATAGCGCTGGGTGGGATTATCGAGCTGCGGTGCGATGCGCGCCGGCGGTCCAAAATGCCGTGTCCATTGGGTCCACTGGTCCGTATTGTAGAGGGCCTCGAGGATCGTTCGCTGGGGTAGACGCTCAAGGAGCACGTTCTCTAACGCGAGGGCAGACTCGGGTGGCTTATTCGCGGGTGGGCGTGGCACGATGGGTTTGCACTCGGCGTTCAGCTGCACCACACCCATTTCACCGACCAAGGTATCGGTACAGCGGATATGGCGATCCAGCCATTCACGCAGCTCCGTCACGAAGGCCTCCGCGTTATCGGGTAAACCGCGTTGTTTCAAGTACGCCGACACGGCCTCGGGATTGGACTCGATGGGATAGAGACGCTCGGTATAGGTATCGTAGTTACCGGATCCGGGCACGTAGATTGCGCCGGACTGAAGGGCCTCGGCGAGCTCAAGAAAGACGGCGACCTCGAGAATACGTCGGTTTAGAATATCTGGCTCGTCAGGATCGCTGACGTGTTTATGCCAGCTGCGCGGCAAGAATGAGATGTCGAGTTTCGGTCTCACATCGATCCATTGTGCGCGATCAGAGCGCATCGAAACAATCATCCTCAGCGCACGCAGTAAGTCTGCGCTACCGGGCATGGCCTTTAGCGGGAGCACTTCGGCCAGGTCCATCAATGCCGTGCGTCGACTCAGAAAATGCTTTCGTGCAAACGGTCGCCAATCCCGCACCCGATGTTCCAGACGCGCCTCGCAACGGGTTACGATTTGATCGCTACCGCCGGCGGCGGCAAATATCGCCGCGGCCTGATGATGGAATCCCAGCACGCCGTTGTTTTGGTGGGCACGCGCGAGATCCAGCAGAATGATAATCAGCTGCTCACTTGATTCCTGCCGTTCGTCCAGCCACACTTGCAAATCTTCCCGGGCTTGGTGTTGGATTTTGCGCATGGATTTGAGCAGCATCGTGACCTGGTCATCGAGGATGCTGGCACGGGTGTCGACTATCAACGCCAGCAGCAACGCGTGACGTCGTGGTGCACGATACTCTTTCAGTTCCGTAGCGTTCATCCGCCGGGCTTCATCGGCCCATTGTTCAACCTTGACGGGCATGATGTCGGCCAGTGCCGCCCGCGGCACGGCCAAGGTCTCTAACCAATCGAAATACCCAGCCAGCGCCTTCAGGTTCTTCGCGCTCGCTCGACCCGGTGGGCGGCACAGCGTCGCGAACGCTGATTCCTGAGCATCCTTGGGGACCTCCAGTAACGCGTCGAGCGCAGCACGATGCGCTTCTGTAAGATGCTTTGCGACAACATTGAACAAACCATCGTTAGTGCGCTGCTGAATGGTACTCGCGATGCGTCGAAGTGTACGCAATGCAGGCAACTCAAAGCGTTCCCGAACCAACGTCTCGACAGCGCCGTTGATCAGGTCCGCAGGCTGTGTACGGGTCGAAGCGAGCCGCTCAATGACGCCTTCGGCCACCTGCTGTGCCTCCGCATTCCATTTCGTGACACCCAGAAATTCGCGCACCAGTCGCTGGTGACGGTACAGCGTGTTCTTCGTATACGCCAACGTCTCTTGTTCTGGCAAGTCAATGTGAGCGGAGATATGGCGCACCACTTGAGGGGGTATCTCCTCGGGTCGAATAAAGCGGCCAAGGGTCTCAAACACCTTCAGCAACGTCAGCAGACCTACTCGCCCCTCCGCAGTCCATGTAGCGTTGAACGCCCACTCAATCTCATCGCGCCAGGGGGTAAAGAGCTGTTTGAGATCACATGCAGTTAGCGGATTCGGTAATCTGGGATAAGCAATCCGCCCCTGTTCCTTGTCGGTTGTCATACCTCTCTTCCTCAAACGAAAAAGAGAAGTACTGACACGAAAAGCCGTTATACGGCAAGTGAGATAGTGTGGTGAGTTGAAGCCTCGATTAGAAAGTTATCCACAGGAATGGGTACTTTTCGCACGAATCTTGTCATAACCCGTATTATGATTTGATCACCACGTTTTTGCTTAACCATTTAGACACGCAAGCATATCGGTTTCTTCCCGTTGTTGCGTCATAACGCTTTTCCTATTTCCATAACCCTTAAAGTTGATCTAATTTCTCCGCTTGCGATGTCAAGCCAAAATTTCTTCTCAAGGTACATGAAATCTCATATCTATTTCCGAAGACTAACCGTCTCTTACTTTTCCAAACAGTCCTTTTGCGTAGCCGCCCAACTCGGTGTGCGCAGTATGTGGCGGATCGCTCATTGCCCAGCTTCGCGGATTTGCGCTTCGATAAACTGCTGCATCGCTTCTTTATCGGGAAGTTCTAGAAGATATTTTGAGACGAAGAGGTGGTTATCCATGCCGGCTAAGGCGTATTCCGCTAACGCATGGTTCTTGTCTGTACACAGCAGAATGCCAACGGGAGGATTGTCGCCCTCGGTCATCATGTTCTCGCGATACCAACTTACATACGTATTGAGTTGGCCAATGTTTTCCTGGCTGAATTTTTCAAGCTTTAGCTCCACCAATATATGGCATTTGAGGATGCGGTGGTAGAAAACCAAATCCACGAAAAAATATTCATCGCCGATAAGGATGCGTTTTTGCCGCGCTTCAAAACAGAATCCGTGCCCTAATTCTCGTAAAAATTCTTCGAGTTTGTCGATTAGTTGATCTTCAAGGTGCGACTCGCCCATTACTTCCATGGGTTGGAGTTCAAGGAACTCGAAAATGTACGGATCACGAATGGCCAACCGCGGCGAGGTCGTTTCCGCGCCAGACTGGGCCAGCGCGGAGAGCTTCGTTTTGTCTTTAGAAAGCCCTGAACGTTCGTAGTACAGGCTGTTAATCTGTCGTTTTAGCTCCCGGACTGACCAATTACCCCGAATGCACTCGATCTCGTAGAATGCGCGTTTAGTATCGTCATCCAAATCCGTTATCAGTTTGAACATACTGTAGGATAGGAAGCTGACTAGTCTTTCTGGGGGTTAAGACAATTGTGCCGACGGTGTCGGCACTTTTTCGTCCGCTCTGACAAGTGCTTGTGGTAGAAGGGTTTTATATTGTGCTGACACTGTCCCCACAATTTGCGGGTAAGTTTTGTAGAACTTTAGATAGTCGTAAAGCTGTCGTCGATTGGAGTTGCTGACGTCGAGCCGCCCCAGCTCTTTCGCCAATTCCGACAAAAGTTTATCACCGTACCCAGCCCGATCCGCACCGCTCAATTCATATTCAGCGATGTAGCAACCAATCAGCCAGTTTCGCAAAGTCAAACTGACGTTGACCGCCCTGCTCGCTTGGTTTGCCAGTTCGTCGTTGACATGGCGGATGGCGACGATAAGTTGGGCAAAATCATAATTCGACGCCATTAATCACTTTTCCTAGATTGTTTTATTGCCTTGCGTGGAATTATCGAGCTATGAATCACTGAGAACTTCGTCTGTCGGTTGTACTGTGTGTAAGTGATCGCCGTTATGATAACAGCATTTCAAATGCTGTAGTGATTGGAGGGGCGTAGCTAGAGCGCTTAGCGCTGCGGTTTTGACAGTTGGGTAGCGAAGCCTTGCGGCCAAATTATGTATACATTTATTTATACAGTCATTGATGTTCTGACGACTTGTTCCTATCATTAAATCGTGCGCAAGCACGTCTTCCTCATGGACGCGTACCGTTCGGTAACGCCGTCTTAACCTTTCTTATTCGAGAAGGAGATCCCCATGATTTCTTTAACAAAGGAAATTTATGCGTTGATTCACAATATGATGGTTCGTGGTGAGATACCGCAGGCTGATTACACCGTGATTTTGGTCGATGACGGCCCAGTTCCTGACGACGAACCGGTATATTATGGTTACGACATCGTCATACGGGACTTTAACGAGGCCTTCAGTCCTGATTGGATTGAGAGCTTTAGTCAGGGCAAGCCCGTCGTTTCGAATAAATATTCGACGGTGTTTTGCCAAGCCATGTGTCGGCTCCAGCGCTTGCTCTGGGATTATGTCGATGACGTGGATTTTCTAGGCACCGTTTATCTTGCGCCTGATTACGAGCGTGAACTGTTAACGGACCTGGTGTTACCCCCTACGGTTTCCGAATAAGCCTGTAGGCCAGCATCCTCCCGATGTTATCGGGAGGATGCTCTTCCCCTGCTTTCGGCCCGCCCTCCTCGCTTCTCCAAGCGGTTTTCTTTCTCGATTATTTATGTATAATATTTTATATACTTTTATTCACTTGTAAGGATGCGGAGACATTGCCAGGGTGGAGACAATAAGAACACTTATAATAACCGGGGCTATTATTTTACTCGCTGCTTGCGGAGGCGGCGGGGGTAATGGTAATCCGGCGGGTTCATCGAATAATCCTTCCAACACCAATAATACTTCGGGCACAGGTAATCCGCCAACGGATTCGGGTGCCGTGTTGAAAACGGGTGTATTTCTCGATAGCCCCGTCATGGGTCTGGGCTACCAAACGGAAACCCAATCGGGGCTTACCGATTCAAAGGGGCAATTTCACTATCGAGAAGGGGAAGCGGTGTCGTTTCGTATCGGCCTGAGCCTACCTTTAGGCAGCACGTTTGCGACGCCGTTTGTGACACCCATCGATTTAACAACGCCATCGGACGAGAATGATCCGTGGGTGACCAATATCATTCGTCTTTTGCAGTCACTCGATGAGGATAACAATCCGAACAATGGCGTTGAGATATCACAACGCGCGCACGATGCCGCTTCGGGGTTTGTATTTACGCCTGTTGCATCCGTAGAAGAATTCGAAAACAACGCCAATTTATTTAGCTATCTCTCGTTAGTCGACAAACAACTCGTCGACGTTGATGTGGCCCGTGCCCATTTCCGCCAAAGCTTACGCTCGGCAGCCACACAACCGATTGAACGAGCCCCTGATTTTGTTCAAGCCTCGTGGTCTTTTCCCATTACGCTGAATAAAACCACCGAAAATGCCGTAAGTCCACATGTGGTGAGCGATGCTCAGGGCAATGCTGTTGTTGTTTGGCTAGACGATGGCGATCAAAAAGGGATCTATGCATCCCGCTATTCCGCTGTGAATCAAGTGTGGCAGGACGAAGTGCTCATTGATGATGGCGTGTCAATGCGTTCCCTTGAACTTGACATGAATAGAGATGGTGTTGTCATCGCCGTGTGGATTGAGGAAAGCCGCGTGGTTTCCGCTCTTTTTGATGGCGTCATGTGGGGTTCTCCCAGACAACTGAGTCATCGCTCCTCTTTCTCCGCGGATGTCGCACTCAATGACAACGGCAACGCGGTTGTGGTGTGGGTGGAGCCAGGGGAAGGCTCAGAAAATCAAAGCGCCATCATGACTGCGAGTTATTCAAATGGGGTGTGGTCAGAACCGGCAAAAATAAGCCGTGATGATGTGAACGACAACGCAACGCCTCGTATAGCATTGGACGAAAATGACCTCATGACGGTGATCTGGTACGGGCAAGATAAGACATTGTGGACGTACCGACAAAACGTTGCGGGTGGTGCTTCAACGGTTTTCGGTTTATCGGGCAATGAGGGATCGGTTGATGCGACTGTTCTGCCGCAAATGGATGTTCATTCCAATGGCGATGTGTTGGTGCTGTGGGCGCAACACGATGGACAAGGATCGGGTGCATTTATAAGTCGTTTTGACACCGGCCAGGGGCAGTGGCAGAGCCCCGTGCACCTTGATGCCGAAGACAGCGACGTGACCTTTCCTGCGCTTAGCGCATGCGGAGACGGAAAAGCCGTGGCGGCATGGATGCATGATGTCGGCCCTATTCCGGAGTTATACGCCGCAATCTATAAGAACGGGGCTTGGCGCGAACCTGAACAATTGGCCACCGAAAGCGGCGCCACCAACGTTAAGGTAGCGTGTGACGACGGCGGCAACGCAGTGCTGCTTTTTAATCAGACCCATACGTATTCAGTCAAGTATAGCGAGGGCGATGGCTGGACGACGCCCACCAAGCTCGCCGGGTTTAAGGGCTTGGGTGATAACGATATTTCATTATCGGATGACGGCATCGGGGTGGCGGTTTGGGAACACAATGTGATTAAGCAGCCCAATGCTCTCCGGAAAGAGGTTCAAGCAAGCATCTTAAAGTGGATTAGAATGTAGCCGTTGAGAACGGCGCAGCCTCGGGTAAAGGCCATGACTAAAAAAAGGGATATAGAAGCTCTCATTAACGATGCAATTGCCATCCAAGAAGAAGAGCTAAAAAAGGAAGACATACGCTACATCGCGCGCCTTCTTGCCGTGGTGACGATGCCCCACAGCCGTGTGGGCGGAAATGAATACACGCGCACCAATGGCAATATCAGAATGACCATGTTGGCACCCTCTCACGTCGGTTTGCCTTATGGCACCATTCCGCGATTACTTATGGTATGGCTAACCACGGAAGCCACTATCAAGAAAGAGCGGGAACTGGTGCTCGGCCCTACCCTCTCCGGTTTTATGAATGACTTGGGGTTAACCCCAACAGGCGGCCGGTGGGGGTCGATCCCGCGGCTCCGCGATCAGATGCGCCGGCTCTTTGCTTGCCAAATCACCACGACCTATTTCGATGAGGATGAAGACCATATAAGAAATTTCAAAGTCGCTAAATCGGCGGATTTATGGTGGTCGCCCAAGAGTCCGGAGCAAGCCACGCTGTGGAAGTCCACCTTGATGTTAAGCGAGGAATTTTTTGAAGAGATAATAAACCGGCCTGTCCCCATTGATAATCGGGCACTAAGACTGATAAAACGCAGCCCGCTGAAACTTGATATTTACATGTGGCTCACCTACCGGACCAGTTACTTAAGGAAACCGACGGCCCCGATTCCCTGGGTTCTGCTGCAGAGGCAGTTAGGCGCGGGTTACCCTGAAAATAATCAAGGGAAAAGAGTCTTTAAAATGAAATTTATCAGGGCATTGAAAGAGATATCGCTGTTTTACAACCCGAAAGTGGAAATTAGCGACGCCGGTTTGGTGCTCTACCCCTCTAAGCCCCATGTTCCCCGATTAAACAAATCATAATATACTTACGCGCACTCTCCCAACATCACTTGCTAACCTATGAGTGAAATGACGCCGTGCCCGAAGTGCGGGCGCGATCGAGTGTGTGAACCCTTCCCGTTGCCCGGTTCGGAAGACGAAGGTGTGTGGCGAATATATTGCCCACACTGTTTTTCAATCGACGCCGTAGAAGAAGTTCAAGACGACCGCCCTCCTCCCACGAAAGAGGAAGTACAAGAGGCGATAAAGAAGTATCGGGTGTGGATATGAGGGGTGGGGTTTGGTTTCGGATTTATTGTTCTGGTCTTCCCTGGCGCTTATTTTCAGGAAATCCTAGCGTGAGGCGTCATCGCTCGCGCTTCGCAGCGCTCCGGTCGGCACGTCCCGCGCCGAGCCTTGAGCGCCGCTCCTCGCTCGCTTACCTGCCTGGCTCACCTTGAACTCGGGCGCAGCGGAAGCCAAGGGAGTAGTCGCGGTAGCCTGGCTCGTCCGCGAGACGATACGCGGAACGCACGTAACGCGCGTCGTTGCCCCAGGAACCGCCACGGAACACACGCTCCGCGCCCTTTTCCATAGGACCTAACGGATCGGTTTCGCTGGCCTCACGGTAGTCTCGCTCGCCATCGAGACACCATTCCCAAACATTACCCAGCATGTCGTACAGCCCCCAGGGATTCGGCAATTTCGAACCTACTTCCCGCGTTCCCGCTCGAGTATAGGGATATTGCTTTTCAGACCAACCAGAACTGTCGAACCCATTATCCAGTTCGAACTCGACGCCGCTATTGCCGCCATACCAGGAAATCTCGTCCAACAACGGCGCATTACGTTCCCCCAATATTTCTAGGTCACCAGCATAGGAAGCCGTCTCCGTTCCCGCCCGGCAAGCATACTCCCACTGCGCTTCGCTCGGCAGCGTTAGATTCAAACCCTCCGACTGCTGATTGATGGCGTGGATAAACGCTTGCGCATCGTCCCAGCTTACTTGCTCCACCGGTCGTTTTGGGCTGACAAAACGGCTTGGGTTATTTTTCATCACCGCTTCCCACAACGCCTGCGTGCACGGCGTATCAAACAACCAAAATCCCTGGCTAATGACCACCTCATGCCAGGGGCCTTCCCTATCAACGCGCCCTGCTTCATTCTCCGGCGACCCCATGAGAAACCGCCCCGGCGCGATCCAGCGCATGCGCTGAACCACATCGCCGACATTGATATCCACCCATACACCATACTTGTCTTGCCCCCAGCCGCTGACCCAGGGTGGCGGGTAGCCGCTTGCGAGCGGATGCCATGAATAGCGTAAGGTGTCATTCACTGGCGGTTAGTTCTCAGTAAAAAAACAAAAACGGTCGCGCGGCGAGCGTTCGCCCGGCATCCACCGTAAGCTACTAGCACACCGCCGACCTTCTTTTTGCCGCCCACAATGGGACGGACAGGATACCGGTCTGTTCAAGAATGGGGGCCTCCACCCCCTTCGTGAGCTCGGGCGCAGCGGAAGCCAAGGTTGTTGTCGCGGTTGTCTGGCTCGTTCGCGTTACGATACGCGGAACGCACGTTACGCGCGTTGTTGTTCCAGGAACCGCCACGGATCACACGCTTCGCGCCCTTTTCGACCGACACCCTAATGCCATTTTATCCTTTCTACCAAGACTATTCTAACTACAATATCTCAACGGCCGGCTCCGGCGGGCGCCGTTGCAACTGCTCACGCCGCCAAGCCGCCGCGTCAGCGTGGATGGTCATGCCCAACGCCGATGAATAACCGGCTTGTAAAACGAGCGAGTCAATCTCGCCACGGGCGTAGGCCCGCTCCCAGCGACGGCGGCAGACAGCGTAACGCTCGCGGCGACGGCGTGTTAGGCGTAGTGCGCCCGGCAACACCCGGTAACCGCACAATGTCACGCCTCGAGTGCTGCGGTTTAATTGGGCATCGGGCTTAATCTTCAAATGCAGGGCTTCGCGCAGAAATCCCTGCGCGTCTTGCAAAGACGCTTTGGCGGACGCTCGACTGTCGCACCACCACACCACATCATCCATATACCGCACCATACCCAAGACGCTGTCGCGCTCGAGTAACCAACGATCGAATCCAGAGAGATAAAAGTTGGCGAAATGCTGCGAGGTCAACGCCCCGATAGGCAATCCTCTCCCCGGTGCGCTACTGTAGGAGCCGATTAGCAAATCAATGAACGCCAACACTTTCGGGTTCTTGAGACGGCGGCGCAATAAGGATTTAAGTATCGTGTGATCGACGCTGGCAAAGTAAGCGCGCATATCGACTTTCACATACCATGGGAACCTTCGACAGTGTTGCCGGCAACGCAAGACGGCCGCTAATGTACCCTTGCCTACGCGGCAGGCATAAGTGTCAAACACCAAGGCACGGTCCAACACGGGCCCAACATGCGCCATGAGCGCGTGGTGAAGAACACGATCACGAAAGCATGGCGCATGAATGATACGCGGCTTCGGATCGCGGATATGAAACCGTGACATATTACCGGGCCGGTAATCGCCATCAAGAAGTTCACGCTGTAGCGTGGCCAAGCGGGTAAAGAGGTCGGCCTGAAAGTCGCGCACATCGCGGCGCTGGCGTTTACCGCGCGCGGCCAGATAGAATGCCTGGACGAGATTAGGTAAGTCGACGATGGTTTGGAGACTGACGCCGCTACGTTTCATTGCTAACGCCTCCCGATGGCGGCTGGGCCAGTTTTGGCGCCTCTTCACGAAGTAGGGCTAACATGCTCTCACCGTATTTTTCGATACGTGCTTCGCCAATTCCGTTGATTTCGCGTAGCCCTTCTAGGGTGGTTACGCGCCGCTGTACCATGTCCGCCAACTGTTGATTGGTAAACAACGCGTACGGTGGCACGCCTTCCCGTTCGGCCATTTCCTTGCGCTGGGCGCGCAGTTTGGCATAGAGCGCGAATTCAGTCTCGCTCAGCACATCACGGTAATCGACTTTCCCCTTTTTCATGGCGGGCGGACGGCCATCTCCCTCTATATAGGTCACGCAAAACGTCCAGACGCTATTAACGCCATCTTCGACGAACGCTTTGTCCAAGGAGACGATGCGGTGGGCGCCGAGAAACTGATTAATCTGCTCAGCAGCGCTTTCGCCGTCATGCAGCGGCACGGTGAAAAATTCTAACTTCATTGTTTGCCCCGGCGCTTCGCAGCGCTCCGGTCGGCGCGTCCCGCGCCGAGCCTTGAGCGCCGCTCCGCGCCTGCTGACCCGCCTGGCTCACGTTGAACTCGGGCGCAGCGGAAGCCAAGGTTGCTGTCGCGGTAGCCCGGCTCGTCCGCGCCACGACACGCGGAACGCACGTCACGCGCGCTGCTGTCCCAGGACCCGCCACGGACCACACGCTCCGCGCCCTCATCCGTAGGAGGACCTAAGGGGTCGTTTTCACTGCTCTCGTTGTAGTCACGCATGCCATCGTGACACCATTCCCAAACATTACCCAGCATGTCGTATAGTCCCCAGGGATTTGGCAATTTCAAACCTACTTCCCGCGTTCCCGCTCGAGTATGGGGATATTGCTTCTCAGTCCAACCGGAACTGTCAGAACCACCATCTAGATCGAACTCGACGCCGCTATTGCCGCCATACCAGGCAATCTCGTCCAACAACGGCGCATTATGTTCCCCCAATATTTTTAAATCTCCGGTATACGTGGCCGTTTCCGTTCCCGCTCGGCAGGCGTATTCCCACTGCGCTTCGCTGGGCAACGATAGCTCTACCCCCGGCAGACGGTGATTCATGGCTTCGATAAACGCTTGTGCATCGTCCCAACTTACTTTCTCGACCGGTCGTTTTGGGCTGGCGAAACGACTTGGGTTATTTTCCATCACTGCCTCCCACAACGCCTGCGCACAAGGGGTGTCGAACAGCCAAAAGCCCTGGCTAATGACCACCTCATGCCGAGGACCTTCGTTCTCATAACGTCCTGCTTCACTCTCCGGCGAACCCATTAAAAACCGCCCCGGCGCAATCCAGCGCATGCGCTGTTTCACGGGCCGTTGGCCCGATCGCTCGACTTCAAACTCCGTCCATAGCCCATAACGGTCGCGGCCGATGGCGCTGGCCCACGTCGGTTGGGTGAAACGGCGTAATACTAACCGGTCGCTATCGCTGCGAATGATGATGTTGCCCGCTTGCGGGAACGGACAGGCGCCGCGGTCATCGCCGCTTTGCAGATGCACCCACGCCGCTCCGCTCGACCGATCCGCCGCTAGTCGCTGCTCCGCAACGCGACCCGCCGGCGGATCGGCCGGCTCCGCTCCCTCGCCTTGCTCACCTTGAACTCGGGCGCAGCGGAAGCCAAGGGAGTAGTCGCGGAGGCCTGGCTCGAACGCGAAACGAAACGCGGAACGCACGTCACGCGCGTCGTTGATCCAGGAACCGCCACGGATCACACGCTTCGCGCCCTCATCCGTAGGACCTAAGGGATCGGTCTTACTCGCCTCGTTATAGCCGCGCATTCCATCGAGGCACCATTCCCGGACATTTCCATGCATCGAATAGAGGCCCCACGGGTTGGGCGGCAAGCTTTTTACCGGAACCGTCTCTTGGCGGTCATCGCCTTTCCGTCCGCCCGCGTAAGGATAGTTGCCATCGTAATTCACCTGATCAGTCGTAATATTTCCGCCAAAACTAAACGGTGTAGTCGTCCCGGCACGACAGGCGTATTCCCACTGCGCCTCGGTGGGCAGTTGCAGCGCCAAACCCGGCAGGCTTTCGTTAATGGTTTGGATAAACCGCTGAGCGTCCTGCCAACTGACTTGTTCCACAGGTTGATCCGGCCCCTCAAACTGGCTGGGATTTCCCCCCATCACCGCCTGCCATAGGGCTTGGGTGCAAGCGGTGTCGAAAAGCCAAAAACCGCGTGATAAGGTCACTTCGTGTTGCGGCCCTTCGTCCTCCCAACGCCCCGGCTCATCGTCGGGCGACCCCATCTGGAATGAACCTGGCTGTATCCACCGCATGCGTTGCACTACGGGGTCGGCGTCCGCCCGCTCAAGAGTGAATTCGACCCATGCGCCATATTCATCCCAACCCCAATCACTGGCCCAACGCGGCGGTGAACCGCTTTTCCAAAAGCCGGCGCGGTTAACTTCGCGTTCCACCATTGGCTCCACGACGATCTGACCGTTACGGCTGCGCAACGCACCGAGCGGGCTGCTGGCAGGAACGTCATCCCATTCACCCGGAAGAGCTTTAAACGTCAGTTCTCCCACGTGTTGCTGGAACGCTATACGCCGCGCCATCGTGCCGCGAGCATCAACATAGGCGGGATCGTAGCCGGGGGGCGGTTTGGGATCCGGGTCATCGCGATGGACGCTCCACCACAAACGGTGCAGCGCGTGTTTTAGCTGCGGATCACTCCACGCGCCGTCGGTGAAACGCGCTTCGGCGCGCATAAACCAATCGCGCACGCCCCCCACGGCTTCGCCGGCGGTTGTACGCCGCCCAAGATCATAAAAGAAATACCGCGACGCGTTCAGATCACTTTGCGGTAGCAGCGCCTGTGAGGCGGGGTCGAGGCTACGCACTTCTTCAAACCAGATTTCCCTTGGGAGGTGCGAACGCCACTGGCGTAGCAGGGCCAGCACTGCCTCGCGTCGTTTGCGCGGTTGTCGCTCGAATTCGGCGCGCAGCCGTTTCGCGTCGTTAGGGTTCAGGGTAGCGGCAACGCACGAGGTACTCACCACAGCCGGATGTTGCCAGACCAAGGACTCGACGCCCGCATCCATATCTAATAACAGGCGTACGGCGCGCAAAAAACCGGGCTCAATTCTTACCGCAGGGGAGACCATACTGAGCAACCACTCGGCGTCCTTTGCGAATGATCCCGTTTGCGGCTTTGCTTCGAGACGGCCGCTCCAACTGAGTAGTGGCCAGCGCAGTGCATGCCCGAAAGACAGACACAGGGCGCTGGGCAATAGGGCAACGGGGCGACAGCCTTGGGCCGATAGGCGTTGCCCCAGTCGCTGCCAGAACGTTCGCTCGCGGCGGCCGGTAGGCAACAAAGCGCCAAGATCGCTAAGCGCCAGCACCAGTGATCCGGGTGGCGGCAGTTGATATAACCGCTCCTCGTCGGCGCCCGATGGCAACGGCGCGTCCAATCCTTCCCAGAAACTCACGTATTCGATATTCTGCTTTGGGAAAAGCCTTTCAACTTGGACGCACACGTTTAGCTGATCGTCCCAGTAGGGCACCAGATGTTCGCTGCGATCGACGATGATCTGGATGTGCTCGCCCCAGCGGCGACGCTGTAGGCGCGGTAATCGAGGCAAGAATCGACCCCGACTTAGGCAACCGATGATTCTTTTGGTATCGACGACGTGTCCCTCACGCAATGCTGTACACGGTTTTCGCAAGCGGGGCGCCAGCGCGGGCCAGGTATTGAGGGGGTATTTTGTCGGTTGATCTGAGGAACCGAATTTGATTTCGGTTAATGAGAGTGGTGCTGGTTCGGTTTTTACTACCTCCTCGTCGTCACGCGCCGCAAACCCCTCCACTCGCCAGAACGGCACGGGAACCGGCGGCTTATGCGCAGGTTCGAGTAACGTAGGAGGCGTTTCGACGATATTTTTCGTTGATTCTCCGGAGATTGGCTTCCCGTGGTCAGGCGGAGGCGGCGGTTGGTAGACAAACCCCAACATTTCGGCCAACGCCGCAACGGTTTGAGGGTCTCCGCTGGCCAGCGCGCGCGCAATATCGGCGCGACCGCAAAAGGCCTGTTTCATTGCTCAAAACCGGAAGGCTCTTTCATGACGAAACCCGCAATCTCTTTCAACCGTTCTTTTTGCGATGCGGTATCGCCTGGGGCTAAGGCTTCAACAGCGCGTAACAGATCCAGATATTCCGCTTGCCCCGGCAACAGCGTGCGGTGTTGACTTTTAGACTTTGCGCGGTCGGCTACAAGTCGGTGAGCCGCCGCGTTGAGTACTTCATCGTCTAGTTTTTCAAAGTGGGCTCTGCCGCGGCCAATTAAAAAGCGTTTCTGTTCTTCTTCTTGGCCCGGCAAACTCAAATAGAGAACTAAACAGCGGCGTAGAAAAGCATTGGGTAGCGCACGCTCTTCGTTGGTGGTAATGATCACCAGCGGCGGTGCGCCACAGGCCTCTATGAACACCTGCTGGCCCATGGGCCTAAACCGCCCCTCGCCCAGAGCTTCTAGAAGCCCATTGGGTACGTCAGTTTCCGCCTTGTCGATTTCGTCTATCAATAGAACGGCCCCGTTACTCGGATCGTAGCCCTTCAGTTGGGGAGGTTCGAGCTCACCTGCCACGGCCGCCTGGTCTTTGGCGCTGCCCCAATTGAGTGCCCACCACAGCGCACCAGGCCGTAGGTAGTTTTCGACACGCAGATTTTCTCGCGCCAGCTCCTTATCCTCGCCCAACGCACCGCTTAGCTGGGCATTCGCAAGGCGCTGCACGGCGTCAAAATGCCACAGTAGATCATGGGACTCTGTATGCGAATCAACAACGTATTGAAGATAGGCGCGCCTCAACTTCTTGGCCGCCGCACGGGCCAGTTGACTTTTACCGATGCCCGGTTCGCCGCGAATCAACAATGGCCTGCGCGCAGCGAGCGCGGCATTAATGGCATTAACAGCTTTTTTCTCAAAAACGTGGACCTGAGCAGGCAAATTACCTGCGGCTTCTAGCGTGAGTTTCTCGCCCTCCTTCGCCTTAAGGAATTTCATTGCTTACCTTTCGCCTCCTGGAGAAGCATATCGCCGATGGGGCTTAATACGTCCTGTTCCCTAAGATACAGATCGAAGTCACTGCTTAATTCGATAAATATGATCGATTTAAACTTAGCTTTTAAATCTTCATAGGCAGTTCGAAATGGGGCTCCCGTTCCCCGCCCGCTTTTAACCACCGATTCGCAGATAAAGTAGTGTGTCTTATTCTGTTGTCGTACCAGTTGCTTCAACCGTGCTTCCGCAGCCTTGCAAAGTTGCGCGTGATCAAACCGTGCTTGATCGGGCGGATTAACAAATTTTTCAATTATATGTCGTTCAACATCGGTTTGATACCGGCTCATATTAATTGTTGCATAAGTAATCGCACGTTATAATAGCTTGATGAGCAGAACAGAAGAACGTAGCAAGAAGCGGAAAGAAGTTGTTGAGACCATTATCATACGCCACGAACCGGTACATT
>CALZJI010000548.1 GCA_945787615.1 uncultured Chromatiaceae bacterium | reverse complement strand
GTCCGGCTATTACTCGTCATTTCGCCTTGCCACGAAATGAATATGACGCACTCTTAACACCTAAATCTCAAACGCCACGGGTATATACCGCTCAGTACGCTAATCCTTTTGCACGACGCGACTAGCGTTGCAACCCGCATCGTGTCTTCAGGGCCTTACGCTAGGCCGGCATACCGTAACGGGCGCCTAGTATAATTTATTCTGAGGCAGGGGTAAAATACGTTTCTCATATTCGAATATAGGGAGGTTGGTGCAAAAGGCAGCGGCGTACTTATGGTATTATGCGGCTCCCATGTTGCGCCAAGCCTTTTCCTACCACTTGCCCGAAGATTTGATCGCTCAGGAACCTACCCGCGAGCGTTGCTTATGTCGTCTTCTTTGTTTAAACGGTAAGTCCGGTGCAGTTGAGGATCACCAGTTTAGCGAATTGCCACGGCTGCTGGCCCCTGGCGACTTACTTGTCTTTAACGACACGCGGGTGATTCCGGCACGCCTTCGCGGAAAAAAAGACAGCGGTGGCCAGGTTGAAGTATTGGTGGAACGCGTTCTTGATGAACGGCGGGCCCTCGCTATGGTGCGCGCCAGCAAGAGGCCGCAGCAAGGGAGTCGCTTGTGTTTAGAACGGACTGTCTTCGCCACCATAACGAGCCGCCATGGCGAGTTTCTTGAGCTTGAATTTGAAGGTCCTCGCTCGGTCCTCGAGATACTCGAAGAGAAGGGGTCAGTACCGTTACCCCCGTATATTCGAAGGCACCCAAATGACGAGGATCTAACACGCTATCAAACGGTTTATGCGCGTCATCCGGGTGCCGTCGCGGCGCCGACTGCGGGGCTTCATTTCGATGATTCGTTGTTGGCGGCTTTGAGGGACAACGGAATTGAGTACGCTTTTACGACCCTTCACGTTGGCGCAGGTACCTTTCAACCGGTTCGCGTGGATCGGCTGGATGAACATCGCATGCACCGTGAATATGTGAAAGTTAGCTCGGAGCTATGTGAGGCTGTTATGCGGACCAGAAGTCGCGGCGGGAGAGTCTTGGCCGTCGGTACGACGGTAGTACGAGGCCTGGAGACGGCGTCACAATCGGGCAACATCGCCCCATTTGTGGGCGATACCGATATCTTTATTTATCCCGGCTATCGGTTCCATAGCATCGACGGCATGATTACGAATTTTCATCTTCCTGAGTCAACGTTGTTAATGTTGGTATGCGCCTTCGGTGGTTATGACAATGTTATGGGTGCATATGCTCATGCCGTGGCACAGCGATACCGATTTTTCAGCTACGGCGACGCGATGCTGATCTGGGCTGCGCCGCCGCCACCTACAGGGTGGGACCGGGAGCCATGAGGTTTGAACTTTTGCAGTGCGATCAACAGGCACGGCGTGGTCGCATCACGGTTCCGCGAGGCACAGTGGAGACCCCTGCATTTATGCCTGTGGGCACCTACGGCACCGTAAAGAGTATGACGCCGGAAGAACTTAGCGGTACGGGCGCGGAGATAATCCTTGGAAATACATTTCATTTAATGTTGCGCCCCGGCGTTGATGTTATTCATATCCACGGCGACCTCCATGGATTTATGCATTGGGATGGCCCCATTCTAACCGACTCCGGTGGTTTCCAAGTCTTTAGTCTGGGTGAAATGCGAAAGATCTCGGAGGCTGGTGTGGAATTTCGTTCCCCCGTTGACGGCGAAAAGGTTTTTTTAGACCCTGAACGCTCCATGGCTGTTCAGCGTGCGCTGGGTGCGGATATTGTGATGATTTTCGATGAATGCACTCCTTATCCTGCCACTGAATTAGACGCGCGTTCGTCGATGGAATTGTCATTGCGTTGGGCGCGACGTAGCAAGCATGCCCATGGAGAGAGCGCTGCTGCGCTATTCGGCATCGTCCAGGGTGGTATGTATCCCCGCTTACGACAGGCCTCTTTAGCCGGATTGAAGGAGATCGGGTTTGACGGATTTGGTATCGGAGGCTTGTCTGTTGGCGAACCGAAAGAAGAGATGCTCGGTGTGTTGGAATGCCTTATTCCCGAGATGCCGAAGGATCAGCCTCGGTATCTCATGGGCGTTGGAACACCGGAGGATATTGTCGAAGCGGTTAGGCGCGGGGTGGACATGTTTGATTGCGTATTGCCCACGCGTAACGCCAGGAATGGACATTTGTTTGTGACCAAAGGTGAGATAAGGATCCGCAATAGCCGCTATAAAACGGATACTCGACCGTTGGATGAGCATTGCGGCTGTTATACCTGTAGGTATTATAGCCGAGCATATCTACGTCACCTAGATAAATGCAATGAGATATTGGGCTCGCGACTCAATACGATTCATAATCTATATTATTACCAGGCGCTAATGAGGGGATTGCGCGGGGCCATTGCCGCTGGATCGCTCGATCAATTCGTTTCTGAGTTTTACGGGAAACGCACGCAAAATGGGACGAATATGTCATAATACGCGCTTTGTTTCACCGGTACCTTATCCAACCATCGCCGCGAGCGATGCTCAGGTATATTGCACGCGCGACTAAAAAACATACTAAAACAATTAATTTTTGAGACAAAAGGAAGGGTTATGAGCTTATTTATTTCTGATGCGTGGGCTCAAGGCGCGCCCGCGGCTGGGCAAGAGGCAAGCTGGCTGAGCTTTATTCCGCTTATTCTTATTTTTGTCGTGTTTTATTTTTTACTGATGCGACCACAAATCAAGCGGGCAAAAGAGCACAAGAAAATGGTTGAGGCCTTGTCAAAAAACGACGAAGTCGTTACGAGTGGTGGGGTGCTCGGCCGTATAACTAAAATCGACGAAAGTTTTTTGATTTTAGAGGTCGCCGAGGGCGTAAGGATCAAGGTCCAGAAAACAGCGGTTTCGTCGCTGTTACCCAAAGGTTCGCTAAAGGAAGAGCATTAATACGAAACCTTGTAGCGTTTGCTCGCGTTAAGATTGGGATAACAATTCATGATCAATCAATATCCGATCTGGAAGTATACACTTATTGCGTTAGTCGTTGTCGCCGCATCGCTCTATGCGCTGCCGAATCTATTCGGTGAAGACCCCTCACTTCAGGTTTCGGGGAGCCGTATGGCTGTTGTGGATGAGACGACGAAAAGTACAGTAGAAGTGGCATTGCAAGAAGCGGGCATTGCTTATAAGGCTGTGGAGTTTATCGAGCGGGGAATGTTAGTGCGTTTCTCCGATACGGAAAATCAACTCAAGGGCCAGAAGGCGGTAAAGAACGCGTTAGGGATTAATTACGTTGTGGCTCTGAATCTAGCGCCAGCGACGCCAGGCTGGCTTCGGGCGTTGAAAGCAAAACCAATGTTCTTGGGGTTGGATTTACGTGGTGGGGTTCATTTTCTGATGGAAGTGGATATGGATGCTGCCGTGAAGCAAGCCGAGGAGCGTTACGTTGGTGATCTGCGCGCATTACTTCGTAGCAATAAAATTCGTTACTTGTCTATCGGTCGACGTGCCGACGACGGAGTACAAGTTAGATTTCGCAACGCGGAGGATCTTGATTCGAGCCGAGAGTTAATCAGACGCGAATTTAATACGCTAGAGCAACGCGAACTTGACGAGGGCGGCAAAGTTTCGCTGTTGCTAACACTCAGTGAGCAAGAAAGTAGCGATGTGCAGCGCTTTGCGGTGCAACAAAATATCACCACATTGCGTAATCGCGTTAACGAGCTCGGTGTTGCCGAACCGGTGATTCAACAACAAGGGCTTAGTCGTATCGTTGTGCAGCTGCCCGGAATCCAAGATACTGCTCGTGCCAAAGAAATACTCGGCGCGACGGCGACGTTGGAGTTCCGCATGGCGGACGAAACTCATAATGCACAAGACGCCGTATCTGGGCGTGTGCCGGCCGGTACCAAGTTATATAAGGAGCGCGATGGCAGTCCCATTTTGCTCAAGAAGCGCATTATTGTAACGGGCGATCAGATTACCGATGCGGCGTCGGGGATAGATCAGACCGATGGCAGTCCAGCGGTATTCATTAGTCTCGATGGAAAGGGTGCCAAAAAAATGCTGAATACCACCAAAGAGAACGTCGGCAAACTGATGGCGGTGGTGTTTATTGAAAATAAATCGGAGACCAAGCTCGTCGACGGTGAGACAGTCAAGACTAGGCGGCGCGTAGAAGAGGTTATCAATGTCGCACGCATTCGCGAACCGTTCAGCAAGCGTTTTCAGATCACTGGCTTGGATAGTACGGAAGAAGCCCGTGATCTATCGTTGTTGCTGCGGGCAGGCGCTTTGTCCGCGCCTATCGATATTGTGGAAGAGCGGACGGTTGGTCCCAGCCTGGGTAAGGACAATATCGATCAAGGTTTTCTTTCGATCCAAATTGGCTTTGTTTTAGTTTTGATTTTTATGGCGTTTTATTACCGCGCGTTTGGTTTAGTCGCGGACCTTGCCCTTACTGTCAATCTGGTGTTACTCGTGGCCGTCCTGTCCATGTTTCAGGCAACCTTAACCCTACCCGGGATCGCAGGTATCGTTCTGACGGTGGGGATGGCGGTCGACGCTAACGTGCTTATTTTCGAGCGTATACGCGAAGAAATACGAAATGGGAACTCGCCCCAAGCGAGTATTCATGCCGGGTATGAAAAAGCATTCTCGACTATTGCTGATGCCAACATCACGACATTGATTGCAGCCATTGTGCTTTTTGGTTTTGGTACGGGCCCAATAAAAGGATTCGCCGTGACATTGTGTATCGGAATTTTGACCTCCATGTTTACCGCAATTATGGGTACGCGAGCCGCCATTAACTTAATGTACGGTGGTCGCCGTGTTTCGACGCTGGCCATATGATTGCGAATTCAGATAAATTGTCCAAACAACGGGACAATAGAAAACCCATCGCCACACCGACACAGATTGAGTGACCGTCCATGCGCCAACTATTAGAAGATTTTAATTTCGATTTCATGGGTAAGCGTCGCCCGGCCATGATGATATCGGGAGCGCTTATGCTCATTGCCATCGTTTCGCTGTTCGTGCGAGGACTTGATTTTGGGATCGACTTTACGGGTGGCACGTTGATCGAAGTGGGTTACGAACAGCCCGCCGATTTATCCCAAGTGCGCGAAGCGTTAAAGAATGCAGAGCTAGGGGATGCGGTCGTTCAGCACTTTGGCACGGTGACGGACGTATTGGTCCGTATTGCACCACGTGAGGGTGTAAACAGCGCCACCATCAGTAGCGAGGTATTGAAGGCGTTACGGGAACAAGCCTCCGGTGGCGTGGAGATGCGACGTGTTGAGTTCGTAGGACCGCAGGTGGGTGACGAGTTAACTGAGGACGGTGGTTTGGCCATGTTAATTGCGTTGTTTGGGATATTGATTTATGTGTCCGTACGTTTTGAGAAGCGCTTTGCGGTTGGGGCTGTCGCGGCGTTGGTCCACGACGTACTGATTACCGTGGGGATATTTTCTCTGTTTCAATTGGATTTCAATCTCAGCGTCTTGGCCGCATTGTTGGCCGTAATAGGTTATTCGTTAAACGACACGATCGTTGTGTTCGATCGCATCCGAGAAAATTTCCGAAAAATGCGAAAGGTAGCGCCGTTAGACGTGGTAAACCGATCTATAAACCAGACCTTATCTCGTACATTGATGACATCGTTGACGACGTTATTAGTTTTGACCGCGCTTTTTTTAGTTGGCGGGGAAATAATACACGGCTTTTCTCTAGCGCTGATCATTGGCGTGCTGGTGGGGACCTATTCCTCTATTTACGTGGCCAGCGCGGCAGCGTTGAGACTAGGGATTAGCAAAGCGGATCTAATGCCGGTTGCAAAAGAAGGCGTCGAGGCGGATCAGCGGCCTTAGGGCTCGCTCGTAGTAAATCGGCTGGAGATTGTGCGCAATAGTCGGAGCGTGGCCTACGAATTAACGGTATACAGCAGAATTTTGTCCTCGACCGCCCGCGTAGTGCGCTGAGCCGCTGCTGAGAAAGCCCGGTTAGGGAAGGGCGTCGGGATCCGGTGAGGGTTTTGGGCTTAAGTCCTCCTCGGGGGCAAGTTCGATTCTGTTGCGGCCTTGATGCTTGGCGCGGTAAAGGGCGTTATCCGCGCGTTCGATAATGTCCGTAGGCGTTTCGCCTGATTGATAAAGGGCGAGGCCTGCGGAAAATGTCGGTACAGGAATCATCGCGCCATTGTGTTCGATGCGTTGTTCGGCAGTTCGACGTTGAACCTTGGCTACGGCGCTCATTGCGCCTCCTTTATCGGTGTTGGGAAGAAGGACCGCAAACTCTTCTCCCCCATAACGGGCGACCATATCATGATGGCGAAAGATGGAAAGAATGTTTCTTGCGTATACGCGTAGAACTTTGTCGCCGAAAGGATGGCCGTATTTGTCGTTTATTTGCTTAAACCCATCGATATCAATAAGGACGAGTGGCAGCTCGTTTCCGTAACGTTGTACGCGGCCAACTTCATCTTCAAGACGACGCATAAACGCACGACGATTTGGTAAGTCCGTTAGGTCGTCCGTTAGGCTTAGTAAATGCACGCGCGTTAGTTCGTCGCTCAACTGTTGGCTATCGGCTTCAATGAGTTCGAGATACTTTTGGGTACTGTCGAGGCGTGATGCAAACGACTGGTGAACGCTATAAAGCTTTTCGACTTCCGCGATAAGTGTCTTGCGAAGTAATTCTAACTCCTGTTGGCTATCTGCTTGGCGAAGCGCTTCTAACTCAACATCCAATAACACCCCAAACTCTTCGTTTTGCCGTCGCGCATCATTAATCTGGCTCGCCAAACTATTCTGTATTTTCTGGATCGTGTCTTTCTTTTCATTGAGATGCTGGCGGTATACCGAGTCAACCCGGGTTGTTCCGGTCGCTTGCAGGCGCGGAACCCGTCGGCGTTCCACAAAGTGGAGCGTACTATTATCGGTCTGTGGCTCTTCACGGAGAGTGAGCGATGCTGCTGCGCGTGAGCTTGCCAGTTGTTGCGTGCTGTCTAGTGCAGGCACAAGCGCTTGTTCAGCCAGCTCCGGAGGGAATACTTGCACGTTCGATACTTGCTCGAAGTAGGTGAGGAGGCAATTGCGTAACGTCGTAAGTTCGGCGGTGGAGAGGGGAGGAGAGAGGCGCAGTAACAGGAGTCTCAGTTGAACCTGCAATGGCGAGTCCGGAGGCACGCGGGAAACAAACGCGTTAAGGAGCATGTCGACGAGACCGGCATAGGTCTGTTCTAACTCCGCGTGACCCGCCTCGTGTTTCTCCAGCATCAACTTCAGGTGTTTATGGACGATGCTGCCGGCAGGCGTTCGGCGTAAGCCGTCGAGCAACCGTAAAACAATCTGCG
>CALZJI010000547.1 GCA_945787615.1 uncultured Chromatiaceae bacterium | reverse complement strand
GCGTTACGGCAAGTGTTGCATATTTCAATATGCGCCACTTACCGCGCCTTGAATCTGAGCAAAAATCCGGCGCATTCTTTGGATAATTATTATTTTCCGCCGCCCTAACACGTCTATGACGTTACGATCACAGTTTACCCGGTTCCCCGTATTCCCCTTATGCCGTTTAGTTATGTCCTTCGTAGGCGTGCACCGGGCGCCAAGGAAAAGGACCCATGGCACCATCCAACATGATGCGCCATACGTTCAATGGCAGCCATTGGTCATACATTGCCCAATCTTGATATTTAGGGAGTTTCACCGTATTGGGAATTTCTACAAAGGAAGTCCCTTTTTCGAATTCAGCGCCAATCGCGGCCTGAACATCCTCGATATATTCAATCGTTTCGATGACTTGCGCCTTAGTGCCTGCGGGCTCGCCGCTGGCGCTGTGTGAGTAGACGGCCACATCAAAATCCAATCCTCCAATCTCTTTTAACGTGCGTTTCCATTCTTTGATATTGAAGTCT
>CALZJI010000546.1 GCA_945787615.1 uncultured Chromatiaceae bacterium | reverse complement strand
TGAGGCGCTCGCCTGGCAAGGCGCAAAAACGCCGGAATATAAATATCTTTCAAGTTTTTGCAACGCAGCCAGCCGAGATGGATCGATGTCCAAAATGTGAATTAATTTCGACGCGAGCCCTAAGTGCGCCGCGTAACGGTTTCTAGTTCTTCGCGCTGCTCTTGAGCTGGGCAAGAATGTCATGGCGAGCTTGTGCCATCACGGACTCTCGGTTGAGGCTGTCAAGGATGTCGCGTACTACCTGTTTTGGCCCGAATTCGCCCCATGACTTGCCTTGGGCGATGTAGCGTTCCGCCACCTGGCCAACCACGTAGGTGCTGTAATAGGCCACGGCCCCCTGAGCGCCGCCGGTGATGGCCGTTGATAGCCCGCCTGTGCCCGCTTTAAGTGCCGATGATGCGATGTTCACGGCCCAAACAGTTCCCATCAGCGCTATCATTTGCGCCAATGTTACTTGAATAAGTGATGTGGCTTCCCTTCGCGTTAAGGGGATGCCATAGACTTTGGACAAATGCACGACCATGGATACATCGACGATCGCCGCGGCAAGCAGATCCGCGACGGGTACCGGATTTAACGCCACTGCGATGCCTTTCGCAATACAGTACGTCCTGACTACTTTCTCTGCCACGGATTTTCGCGCGGCCATCACGCGTTCGGCAATTTGTTCGCTCAAGTTACCGGCAAAGAGACTGGCATTCAGGGCGGCAAGTGTTTTACCTTCGCTCTCAAGGATAGACCATAGGCGCTGTTTGACCTCGGCCACATCAATGGACGGTTGTCGTGAGCGCTCGGTCTCGGTTCCGTCGGCGTTGATCGCAATGATGGTTTGGGGTGCGGGTTGGGCCGCGGAACAAACGATATTGACCTTGTCGATATAGTCGGCTAAGTGATCCTGTAAGGAAGCCAGGAGCGTGGACTTATCTGCGGCCGAATAGCGATCGGCTTTGTTGAGGACAACAATGATCGGGCGTCGTTGTTGGGTTAATGTTCGAAGCGCATGGAGGTCCGTGTCCATGATGTCGCTGTCGACCACAAACAGGACCAGGTCGGCGCGGGACGCCCCTTCGAGGGCCAGACGCTCGCGCGTCTCGCCGTCTACTTCGTCTACTCCCGGCGTATCAATGAGGAAAACGCCGCCAGCGTCGTGGGTTTCCCAATTAACCATCTCGCTGCGCCGGGTTTCGCCGTGAAGCGGACTGGTGCGAAAACGTTGTTCACCGAGCAAAGCGTTAAGCAACGAAGACTTGCCGACGCCGACACGGCCGAACACGGCAATGTGAAGATGGCCATGCTCAAGTTTTTCCAACATGGCTTCCACTTCTTCGTAATCACTCGCCAGGGCGTCGCGAACCACGTTTGGGACCCGTTGGTCATGTAGAAGCTCGCGCAAGCTTTCTCGGGCAAGGTCAAGATGGTCCTCGCCGGTGCTGTCTTGTTCAGCTGGCGTTTTCTTTGTTGCGCGTTGCTGAGAGCGCCAATTCAACAAAGCGTCTCGCGCGCGTGTCCAAATTTTCACTAAGGTTCTCCCCAAATAATACAACCGCAGGGGCGGGTCTAAATTCGCCGCGACTTTCGAGCGTATGCTTCACCGTTCGACCAAGCGCATCGAAAATGAGGCCGTAGGCGACGGCATGGATAAGGCCGCCGGCGACCGTGCCGACACCGGGGAAGGCTTTCAAGCCATTACCGGCGACGGCGAGTATTAATGGTAGCGTTTTGCTCAACCGCAGTTGGGCGAGCTCAAGGAACCGCTCTATGTCGAGTTTTCGTACCGCTGCCTCGTAATTGTCACAGAGGGCTTTGACCATGCTGGCTCCAAGGTAACCCTGGACCACAATGTCCGTGCCGGGACTAACGGTTGCCAACGCGGCCACAATCGCCTTTTGAGTCTGCCGGCGTATGATCTTGTCGGCCTCGTGTTGTTGGTAAGTGCTCTTGGCTTGGTCCAGTTTATGGGCCACGAGAACAAATACGGCGCTGTCGCGTAGCGCTTCCAGCGTATCCAGTTGATCATCGATCTGTCGTTGAAGTGCGAGTTTAAGCGGCTCGACCCGAGGGGGGCGCTCCCGCGAGCTTGTCTCTTCCCGGCCATCTGGATATACGCGTACGATCTCTTCCGTTCCGCCGGCGCTAATGGCGACGATTTCAGCCTCCATGGCATGATCGAGGTGTTGGTGAAGTCGCTGGCGAATCTGGTCTAAGGCAGACTGAGAATAAAGGTCGGCTTTGTTAAAGGCCACGATGGTCGGTTTTGTCAACGACAACAACATCTGTAATTCCTGCATCTGGGTTCGTGTTAGATCGCCGTCGCAGACATAAACGACAATGTGTGCGCGCAACGCTTCTTCGCGCGAAAGCTCATCCAATTGACGGCCGACCTCGTTACTCCCCGGAATATCCGACACGATGAGCTCGTCACCGGCTGCCGTCCGCCAAATATAACGGTTCACGGTTCGCGTCGTGCCGCCCCGCGCACTGATAACGACGTCGGCGCTTGGCACCAGCGCTCGGATTAATGCGCTTTTACCCGTGCTAATGTTGCCAAAGAACGCAACATGGACCTGCCCCGTTGCACGGCGTTGTTTTAGATCCTCCAACTCATCGACGGCAGCGTCGATGTCTATGCCCGCTTTAGCGGCTTTCTCCAACCGCGCAGTTATCTCCGCCTCCTTAGGGGGTGTATAGGTCGAGCCGTTGTCCTTGCGTTTACGGGGGATCAATAAGCGCCATACCGCCCAGCCGCCACCGCCACCAATGAGTAAAATAGCGGCAACGTACCCGTAAAATACCCAACTCGGGACGTCCTTTAGCTGGTCCCATACGCTGAGCGCCGCTTCTGTAACGAACAGCATCATGGCGAGAATGACGAGTAGCGCGACGGTAATTCCGAGGCCCAGCAACAGCCGGAGCGGTCGATTGATTGGCATGACAGACGTGTTTTTCTAATTAGGCCGTGTTTTGTTCGTTACGGGAAACGTTGGACGTTATTTTGACATAAATGTGATAGGTAGTGACATAAAATCTCAGCTTGGATTAGAGAATACATTGGTAATAGCCTCAGGGATGGGTCCCTAAGCACGACCGTTTCCCCCCGGCGGCGATATACTTTCTCAAACGTTCCACCCCATCGTTCAGGCCGTTTTCATCGAGAAAAAAGCCGAACTAAGCACGGTAAAAAGTCGGTTGACCTTTATACAATAAAATTGACTCCTTAGTTCGCTGGATTTTTGCTCAGATTCAAGGCGCGGCAAGTGGCGCATATTGGAATATGCAACACTTGCCGTAACGCAGAAGCTGCGGACATCGATGATTCCCGGTGGCAATTACCCTGCCGAGGTCTGTTTCAAACGCCGATGGCGACATGAGTGTAAGTTCGCTACGGACACGCCATTTGAGAAGCAAAAAAGGGCTCAAATATGAATGGCACTTACTTAAGCGATTCTATACCCGATGTAGGGTGGGTTACGACTGCATGGATGCAGGAGCTAGGGTAATGCATGGAGCTATTACCGAGGTGCGTCTTTTTGCGCCGTAACCCACCAGTTGTGCCGCTAGGCACTCATAAAAAACAGGTCGAGTTACTACGTAACGCTTGGTGGGTTACACAAAAAGACGCTAACCCACCCTACATTTTGGCTTAGGGCTCGCGTCAAAATTAATTCACATTTTGGACGTCGATCCATCTCGCCTGGCTGTGTTGCAAAAACTTGAAAGATATTTATATTCCGGCGTTTTTACGCCTTGCCAGGCGAGCGCCTCAGCGCCCAAAATGTGAATTAATTTTGACGCGAGCCCTAAGTAAGTGCCATTCGGCTCAAATATTATATTGACGTTTATTCTTCTAGTCGCTACTTGAAATCACTTCAAGCAATACTACGATGAAATCTACAATCCCAAACGTCGCCAACCTTGAACGCTATCGACGGCAAAAGCACTGTCGTGGACTTTTTCAAACTCCGATTGCCGTTAATTTACGAATTCGCAACACACAGGCTTTCCGTAGCAGAGGAGCGTTGGGCATTTCGGCGTCGCCTAATGGAACGCTAGGCACTACATTTGACCATGGCTCTCTTTTTTCCTACCAAACTGTCTTAACGAATTTGTAGTTCCGAATACGCTCATCAGCTGTAACCAACGGTAGGTTATACCGCCTAGCCAGTGCCGTAATCATTCTATCTGCGGGATCTGGGTGGAACTCACCAGGCAGATCAACCGAGTGCAATGCAAGCTCATTGTCGATAGGGACATATCGAACTCCATCAATTGCAGCCGTAGTAGCAATCCATTCTGATATGTCCATTGTTAATAACAACCGTTCTTTCTTGACAAGCATTGCAATTTCCCATGCTGTAATCGACGATACAAGCAACTCGCCCCCATCCTTCAGGATTTTACAAATTACTTTACTAGCACGTAATGACAGCTTGCGATCTCCGTTAACCCACCAAATAAGCGCGTGGGTGTCAAGAACGATCATTCACGCTCTCCCAATCGTCTTCGCCAACCGAATTAGTAGGATTCGAATACTCAATCACAGAGCCTTTAAGCACCTCTAAAGGGCCACGTTCCATCTTACGGTATGGCCGCACTTCAATCGTGGGACTGCCATGATCAGTCACAATAACTGACTCTCCAGTAGATTCTACTTCTCGAAACATCTCCAAGGCTTTAGCCTTAAATTGTGATTTTGATACTTGCATCTTCATCGCAAACGCCTATAGTCATCTAACCATGGTCATTATTATATCAAAAAAAATGGCTGCCTCAAGTAGCCTTTATTCTCGTTATCTTTACTATGTTTCACTCCTGGGCGTGGCGAGTTGTTAGTATATGTATCGACCAGCACTTTATTCCTTTGTGTTGCGAAACCGTAAGCTACTCTACAAAACAGTAGCTTACGGTTTCGCAACACAAAGGTCTGTTTCAAACCCGATGGCGACATGAGTGTAAGTTCGCCAGGCACAGGTCAAATTTGACGCCTTCTTGGGCGAGGTGGAATTCCGGTTCGTTGGTTATACGTCCGTCGGCGTTTTTTTCCAAAGCTTCTCGAAATACGCTTTCCAAGTGTTCATCGCTGCGTGTTGGTTCGTGGTGGGTGAAGAAGCAGTGTTTGACACCCGCCTCTCGGGCGACTGCAATAGATGTACTGAAAGTTCCGTGTCCCCAGCCTTTCTTGGCGGGGTATTCTTCGTCGGTATATGAGGTGTCTACAATAAGGGCGTCGACACCACGGATAAAATCGATGGTCTCTTTGCGCCGTAGCTGTATTTGCTCTTCGAAGTCATCATACTCCTCATCATCCGGTTCATAGATGTTGTAGGGCCACTCGTGGTCGCCGGTGAAGAATAGAGACTTGCCGCCGCAACTTACTTTGTAGCCGTAATTCAACGCGGGGTGATTCATTAACATCGTTTCGACTTTGACGGATCCGATGTCGAAAGTTTGCCTGTCCTTTAACGAAACGTACTCGATATTTGCGTTTAGTTCTGCTTCTCGGATGGGAAAATAGGCGTATTCCATTTGTCGGTTTAACACTTCGCTCACGTCGCGTTGGCCGATGGGATCGGTGGCGCCATGAATAGTGATTTTGTTTCCCGGGATAAATAACGGAGTAAAAAAGGGGAGACCTTGAATATGATCCCAGTGTGTGTGGGATATGAGTATGTGGCAAATTACCGGTAATTCCGCCAACAATGATTGAGCGAGAGGGAATATGCCAGTACCGGCATCGAGGATGATTATTTCGTTATTATTTCCACGTACCTCAATGCACGTCGTATTACCACCATACTTAACGGTTTTGGGGCCAGGGGAAGGAATAGAGCCTCGCACACCGTGAAATGTGAAGTTCATATATTTAAGTTACTCCCGTACGTTGAAAACGCAGTCTTAATCCGTATGCAGGGCCACGGAAAAAAATAATTATCCAACCTTGCTAGTCTTTTTACTCAGCTTCTGCGTTATGGCAATTGTTGTATATTCCAATATGCGCCACTTGCCGCGCCTTGAATCTGAGCAAAAAACCGGCGCAATCTTTGGATAATGTTTTCCGCAGCCCTTATCACCAGAAATACGAAAGGTTTGTAGGAACAATCCTCGCTAGTGATGAACCGGGCTTTCAATACCACACTATCGCGGTCAGCGACCGCTCCTATAATACTTAATCACCATAGGTTGTTCTCGCTATGAGCCGAAATGTGTCGACTAAAGCGAAGCGAATACGCGCGTTTTTTCCAAGTCTTCCGTTATATCGCCCAACGACTCATGAAGGTCGCCGAGTCCCATGCCGAACCGCTCAACCACGGGGTCAGGTAAGTTTTCAATAACCGGATTTCCCGCACTACCGAACTCGACGCGCTTTACGATTAAGTTAGCGGCGATAACACAATCACGCATCTTCGCGGCGTCACCCGCAGTTACCGGATTATGGTGCTCTCTTAGACTGGTGACGAGGTCCGCCGGGAGTTGCCATTTCTCACCCAACATGCCGCCTAGTTCGGTGTGGTCTGATCCGATTTCTTGCATTTCGGTTAGACGTAGTGGAAGTTCCTCACCTGCCGCTCTCTCCAGGGCTCTCTCCATCTCCTCGGACATGAACTGCACTAGAACAACTTTACCGAAGTCGTGTAGCAACCCCGCGACAAAATAATCGGTAGCGTCTTTCGAGGAAATGCTGAGTTTTTGGCTAAGGAGTCGCGCGATGGTTGCAACGCCCAAGGAGTGGAGTAAAAAGCTACTGCTATCGAATCTGCCACCGCTTCTTTGTGGCAGCATGCCCATGGCGGCGATGGTGATGGCCAAATTCTTCAGGGTATTGATTCCCAGAATGACGACGCCCTGCTTTATCGACACGATCTCTCTGGATAGCCCGAAATAGGCTGAATTAACAAGTTTAAGAATCTTGATCGTCATGACTGGATCATGATCGATGACATCAACCAATTCTTTGGGCGAGAAATTAATGTTGGAGGTTAGCTGGAGAACTTTGGTCACGCTATTGGAAAATGCGGGCATTTTGTCCACCATCTCCAGTAGACGCTGTTGTCGATCACTCATGGCATGAAAACTCGTTGTTCCGTGAGAATTATCCCAGCTCCCATATGGGTATAAGTATGCATCGACACAAATGGGCAAAGCTTAACCATCGGGAAGGTTTTCCGTGCTGCAATTCTCATCACCATTCGTAGCGAAACGTTACACGGGTGTACCGTAAGTTCCAATAGCCTTAGCCGTAGGGCAGAGCGATCACACGACCTTGAAAATCGCAAACTGAACGCCGATTTCTGGATTCAGGGGGGAAACCGCGTCGACCGCTTAGCATTTTTGTTCTTGCACCATACGCGCTTAGG
>CALZJI010000545.1 GCA_945787615.1 uncultured Chromatiaceae bacterium | reverse complement strand
ATGCACTAATCGAGACGAACGCCAACACCGTCATCAGCGCTAAGGGAAGCGCCAATACGATCATAATTTTTGTCCTAACCTTAAGATTTTGCAGAAAAGTCATTTCATCCTTCCTTTTTTTCGCCTAACCTATACCAACTTTTAAAAATTGATAACACTAAACTTTTAGCATTTACATGCTGTTCCTAATAACGACCTTCGATGCCCCGAAGACCTAACTCTCTCTGGCGCCTAATTGGCCCGATCATCTCTTTCATCGTCGTCTTTATCCTCCTCTTTATTCGCAACTAAAGTCGCTACGTCGACGTCTCCCTGTATATAAGAAAGCATATCAAGATCATCGAAGGACAAGACGCGATCTATATTAAGAACGATAACGAACTGACCCTCTACTTTCCCCATACCCAGCATGAAGTCGGCGCGTAATTGGCCGCCAAACGTAGGTGGCGGATCCATTGTCGCAGACGAAATGTCCATTACGCGGCTTACCGAATCAACAACGACGCCCACGTCCATGCATAAATCCGCCGCCGTCATCTCCACAACCAAAACACAGGTACGGCGACTGGCATCAAAGGACGGTTTACCGAGGCGACGCCCCAAGTCCATGACCGGTATGGCCTGCCCACGAAGGTTTATTGCTCCGCATACAAAATTGGGCATCATAGGAACGGCGGTAATTTCGCCGAATTCAATGATTTCTTTAATTCTTAAAATCTCGATAGCGTAGAAGTTGCCATGCATGACGAAAGAAAGATACTTCCTCGTTTCATGGCCGGTTTCGCCCTTTACCGCGCTATCCGTGTGTTGAACTACTTGTACCATAACCCGCTCTCCGTTAAGCTGCTGCAGCGCAGCGTCGTTGCGACTCCTAGTGAATTGTCGTTGACGACTCAGGCCCGCGTTTCGTTGAATGCCCCACCCTCGTCTGCTTAAATCCACCTGCGGCGGCTTGCTCAACAAGGCCCGGAACGTCGAGTATAACGGCGACCTCGCCACTGCCCAGAATAGTCGAACCACTGATGCTTCGCAGGTGTTGGAAAATCTTGCCAAGCGGCTTTATGACGGTTTGAAATTCACCCAACAGCTCATCGACGACCAGCCCTGCCTTGACCTCACCGACCCTGACAATTACAACATTCTCCCTTGTGTGTCCGTCCCCGCGTTCCCCAAACACCTCACCTAAACGTAAGTACGGGAGCGCCTCGCCGCGCAAATTAATATAACTTCCCTGCACCAAGTCCTGGTCTTCGAGCTCCTTAAGTTCCAGACATTCAACCACCATATCTAACGGAATAATGTAGGATGTGCCGCCAACCCCGACCAAAAAACCGTCAATAATCGCTAGAGTTAACGGCAATCTGATGATCATAGTCGTACCTTGCCCTGGTTGCGTTCTCACGTCGACCGTTCCGCGAAGGGCCTCAATATTTTCTTTCACTACATCCATGCCAACGCCGCGACCGGAAACGTTCGTCACTTCCGCTGCCGTAGAGAAACCGGCTTCGAAAATGTAGCGGCAGATTTCCTGGTCTGTGACCGCCTGATCGGGCTCAACAATTCCACGCTCAACAGCTTTAGCGAGGATCTTGTCACGATCCAGTCCGCGCCCGTCATCGGATATCTCGATAACAATGCTGCCTGAGTCATGGTAGGCATTAAGCTTTAAACAGCCGCTCGCCGGCTTTCCTTGCGCAATTCGCTCATCCGCCGTCTCGATACCGTGGTCCAAGGCATTGCGAACGAGGTGCATTAGTGGATCGCCAATTTTTTCCACGACGGTTTTGTCTAACTCGGTCTCGCCGCCGCTAATTTCCAGCTTAACTTCCTTACCAAGGCCGCGACTAATATCGCGCACGACCCGGTTAAAACGATTAAACGTACCGCTGATCTGCACCATGCGAAGTCGCAGTGTACTGTCGCGGATTTCTTCCACGAGCCGCGACATCATAGACATGGATTCCACCAACGCAGTTTCACCGGTACGATGGGCGAGCAAACGCGTACCCGCTCCCGCAATCACCATCTCGCCCACAAGGTTGATCAGGATGTCCAGCTTCTCGGCATCAACGCGAATCGTCTTATGCTCTGCGGCCTTGCGCCCGCGTGTGGCCTCTGTTTTCGACGACGCGACGTTAGCGGTGTTGCTATCGGCGGAAGATTCCTCAGCGAGCGCGCCTTCCAATTGGTGCTCATCGTCAAACTCTTCGACGTCATCGTCCTCGGGCTGAGTGTGTAAAATCTGGCCAAGCTCATCTCGGGTTAATGCACCGCCTTTTATAAGCATTTCTCCCAGCGTTACCTCACCTTCGCCCAATCCTTCAATAAGTTTTTTGTACTCGTCGAGCGAGCAATGAGGCGCAAGGATGCGAATGGCGCAGTCTTCACGTACGAATTCGAAAACGTTCTCGATAGTTTCTCGGCCTGTATCGCTCTTGAGGTCTATTTCGAATCCTAGATAACAGCTCTCCGGATCCATCTCTTTTGCCGGCGGGATAGCATGAATCAGTGTTTTTATAAAGACGATATCGCCATAGTTCTTCAGATACGAGACAAAGGCCATGGGATCCATCCCATTGCGTAGTACGTCCAGACCGAAGCGAAGCGATATATGCCAATTGCCACTCACCACGCCGTCGGCGGCCTTTTCCGGTATTGGCGTCGCTGGCTGCTCCGCCCCAGTTGGCGCGCTCGCCGTCTTGGGAGCGCTACCTTGGTTAAGCAGAACACGCATCCTGTCCAGTATTTCGCTACCTTGTTGGCGTTCCTTGTCATTTAGTTCCTTGCCAACGCCTACGGCCTCTTCCACCAACAGCGTCACGTGGTCGCGACTAAGCAAGAGGTCCGAGATCAAATCGCTGGTTGCCGCGATATCACCGCTGCGGACCTTGTCCAGTACATTCTCAACAACGTGGGTAAAGTCAACGACATCATCAAAACCGAAAACACCCCCCGACCCTTTAATGGTATGGATCGCGCGAAAGACGGCGTTAATCATATCCGCATCGCTAGGGTTATTCTCCAGAGATAGCAACGCTTCCTCCATCTCCACGAGGAGTTCTCGGCATTCCTCTAAAAAGGTAATTTGCGGGTTATCGGCGTTCATGAGGTTGCGCTCCCGTCGGCTGGATGGCTACTATCGCTGAAGTTACCGAACAGGGCTGTTATATCGTAAAGTTCAAACAACTCCTTTGTAGCGCTGCTGTGCCCCGACAGCTTAAGCACCTTACCCTTTTCGTTTGCTTCACGTTTGAGCAAAATAAGCAATTGCATTCCTGCGCTGTCAATCTCGCTCACCTCCGAAAGATCGACCACGAGTTGGTCATGTCTACTGAGCTGAGTCAGCAAACCTAGTTTCAGCTCAGCCGCCGTGTAGATGGTCGCTTCGCCAATAAGTTGTAACGTTCCCGGCGGACTCTCTTTGATTTCCATTTTCTATCCTTCCTGTGCCAACGCTGCTACGCTTCGTCTTCGCGTTAAGCTTCCCACCACCCATTCTGGGCCTAGAGTTTCGCTAAAGACGGTTTCAGAGCGATTATTGATTAAGCGATCGCTACATCACTAACTTAGAAACGGCTTGCAGCATTTGGTCCGGTTTAAACGGCTTAACCACCCAGGCTTTCGCACCCGCGGCCTTACCTTCTTGTAACTTGCTATCCCCAGATTCCGTAGTCAACATAATTACGGGGGTGAATTTATATTTGGGCAATTGCTTCATCTCTTTAACGAAGGTAATGCCGTCCATGTTGGGCATGTTGACATCGCTTATGATGAGATGGACCTTCTGGCCATCCAGTTTGTTTAGCGCATCCTTCCCGTCACATGCTTCGACCACATCGTATCCAGCTCCCTTCAATGCGATGCCTACAACCTGGCGCAAAGACGCGGAATCGTCGACAATCATGATTGTTTTGTTGGCCATCTAGCACTCCTATTAGTCCGTTCAAAAAAGGACGTTTTCCTCGGCTATGCCGCCGTAAAAATAATTTCGCTCGCCCGACACTCATGCTTTAAAAAATGCAATGCCCCTACGAGCCCTTTTTCTCCACAAGCCGGCACCCACAACTGAATCGACACCTTGACAAACAACTTTAGCACTGCGTGAAATTTATTTATGTGGCTCTGAATGGTATTCCGGGCGTGAAGGCTTCGCGTTTAAATACAACGGCAGACTTGGCCCGCCTTTTAGGGCTGGCGCCAAAACTAATTCGCATTTTTGGGTGACGATGCGCACACTTGACTAGGTTTCCGCGTCCTCGGCAACTGCGTCCTGCGGTCACTTCGGGCTCCTGCCCTCTCGTGACACTAGCACATCCATATGCGTCGTCCCTGTAGGCGTGCTCACGCTCCTTACCTACAAAAGCGTAAAGCGCTACCCGGAGAAACCTGTTCGCGATGTGTATAAACAGATGGCGGACTTGACTTGCCTAGCACATATGGATAGCGCCACCCACCGTTTCTCGCTCAAGTTCAGACTAAATTGGGCCGCTATAGGCGTGGGGCGTGTCGCTAAGAGGTACGATGACAGCTATCGTACCCTTTCTCGTTATTTAGGGGGATTTCATGGGGAATATACGTATAAAGACTCTTTTGTTATCCATGGTCATTGCAATGATCATGGGAGTTGCCGTTCTGCTTATTTTTATGGCGCAGAACCTCACACGCATCGAGACAACAACCAAAGAGCAGCAACGGCTATCCGCGGCGATGCTCGCTGCGAAGGAAACTCGATTCCACGTCGTACAGATACAACAGTTTTTGACTGACGTGGCAGCGACCCACGACGAAGGTGCAGTAAGCGAAGCCAAAGAAAGCCTTCGCGCGGGAAAAGCCGCTCTTGAATCTCTCGCCACCTCAGCGCCGAAAAAGCGCAGTATAGCGGACAGTTTGTCGCCACAAATTAAGGAACTCTTCAACGTCGGCTTAACAATGGCCAAACGCTATATCTCCGAAGGCGTCGACGCGGGGAATGCCCTGATGAAAGGCCCCGGTGGATTTGATGAAGCATCGCTACGGCTCGCCGAGAAATTAGAGGAACTGGTGAACGAGCTGGGTCGTGAAGTGGGAAGCGCCAATGACGCCATGCTCGGTGCCCAGAAGAAGACCTTTACCTTGCTTATCTCATTTAGCGTTGGTGGCCTATTGTTACTAATGATAAGCATGGCCGTACTCTATAATAATGTTATTCCGCCTTTAAATAATGTACAACGGGCGCTACGCGATATAAACCGGGGCCATGGCGACTTGACCAAACACGTACCGAGTTATGGCGGCCACGAAATAGGCACAATCGTCAACGAGTTCAATAGCTTTGTTTCAAGCCTACGGAGCATGATTATAGAGCTAGTAAACCATTCATCACAACTCTCGAACGCCACGTCACACATGAACGACCTATCGAAAGAAACAACACAGGTGGTTGACCGACAGCGTAAGGAAACAGATCAGGTCGCTGACTCCGTTAATGAAATGACGGCCACGTCTCAGGAGGTAGCCGGACACGCGGCGCAAGCGGCCTCCGCCACCCAAGAAGTCAATAGCCAAGCGCTTAATGGCAAACACGTGGTATCTCAAAGCATAGAAGCCATAAACACGCTCGCCGGCGATGTTGACCGCGCCACCGAGGTAATTAACAATTTAGAAAAAGACAGCGAAAGCATCGGCTCCGTATTAGACGTCATCAGAGACATCGCGGACCAAACCAATTTGCTGGCACTTAACGCCGCCATCGAGGCGGCGCGAGCCGGCGAACAAGGACGAGGATTCGCCGTAGTCGCCGACGAAGTACGTACACTCGCAAGCCGTACGCAAGAATCAACACAAGAAATTCAGGCAATGATCGAACGGTTACAAACGGGCTCGGGACACGCCGTCGAGGTTATGGAAAAAGGTCGAAGCCAAGCGGAAAAGAGCGTCGAACAGGCAGCGAAAGGCGGCGAAGCCCTTGAGTCCATTTCGACCGCGATTGAAACGATTAATAACATGACCATTCAAATCGCCAGCGCGGCAGAAGAACAAACGGCCGTAACGGAGGAAATCAACCGAAGCGTTAATTCCATTCGAGAAGCGACAGAAGCAACGGCCGATGGCGCCAACAAAACCGCGTCCAGCGGAGAATCGTTAGCTCACATGGCCGGAAAACTTCAATCTATCGTGAACCGGTTTACGGTTTAGACCGTCAGGTTTCGTCAAACCTAGCATAAGCCATTCAAACAAAAACACCGAACGTAAGATGATGTGCACGGACGCACGAATTTCGCCGTAGCCAAGGACAGCAGCAGCGATGACGTGCACGGACGCACGAATTTCGCCGTAGCCAAGGACAGCAACAGCGATGACGTGCACGGACGCACCAATTTCGCCGTAGCCAGGGATGGCGAGAGCGATGACCTGCACGGACGCACCAATTTCGCGGCAGCCAGGGATGGCGGCAGCGATGATCTGCACGGACGCACCAATTTCGCGGTAGCCAGGGATGGCGAGAGCGATGACGTGCACGGACGCACTAATTTCGCGGTAGCCAGGGATGGCGAGAGCGATAACGTGCACAGACGCACGAATTTCGCCGTAGCCAAGGACAGCAACAGCGATAACGTGCACGGACGCACTAATTTCGCCGTAGCCAAGGACAGCAACAGCGATGACGTGCACGGACGCACGAATTTCGCGGTAGCCAGGGATGGCGAGAGCGATGATGTGCACGGACGCACTAATTTCGCGGTAGCCAGGGATGGCGAGAGCGATGACGTGCACGGACGCACTAATTTCGCGGT
>CALZJI010000544.1 GCA_945787615.1 uncultured Chromatiaceae bacterium | reverse complement strand
TGCGTTTTTTGGCTGTTCGCAGTTCTTCGGATCGAACCAACCGCGTGAGGGTGCTGTAGGGGATCACGATGTCGTGCTCTTCTTTAAGGAGCTCTTGAATACGCACCGCGTTGCCACGGCACTCGCATAAGCGCTAGCCAAGAGCGGCGACAATGAAAAGGCGCAGCTGGTTCTTAAGACAATATTGGCCGAGCAGAGACCCTTTGCCGAACAATAGATCGTTGAAGCGCGGCTGGCATCGCCAGCGATTTGACCGGAGTGCTCGGCGCGTTTCCTGACTATGCGAGAGTGGTACGTCTCTTCGCGATCCTACGATTTCTGCAGTGTGTTTCCGTTTTGCCGGACGACACCGGAGTTCTTACCGCGAAGGACGCATAGGTCGCGAAGAATGATGATGATAGGGGATGTATGTCGGTATCAACCGTGTTTTCAGTTAACCGTTTGAGCATGTAAAGTCTCTTTCTACCCCGGCCTAACATATTGTTTCTTTGCGGCCTCCGCGTTCTCTGCGGTTAAAGCGATGAGAAAATATGGGCTATCCTAAAGACTGGCCGCGTACGCGTCCGGGTGGCGGTCATCGCGCGTAAACCTTAAGTACGCCCCAAGGCTGCTGTAACCTGTTTTGCGGGGACCACAAAGTGTGGGAACGCCGTACGGTCAGTAAACTTTAGTCATGAAGTAATGGAGTATCCTCGAATCCGACAAGTAGTTCGGGAGAGGTACGAGGTTACTAAGGGCGCGGCAAAACGCACCGTCCCATTGACGTTTCTCGTTTGTGTTATATTTACGCTCCAACCAAATCATTATTCTAAAGAGAAAATAAAATGGCTATCTTTGGCAGGGTAAAGAATTCGCGTGTTTTCAAGTTTTTAATTTTTCTGTTCTTTTCTACGATTATATACGGTTGCAGCGAACAGGTGACCGATGCCGAATATCTGCAACGCGCAAAAAATAACCAAAATCAAGGTAACCTCGAAGCGGCCGTAGTCGAATTAAAGAACGCCCTGAAACAAAATCCCAACAATCCGGACGCGCGTTTTCTACTAGGAACCGTATACGTTGAGTTGGGTGTTGGCACGGCAGCAGAGAAAGAATTGAGACGAGCCGAAAAGCTAGGCGTCGCTCGCGAGGCCATCATGGTTCCTTTTGGCAAGTCGTTGCTCATGCAGGGTCGATTCTCTGAGGTGGTGCGTGACATCACACCGCTTCAGTCCGCTTCTGCGGTTAAGCGTGCCGAGGTTTACGCTCTGCACGGCGATGCCTATTATAGCGACGGCAAAATGGATGAGGCTGCGGAGGCGTACGGCCTTGCTAAGGCACTCGTTCCTGGCTTAGTCGCGGCGCACGTTGGGGAGGCGCGGCTGGCGGCGGTGCGTAACGACCTGGAGCTGGCGCGTAGCTTGATCACTGAGGCGCTCGAGGGTGATCCTGCGGCGGTTGAAGCGTGGTGGTTACTCGGAGAGCTGGAGTTGGTGGCGGGTAATGCTGCTGAAGCCGAAGTCGCGTTTAGTAACGCCATAAAGTTCCGGCCGTTTCCGAGTCTGGAGTTGGCGAAGCGCGCGCTTGCGCGAATTCAGCTGGGCAAGTTTTCCGAGGCGGAAGCGGACATAGAGCGTCTGAACGCCAAAGGGTTTAAAGGGCATCCTTACGTCAACTACGTGGCCGGGATAAGCTATTTCAAACAGGGCAAATACCCCGAAGCAGCGGAAGCGTTCCAAGCAAGCCACACCGTGCTTCCCACTTCCGTGGAAACGGAAATGTATCTGGCCACGACCCATTACATCCTCGGCAACCTGGAACAAGCCAAAGACTTCGCCGAACGTGTGTCCGGAAAAGTGCCTTCGTCTTTGGGTGCGAAGCGTCTACAGGGGGCGATCGATATTCGTCGTTCTGACTTTGGCGCGGCAGCCGACGTGTTGCAAACGGCACTTCGTCAGTCACCCGATGACGTTATTGTATTGAGCATGCTGGGAAACGCATCCCTACTGCGCGGTGATACTGCTGAGGCGGTGAACTTCGCCCAAAAGCTGGTGGCATTGCAGCCCAACTCGCGACGGGCGCAGAACGCGCTGATGGTGGCCAGGTTACTGGACGGTCAATCGTTGAACGGTTCCTTTGCCGCGGACGTGGGACAGACGCCAGCGGGGAATGAAGCGCTCACCCGCGAGTTGCTGCTGGCCGCCGCGGCATTTCGAGACGGTAAAGTGAGAGAGGCATTAGAGCAGGCGCGCCAGCTTCATGAAAAACACCCTAGTGAGGTGAACCCCCTTAATCTGATGGCCGCGTGTTATTTAGTTTTGGGCGAGTGGGAAAAAGCCAAAATTGAGTTAGAGAAGGTGCTCGCGATCCAGCCTAACGAGCGCTCCGCCGCGAGGAATCTTGCCAAGGTGGAAATCCAAGAAGGTAATCTTGAGCAGGCGCGCACGCGGTTGAAGGCGGTGGTCGAGGCGTACCCGGGCGAGGAAGAGGCAGTGCTGCTGCTGGCCAGCATAGAGACGCGGTTAGGTGCCGAGGCGGATGGAATACAGGTGCTGGAAAAAGCCTTGGAGCGCAATCCGGACGGGTTGTCGGTACGCGCAAAACTCGCGGGCGAGTACCTGAGGGGAGGTAATCTCACAAAGGTCTTGGATGTGACACGTGACATCACCGATAAACAGCTGCAGCAACAACCCAAATTATTGGAACTGAGGGGTAAGGCGCAGATGTTGAGCGGGGACGTGCTATCGGCGAAGCACACCTTTGAACGGTGGACAGACATCCAACCTGGCTCGTCTCAAGCGCAGTTTCTTTATAGCGATAGCCTTGTACGAAGCGGCGACGTTAAAAACGCACAGCAGGCGTTGAAGCGGGCAGTAAAACTCGATCCCAACTATCTACCGGCGCGGATCGGTGAGATAAAGATGTTTGTTCAGCAGGGGGAAGTGGAGCGGGCGAATAAGGCTCTCACGAAAATAATACACGAGTTTGGTGATCGGCCGGAGGTGCTGGCCATAGAAGGATGGTTCGCGCTGGGAACCAACGACTTCGCCGCGGCCGAGACAAGTTTGGCTGAGGCTGCCAAACGAAAACCGGATTCAGAAGTAACGATATTGTGGGCCCGCGCGTTGTGGGGGCAGAAGAAGTACGATGATGCCATTGACGTAATGAACACGTGGTTGGCAACCCATCCCCAGGATCTCGCGATCTTGCTCCACCTGGCGGGTGGCTACCTCAGCCTGAACCGAGAGGAGGAAGCCAGAGCGACCTATGTCAAAGTGGTTGAGATAGCGCCCAATCACGTACCGTCTCTCAACAACCTCGCCTGGCTGAGTCGCGACACAGACCTCAACCAAGCTATCGCCCATGCCGAGCGCGCCCACGGCTTGGCGTCCGATGACCCCGCTGTGCTGGATACCCTAGGTATGCTGTTACTTAAAAGCGGCGACATTTCCCGTGGCTCGCGGATGATACAGAACGCCACGGAGCGCGCGCCGGAGAATCCGGAAATTCGGCTACACTGGGGTAGGGCCTTGGTCCAGCAGCAAAAATTCGCTGAGGCTGAAGAAGTGCTTGAGGCTTTGGTCGCAAAAGCGCCCGAGACGCCATTGGGGCTCGAGGCCAAAGCGCTGTTGACGTCGATTCCTAAGCCGTAGACCAGGGACGGGGCGAGCCGGGATAAGTCCATATTCGCTCTGAGCGGTGCGGAGTCTCAATTTCTCCTGTTATTGAGGGTGAGTAGTGACGGCCCTTACGGTGCAGAGTAAGGGTGCCCCGCGTGTGCCAATAAGCCGGGAGTGAATTTGAAAGTCTGTTTTTCCGGCTAACAATTATGGCTATTTTGCCCCCGGGATATTAATAGACCTAACTGAACAACGCTGTGAGCGGCGCAATGGGCCGAAGGGTAGTCAGAGTCGATAGATATACTTGGTATCTTCGCTTTGTAACTGGCTGGTTTTACAGCCTATACGAGCTAGGCAGTTAGACCGCATTTGACACACCTAACCTACGGTGGCCAACTACGACGCTTAATTTTTGACGAGTACTCCCTATGGGCTTCTCAACGGGGCCGCTAAATACGCCCTCTAGATCACTCTCGTCTCTCCTTGGGCCTACGCGACATAACAACAACATCCCTGTTCAAATCTGTGATCTTTACGGTCTTAGACGTCCTGGCGGCGATCGCTCCGGTGGTAGACAAAGCGCAACTATATCTCTTCATACAAAAATTACGTGCGCGTTCTTTGCCCATCGAATTGCGAACTACGGGTTAAAGGGGGTGTGGGGGAAGGCGAGGGGTAACGCCGCGCGTGTAGATAGGGTCCAAAAAGGAGAGAATAAAAAAAGCGCAGCCGATGCTGCGCTTTTTTAAGCGGCGTCGTTGTTATGCCGAACCGCTAAGCTTTCTCTGGCGGCGGGCTCGAATCGCGCCCATCCCGACAAGACCTGCCCCTAGTAGAGCGAGCATGCCCGGTTCCGGTACACCTAACGTTTTTGTTACGTTAGCTGAGGTAAACGCGTTGAGCTCAAATGTCCACGTTCCGGGATTTAAGTTGGTGAGCGTTACTGCAAACGCTTGGAACCCTGGATCCGCAGCCGGCGCTCGGCTTTCCGCGTCTACAGATATCGGAACCGTTGTCGCCGAAACCGCGCCATTCAGATCCTCGGAATCTGTGGTTTCAGCACAACCGACTCCACCGATTACGATACAACCGGTCGCGGTATTGCCGTCGGGACGATAAAACGCTTCTTGCGTTCCGCCGGTGTCCTGGGTGACGTGAAATTCGGCTCGCATGTTGGCTGCGGCCGTAGCCGCCGTTACCTCGGGCCCAACATTGATGTCTGCCAGTAGCGCGGGGTCAGCTTCAAATGAGAGGCTTATGTTCCCGGTGGTCGGTAATGTAAAAGTAAAGGTAAAGCCAGTGGATGAGGTGATCTCGGCACTACCCGATGCGCTGGTGTTACTTCCGTTGATTTCCGCTTCCGCGATCTGGCGTGTGGCCGTCGTCGCGTCGCCGGCGAGTTGTGCATCGTCGACCACGCTATCTCCCGTTCCGTAAGGATCATTACCGAGACCCGGACCACGAAAGTTATAATTGTTTTCTCCCCCTCGCGCACCACCTGGTACTTCAGCGGCGAGTGGATCAAGCACCGCACCAGCTCCAGGTCCCCCACAGGTGTTCGCACCAGGGAACGGAGCGCCGCTACAGTTGGCAACCTCGATATCGGGTACGTTGTTCAAACTACCGGTGTTCGTCATGCTGAAGTTAAAGTTGGTTGCCGGCTGAATGTTGCCCGCTGAATCTTGTACTAGGACGCTTAAATCTTGAAAAAGCAGTCGGGAGCCCGCGTATACATTCGCCGCAGCTTGTCCCGCAAACCCCAGCCCGACCACCGCCGATACAGTTGCCGCGAGAGTTGTTTTTTTTAGGTTCATATTATGATCTCCTTTCGTTTTTAAATCGCTTGGGGTCAATCGTTTTTGTTTTCCAGCTGTAAAATATTGTCTGTCGCGCAGCCATGGTGCCAACCTTAACCCTATACCAGCAAGATTTAGACCATAATAAAAAAAATTATATAAAACAATATCCAACTAAAATGCCAACGTAAAAACCTGACCGCTCGACGAAACTTCGTAAAACTTTTTGACGTTTTACACGCGTAGCGACTGATGGATGGGAATGTAGTGCCAAAAACTGGCAGTTTTGCTGGTCTCGTTTGGTTGCGCAAATCATCCGGGCGCCAAGACCTGAGCGTGGTAAGGAAATAACAAGGAGCAGTAATACTCCGATCTTGCCACCTAAAACATCGCTGCCCCAGCCTTTTTATTTAGCTAAATCATAGGCATGCGATGGGGTGTGACGACGGCACGTTGAAAAAGTCATTTCGCCTCAAATAGTACGACGGATTATGGTTTGACGTTACTGCATATACTGCGCATGTTCTCTGTAAGAACGTAGTCGTAAAATATATTGACGCCCTTATGCATCAGGCTTCTTTTCTGTTATTCGGGTCTGATTAATATTTTAGGCGTTTTGCGGGCACGCCGCCCCAGACTTCGTTAGGTCCGATGTTCGTGCCTTTCAGCACCACGGATCCCGCGGAAATAATGGCACCGTCGCCGATAACTACGCCAGACATGATCACCGCCATCGCTCCGATCGTGACGTTATCTCCGATACGAGTTCGGGCGAGGGCAAAGCGTGATCCTTCAATTGTATGGCCCGTGAGTACAGCATCGTGGCCAACGATGCTGTTGGCGCCTATTTCGGTGAATGCAGGTTCTAGAATTGCCCCAGCGCTATAAGTGCTTTTACCTAAACGCGCGCCGAGCGCTAAATACACCAAACGCATAAGCGGTATAGGGAGGAAATGAGTGCGTATTAGGGTATTGAATAGGATGAGATAGAACAGGATGTTAACCTGGGCCGCGAATTCTTGGCGCGAGCCTTCCCGTAATTCGCCTTCTCCCGGAGGCATGAAGTGTAGAAATATGCGGTAGACAGCGAAGGCGTAAAGATAAACAAATACTATCCCGGCGACCACCAACACAATGCCGCGAAAGTCACCCAACGGTATCCAGCCAAGCAAAAGTTTTGTGGTCAGGACGCCTAGCGTGATTGCGACCCCAAATAATGTAAAAAAAACAGCGACTTGACTGGTGGTTATTTTTCGCATGACGATCTCCCTGCGACATTGATTAGGCTTTTATCAGGACAACATAGTATCCCATTAGAGCGTTGCCCGGTTGAGGCTCAGATCACGTCCTCAACTAACGCCGTAAAGCGGTCAAGAGTGTGGTAGTTTGAGAACTCCTCGGCGATCTTGCTTGCTGCTTCGATGTAAGACGGTGTAGCGAGCATTCTCGCGACCGCTTGGTGGATATTTTGGGCGGTGGCGTGTTCTGAGCGTATCAGCTTGCCGGCCCCGGTACGTTGCACGGCTTGCATATTGAGATGCTGATCCAAATTACTGGGTATGCCGAGTACCGGTTTAGCTTGTGCGAGGGCTTGTTGGGTGGTCGGACTTCCACCGTTGCAGATGACCAATTGAGCGCGTGCTACCGCTGCATCGCCCGGTAAGTACTCCGCCAGGAACACGTTGTCGGGGTTCGTATCAATTTTCATGCGGCCTGCTGTCGCCGCGATAACGGTTACGGGCATCGTTGCCAAGGCCGAAAAAAGCGCGGGCAACAGATCGCTGCGGCCGGAGCTTCCGAGCGTGACATAGATAACCGGTTTATCCGGCGTTAGCTTGCTCCACCAATCAGGGGGTGGGACGCGCGGTGACCAGAGAATCGGGCCGATGTAGCGATGATGTGTCGGCAAATTAGGAGTCGGGATGAGTCCGGGCACATCGGCGTAAAGAGTGTGGTTCGCCCAGGTATAAACGCGTCGTAAATCCCAGCCCAGGTGCGGTAAGCCATGTTCCCGTCTCACGCGGTTCAATGGGATGGTGTGCAGGGCAAAGGCGGTCGGGCGCGCAACGCCAAATATAGTTTGGGCGACGGCAATGCCTAAGGTTTTCGTGATCCGTAGTTCAGGGACCGGGTAGTGCTGTTTGGCGTAGGGGCTCCAATAGGCATTGCTGATCGCAACGTAAGGCGCACCGGATAAGGGCGCGCTGACCGCCAAAGATAATCGGAAATCACCCACGATTAGATCCGGGCGGATGTCTTCGATGACGGCCAGATCCTCCGTAACGTAGTCGCGCAATGTCTTTGTATCGTAGAGCGGTTTGCCCTTGGCAAGCGCGTTGATGAAGCGATCAGAGGGAATGGAGTGAATAGTGCGTTGTGAAAAGGGCAAATCAGGGAAAAGTTTTTTGTACCGAGGGTCCCAGGCCAAATAAACCTCGTAAAGGTCCGGATTCAGGGCTTGAGCTAGAACCACCGGTCTGGCAACATGCGCGAGGGTGACTGCTTCAGCAAAAAAAAGGATGCGCTTTTTGCTCATTGATATCCTTCGACGGTTGTCTCGGTGAAGCCCTTATGTTTTTGCGTGATTATAGTGCCCGCTCGTTCGTTGTTACTGATTCGCGATGGTAGCAAATATTGCTAAGGAATCAAAAATCATCTCGAGACTGTCAGGGCATTACAAAGCAGACGGCAATAGTGGGGTATTAAGCGCGACTGAAGAGCATCACGTTTCTGCCGTTATAGTCACGACGGTACGCTCTGCGTTGGCGCGGCGGCGACGAGGGTATCGTCTTCACGCCTTGCTCATTGGTTCTGCCGAAGTGGCGCTGCACCATATGGAGGGATGTGTCTTCCGATACCTCTGCTAATTCTCTTCTCAGTGTAAGTAAGATCGTTTTACACGACTACTCCCATACACCCTATAATACGAGCAAGTCAGGTATCGGAGAGAAACGGTTATAAGTATCTTTCGTCAGTCGGAATAGATAAGGGGAAATTGGTTGTTGAATCTCTTGTCCTTTTGTCTTAGAAAAGGAGGCGTATGCAACACGTTAGAAGGAAGACGATACGGTTTTCGGTTGCCTCGTTGTTGTTGACGACGCTCTGTTTATCGAATGTGTGGTTGTCCAGCGTCAATGCGCAGCCACCAGCGAACTCACAGCCGATTGTGTCGACGGGTGTGGTCGTACCGTATCGGTCTGTGACGTTAGCCGCTAAGGTCATGGGTCGCGTGGCCAGTGTACACTGCGAAGAAGGAAGCACCGTTAAAGACGGGGAAACTCTAATTCGTTTGGATGACGCCGTGCTCGCGGCGGAACGAGCGTCAGCGGAGGCGTCGTTGGCGCTGGCAAAGACCGAGCTCAAACATAAAACCAAGCTTAAAGACCGAATGCAGCGCCTCGTCGAAACCATGGCCATATCCAAAGATCGCGTTGATGACGCTGAGTTCGAACATGCGGCGGCACAAGGCAAAGTCCGGATTGCACAGGCAACTCTTGCCAAGGTGAAGGCGGAATTGAAGGAAGCGCGCATTGTCGCGCCATTTGAGGGCATAGTGACGAAAAAGAGTGTCGAAATCGGACAGCTTACTCAACCTGGGCAATCGCTAATTGTGCTCGAGGATCACACTCAGCTCAAGTTTGAAACGAAAGTAAAAGAACAAGAAGTGGTTCACGTGCAGCTCGGGGAACCGGCGGTTGTTACGGTGGATGCGTTGCAGGGACTACCCTCGATGGTAGGTACCGTACACAAAATTATTCCCTCTGGCGATCCTGTTACTCATGACTTTGCCGTGGAAATAGCGCTTCCACCACAGAAGGGTTTGTTTCCTGGTATGTTCGGCAAGGTACGCTTTTAGCCAAGGCCTAAGAACTGACGATGCGCACGTTGCTACGTTTCTTCGCACAGCGAAACACCGTCGCTAATGTCCTCACGTTCACCATCTTATTTTTGGGGATTAGTTCGCTATTCGTAATCCAGAGAGACAACTTTCCGAAGGTAGACTTTGAGGAAATGACGATTACGACGCGTTTTCCAGGCGCGTCGCCCGAGGACGTCGAGTTAAACGTCACCAACAAACTAGAGAAGCAGCTTAAGCAGGTGGACGGTACGGATACGATCGTGTCGTTTTCCATGGAAAACATATCGACCATTCGCATCAAGCTGGATCCGGACAGTCGAGACAAAGAGAAAGTAAAGACCGATATCCGTGACGCGGTGTCACGCGTTACTGACCTTCCCGCCGAGGTGGATGAGAGGCCAAAGGTCGACGAGCTGACAACGGCGGCCCTGCCCATCATTGAGGTGGGTTTAACGGGTGATGTGCCTTATGCTCAATTGCGGGAAGTGGCACGCATTGTTGAAAAGGAGATGTTGAATCTTCCCGGTGTGGCAAGTATTAGCAAGCACGGATATTTAGACCGTGAAGTGAAGGTAGAGATCTCTCAAGACGGCATTGAGCGCTACCAAATTCCGGCGGGAGAAGTCGTTGCCGCGGTGCGAAACCGGAACATCCGCGCCACAGGTGGAACGTTCGAATCATTTACCAGTGAGAGGAATATCGTTACTATCGCCCAGTTTACTCGCCCGGACGAGGTGGCCGACGTTATCGTTCGCGCGTCACCCAGCGGTACGATGATTCATGTCCGCGACGTTGCGAGCGTCAACGATGCGTTCGAGCCTCAGAAAGTGATGTCGCGCATGAACGGAATGCGGGCTATTTCTTTTGAAGTGTTCAAGAAAGAGTCGGCAGACATCATTCGGACGGTGGACGCGATCAAGGCGTGGATCGAGGAGAACCAAGAACGGCTTCCCGAAAGCGTTGCTATCGAATATTCCAATGATACCTCACGCCTAGCGCGCAAGCGTCTTCAAGTTGTCGCCTTAAATGGCGTTATGGGATTGCTGTTGGTTTTGGCCGTGCTCGCACTGTTTCTCGATTTGCGTTCGGCGTTCTGGGTGGCGATGGGCATTCCCGTTGCGTTGTTAGGTACCTTGTTTTTTCTGCCCGTGTTCGGTGCCTACTTGGATTCGATTGCTTTAGGCGGGATGATCTTGGTCATTGGGATAATCGTCGATGACGGGATCGTCATCGCGGAGAATATTTGGCAACATCGCGAGCGGGGGTATCGACCGCTTGACGCTGCCGTCGAAGGTACTTATTCGGTCTACCACCCTGTCTTCACCACAATTCTCACAACGGCGTTGGCGTTTTCACCCATGTTTTTTATGCCAGGTATGTTGGGTAGTTTCGTCTACGTTATTCCGCTGGTGGTTGTCCTTGCGCTCGCTTTGTCGCTGGTTGAGCTTTCCTTCGCCATGCCTGCGCATCTGATAGCGGGGGCGCAGAATCGGACGCAACCGATTCGTGCGCCAAGGGGGAGCGCGCGGTTTACGCGCTTTCGTGAAACTTTTGGTGAGTTGCTAAGCCGCTTGTTACAGTTACGCTACGGCATCGTCGCCGCATTCATTCTTTTGCTTATTGCTTCGTTTTTATACGCGAGTCGATATCTCGATTTTGTGCTCTTTCCTACACAGTCCGCCGATGTATTTTATATCACTGTCGATTTGCCGACCGGCTCTTCGCTCGAACGTACCGCCGATAAGGTAAGGGAAATCGAGCAAGAGATTAGGGCTTTGCCCGAGAATGAACTCGATTCGTTTGTCACGCGTATTGGTAGCCACGGCATTTTCGATCTGGGCGAGAATGAACATTGGGCCCTTTTTGGTGTTTACCTGACGCCGTTTTCCCAGCGAGACCGTAATGCCGATGAGATTGTTGAGGGTCTCCGACAGAAATTGGAGGCTTTCGAAGGGTATGCTCGGACAAATTTTATTATTGAGAGCGGTGGCCCGCCCGTTGGCCGACCGATTACATTGCGCGTTGTGGGAAGCGATGACGCACGTCGTGACGACCTTGCTACGCTGGTCGTGGAAAAACTCGCTGCAATCGAGGGTGTTAAAGATATCGATCGCGATGATAAGCAAGGAAAGAAGCAAATTGCCATCAATTTAGATTACGTGCGCTTGGCCAATGCGGGTCTTACTGTTGCAGATGTGGCGCGCGCGGTACGTGTCGCCTATGACGGGGAGATCGTCACATCGGTGCGCTACGGTGATGAGGACGTGGACTTCCGAGCCATCCTCGAAGAAACGG
>CALZJI010000543.1 GCA_945787615.1 uncultured Chromatiaceae bacterium | reverse complement strand
TTTTCACTCAGCTTCTGCGTTACGGCAAGTGTTACATATTTCAATATGCGCCACTTGCCGCGCCTTGAATCTAAGCAAAAATCCGGCGCAATTTTGGATAATTATTATTTTCCGCGGCCCTAAAATGGATGCCCGGGCTCAATAATTTACTTCGCTGTTTTTGAAACGCTGGGGTTTATTACCGTCTACCGTGCATGTATGGCATCCTTTACTGCTAACACTTGCACGAACAATTGCCCGTCGGTCCGCGCCGGAATCGACTAGATTCACGTTAAACGCGAAGCCATCGCTTGTGCCAAAATACGCGGGATAGCCTATAACGCTTGTTCTGTGAGATGCTTGAGGTCGTTTATGTGGCCATCGAGAACCTTATCAAACGTGCCGTCGTCCTTCATGTCTTTGAGGGCGCGGTTGAAATCGGCAGCAATTTTTTCATGAGCAGGGTGCGATCGGCTGATGGCGATATGGAGTCCCTTTCGTGTTAACGGCTTGGGCAAAAACTCGAGGTCTTTAATGCTGTTGGTTAAGTATTGTGATAGTTCATAGCGTATTACCCACTGATCGCCAAGTGTAAGGTCGATGTTTCCGGAGACTAAGCTGAGCAGATTCTGGATGACGTGGTTATTCGGTATTTTTTCCAGCCAAGTCGCGCTATCGAACGCATCATCATACGCATAACCCCCAACGATGCCTATCCGGTATGGCATAAGGTCTTCTAGGGTGTCGAAGCTGGCCCGTGTATTCTTTCGCTTAATGAATTTGATCTCATTGAACAGGTATGGCTCACTGAATACGAACCGTTCTTCCCTTTCCGTTGAATGCCACGCGGCGGCAATAATGTCGTAGATACCGATCCGGGCACCATCGAGGGTACGTGGCCATTTTTCGATGTGTACACGGGCAGTATACCCGGCCCTTTGTAGAATAGTTACAGCAAGGTCAACAGCAAGCCCTTTATTTCTACGTTTTACATCAACATAGGGAGACCAAGTACTGGTCGCGACGCGAAGTTCTTTTAGCGCCGTACGCGTTTGTGCATGGGCGGGCGTCACGACTATCGCGAACACGCAGATAAAAAACAAAATTGAAGCCTTACGATCCATTGTCTAATGTCCAGTTTCTGTTAAGGTGGTTCGTATAACGATAGGGTATTTCGCGGTATAGGTCTAGCCCGCTTTTCTCGCTGGCCATCATTACGGGGGTGCGTAAGCCCCTACGGATCATTAACATGGAAAGCCGTAGGGCTCACGAAAAAATAACTTACGATTTTCGCATCCCATCTTCGGGCCATCTTTGAACAATCCTCAATCGCAAAATCCTCGAATTAGCCGGGCTAGTCCTGCGGTTTTGCTCAATCGGATTGTCCAAATCTGACCCAAATCTGGG
>CALZJI010000542.1 GCA_945787615.1 uncultured Chromatiaceae bacterium | reverse complement strand
TTCATTTCGTGGCAAGGCGAAATGACGAGTAATAGCCGGACTATTGCGAGGAGTTTCAACGCAGCCATGGAATGAAGAGGGCGTGCTATTGACAGCTAAATCTCAAACGCCACGGGTATATACCGATGGTTTTCGAATATAAAAACCATCGGACGCTACTGAGCTTCGATTTCGGAAAAAAACGAATTGGCGTTGCGGTCGGACAGACGCTCACCAGCACCTCATCCCCCGTAGATACGGTAAAAGCCGTTGACGGAAAACCCGATTGGGAAGCTATCTCGCTACTCATCGCGAAATGGGCGCCAGATGCGCTGGTCGTCGGTTTACCGTTGAACATGGACGGGACGGAACACGATATGAGTCAAGCCGCGCGCAGATTTTCCAATCAACTCCATGGGCGCTTTAACCTACCGGTCTATTTGGTGGATGAACGATTAACCTCCGTGAACGCCACGGCAATTTTGAATGAGAACGCCTCAAGAAAAAAACATCGCCGGAAGAAAGGAAACATAGATAAGATAGCAGCTCAACTCATTCTTGAGACATGGTTTAGCCAACAATAAACGGGCAAAAATCGCTAAACTCAACGCAGCGACATTACATTTCCGATGTTTTCAGAAAACATGCGATAATGAACTAGATTTTTCTTCCATAGTATTTCGATGCGAGGGTGCCTTTTTATGCGGTGTAAATCCAACGTGCCGCATTAAAAATACGCGCGAACATGCCAAGCCGACGAAGAAGATCGAAAGGGCACGACGGCGTGCGCAAAGGCGCACACCGCCATCGCGTGAGGCGGTTATTGCAGGTAAGAGTTTGAAAGAAAGATAATGATAGAACACACTGATATAGAAGAAACCATTGATCAGCTGGCGCAGAAAGTTAACGAGTATTTGCGCAACAAAGGGATTGTTAATCCAGTGATTGTGGGCATTCATACCGGTGGGGTGTGGATCGCAGAGCGCCTCCGCACGGCCCTTGGACTCAATAGCGAACTGGGGAAACTTGACATCTCGTTTTATCGTGACGACTTTACACACGTGGGCATCAATCCCCAAGTCAAGCCGTCCCATTTGCCCTTCAGCCTCGACGACCAACATATTCTACTGGTAGACGATGTGTTGTTCACGGGCCGCACTATTCGCGCAGCGCTCAATGAACTGTTCGATTACGGTCGACCTGCATCGATCACGCTGGCTGTGCTCATTGAGCGCGACGGTCGCGAACTTCCCATCCAGGCAGACGTGGCGGCCATGCACCTGAGATTGGCGCCCCACGAACACATCAAACTGCAAGGGCCTGATCCGCTGATTCTCATCAATTCGGAGAATCAATGAAACGGCGGAATATCCAGCTTGACAAGCAAGGCCGCTTACGCCACTTCCTTACCGTCGAGGGATTGTCCCGCGCGTTGTTAGTGGACATTCTGGACACCGCTGAGTCTTTCGCCGGCGTCACCTCACAATCAGTCAAAAAAGTCCCCCTACTTCGTGGCCGCACCGTGGTGAATCTTTTTTTTGAGGCCAGCACCCGGACACGCACCACCTTCGAGTTGGCAGCGAAACGCTTATCTGCCGACGTACTCAACATACATATCTCCGCATCAGCCACATCCAAAGGTGAAACGTTGCTGGACACATTGGCAAATTTGGAAGCCATGCAATGTGACATGTTCGTCGTGCGCCACGATAAGAGTGGCGCTGCGCATTTTATCGCCAGTCACGTCGCCCCCCATATAAGCGTCATTAACGCCGGAGACGGGAGTCACGCCCACCCTACGCAGGCCATGCTGGATATGTTTACCATCCGCCGCCATAAGGGTGATTTTTACCCTCTCTCCGTAGCGATCGTTGGAGACATTATGCATTCGCGCGTGGCGCGTTCCCAAATACATGCGTTAACGACGCTTGGGGTGAACGAAGTCCGCGTAATCGGGCCGAAAACCCTAATCCCTCGTTACATTAATACTCTTGGCGTCCATGTTTTTCATAGTCTAAGGGAAGGAATACGAGGCGTCGACGTTGTGATCATGTTACGACTACAGCACGAACGTATGAGCGGCGCGTTGTTACCAAGCGAGCAAGAATACTACCACTGTTATGGTCTCACGGAAGAGAAGCTTTCTGTTGCTAAACCAGACGCCGTGGTCATGCATCCCGGCCCAATAAATCGCGGCGTGGAGATCGACTCGACTGTTGCCGATGGACCTCGCTCTGTCATTCTGCAACAGGTCACTCACGGCATCGCTGTTCGGATGGCCGTCATGTCAATGGCGTTGGGCGGGCAACGTGGCGCATCGGGGGGGTGAGGCGTGATGCAAATTCATATTCATAGCGGTCGCCTCATCGATCCTGCCAACAATATTGACCAACAATCCGATTTATACGTTGCCGATGGGCGCGTGGTTGGTGTGTCGTACGCCCCCGAAAACTTTGTCCCTAGTAATACTATTGACGCAACCAATAAAATCGTTTGTCCTGGATTCATCGATTTATGCGCACACTTTCGTGAACCGGGCGCAGAGCAAAAAGCCACCATCGCCAGCGAGGCGAAAGCGGCGGCGCATTCGGGGATCACGACGGTGTGTTGTCCTCCCAACACGCAGCCGGTGATTGACACGCCCGCCGTGGCAGAATTGATCCACCAAAAAGCGGAACACGCAGATGGAGTGCGGATCGTAACACTGGGCGCCTTGAC
>CALZJI010000541.1 GCA_945787615.1 uncultured Chromatiaceae bacterium | reverse complement strand
TTATCTAGCTCAAGGCGAAACGGAACCGACGCGAGGAGCACATACAGAGACACCCACAACTCATAACTCTTACATGAAAATCATCCGAGACTTACAGCGTTTCATATTTACAACGTGTACTATCGCGGTATGACGAAACCACGAAGCCAGCTGATTGATATTCAGCAAACGCCTTACTATCACTGCATTTGTCGTTGTGTGCGGCGAGCCTTTTTGTGCGGCGAAGATCATGTCACCGGCAAAAACTACGAACATCGAAAAGCCTGGGTCGTCGAGCGTTTGGCGTTGTTATCGCAGGTTTTTGCCATCGATATCGCGAGCTACGCCATTATGTCGAATCACTACCATATCGTTTTACGATTGGATAAAAACAAAGCGATAAGTTGGGATGATCAACAAGTCGCCAAGCGTTGGCGGCAACTCTACGCGTGGCCGATTCTGGTGCATAAATATCTTCGCGGGCAAACCGGTACGGCAGAAACGGCAAAAGCCCAAGCGATTATCCAAACCTGGCGTTGATGGATTGCATGGCGGCTATCCCCTGCGCCGGTGGGAGTCGGGTAAGCGCCTTCATTACGAAAGTAGAAAAGGCGAAGAAGATTCCTCCCACCAGCCCGCAGCCGAGCGCTGAGATGAGGGTCAGGATGTGAAGCAATCCGTCGCTCACCTCGTGACCTCTTCCGCTTCCACATCCCAAACGCCCGTGGCGGCGGTCTCCCGAACGTACTCTGCAAATCGTCTCGGTTCTCGTCCGGTCACCTGCTTGATGTCATTAGTGATGCGACTCGCCCGGCCTTCGCGAATGTAACGCTCTAGGTCCAGCATTCGATCGGCGATCGCCTCGGGCATCCCCTCCGCCAGCATGCCGCTCTTCAAATCCGACGGTGAGAGATTGACGTGACTGATCGAGCGCCCAAGCGCCTTCGACAGCTCGCTCGCCAGCTCGTCATAGGTCAGCGCCTCGGGGCCGCTGATCGTGTACGCTTTTCCCTCGTAGTTGGGCGCGGTCAGCACCTTCACCGCCACCGCGGCAATGTCACGCACATCCACGTGGCTGATTTTTGCCTGGCCGCTTGCGCTGTAAAACGCCGCTTCAGCCCGGATCGTCTTGCCCATGAAGGTCACGGCATTCTGCATGAAGCTATTCGGGCGAAGAAACGTCCATGCCAGCCCGCTTGATTCAATCGCTTTCTCGACCGGCCGATGGACCTTCGCCAGGCTGTATGACTCTTCGACGGCTCCCATTACGGACTGTTTCACAATGTGCCGTACGCCAGCCGCCTTCGCCGCTTCAACGGCGTTGCGCTCGAGCTCCGACTGGTTCAGCACGTTTGGCCCAAGAAGGAACAGTTTGTCACACCCCTGAAACGCCGCCCGAAGCGTCTCAGGACGATTGTAGTCGATGATGACGGCCTCGATCCCTCTCGCGCGTGCGGCTTCCGCCGGTCTGTTCGAGAAGTAGGTACCGCGAAAGCGTGCCTTTGCCGCTTCAAGCTGCCGGATAACTTCGCTGCTTAGAGTCCCACTGGCCCCTGTGACGCAAATCATATGTCGTTACCCCCTTTCGAGTTCATATATACCAACTGTTGCGAGTAACTGCTCAACTACAACTAGCCCCCCCGCAAAGTCCAGTTTGAATTGGAGATTTTAGGTCCGATATAATTCTCAGCTTAAATAAAAACAAAATGCTTAGCGCCATATTAGTGGGCCTAAACGGAAAAACAAAACACTTTATGGCGCTCTGGCATACATCCCGCAGTTGATCTTTAAGGGTCTTAGAGGGAGAGATGGTTTTATCTGAACTAGGTAAAGTATATTTGCCTATATTAAAGCTTACGGATCATCCCCTTTGTTCCCTTGCGATAATTGGGTGATTTAATCTATTTCTATCACCGTAAAAATAGACCATTCTGTCTGATATTTCTCTGACAAAAATATTATGGGATCGTGTTGCCGGGAAATGACCGTTTTGGGGTGGTGGTTCAAGGTCATCGCTCGAAATCGAATGGCAGCGGTCAGTATTGAGAAGCTGTTCTTGTAACGAGACATGAAGGTCCGGAGTTGGCCGAACCCGGTACTACAGGAAATTCCTATATAACATTTACCTAAAGGACAGGAGGCGACCCATTGCAGTCATTCAATTTAACCATCCCCATGTAATCAACTCACATATCAGGGCCCCGATATGTCGTTTTAATAATGAGGCAACGGCTAAATAATTCTTCCAAATAACCGATAGTTAAGGAACGTATTTAGATATTTTTAAGTTAGATATTCGGGCCTATGAGGCCCGACTCATCTTCCCCCATACGATACTGAGCAGACTGCGATAACTCGTTGAAACAGCGAGTAATGATTCCGTTTAGAGAGGATGTTTTACTGGCTACAGATCAGGCGAGATCAAGGCGCCGAC
>CALZJI010000540.1 GCA_945787615.1 uncultured Chromatiaceae bacterium | reverse complement strand
TCCTTAACTTGTCGCGCGCCCTAGCAGAGATATTAAACGCCTGGTAGCGCGCGCGACAGCACGGCTTGTCTCACCCTGAATAGGTTGCTACGATTATCCCGATATACCGCGCAACGCAACAGTCATTGGAACGTGCCGAAGGGAGATGTTAGATCGCACACTGTTTTGGAATGAACGCGATTTATTGAACAAGTTAAATCACTTCAAACACTACTACAACGAAACCCGCGGCCACGGGTCGTTAGACGGCAGCACGCCCGAACAAAAAGCCGATCCCGAAAGTACAACGCGAAATGTCGCCAACCTTGAACACTATCGATGGCAAAAGCACTGACGCGGACTTTTTCAAACGCCAATGGCCGCTTGACGTACGAATTCGCAACACACAGGCAACAAATTGATGGTAGTGAAGGATGTAAAATAATAAAATGTGTATATTAATTTGATGATTTGTTATAGGAGCTTGAGTATGAGTGCGATAAAACGCATTACGGTAAATCCGCAAGTCTGTGGTGGGCGTCCCTGTATCCGCGGCATGCGTATCCGTGTTACGGATATCCTTGACATGCTCGCTGGGGGCGCCTCCAGAGAGGAGATCCTTGCTGATTATCATACCTCGAAGACGATGACATCACTGCTGCATTGGAGTACGCGGCCCGACAGACCGATCACCCGATAGTGCATGTCGCCTGATCATGTATTTTCTTGTAGACGCGCAGCTACCGCCCGCCCTGGCGCGTTGGTTGGAAGACCGCGGGCACGGATTTTTCTTTGATCTGATTCTTAAACAACCAGTAGGAGAGCCGAGGAAGTTCGTGCGCGCCGCAGGCTTGGGTTTTATTACACCAGCAACGGTCGCAGGCCTGGCCCGTCGGGCTGCCACTGTTACGCCGCGCTCTTTGTTTTTCGTCCGGCTACATTACGGTCAACGTTGTTTGATGAAAAAGCGAAAACCGCTATTCCTCCGAGATTGCAACGTCACTTTCTTCGGCTTCTTGCTGCATTTTCTTCTTGCCGAACCACGATATCACACGCGTTTTATCGAACAACACAGGTTTCCATTTAAGCTCATCATCATCACTGGGAACTCGCGCGCCAGTGATCATGTACGTGTGGCCTTTCTGTGCGATAAAGGTAAACTCCAGGTCCTCCTTCGCCTTATGCGTAACCGCACCTGACTCAGTATCCTCTACGGAGAAATAGCGAAGATACAACGTATAGGTTCCTGGATCTAAATGTACGACGTACTCCCCACCGCCAAAACCTTGAGATTCGTCAAAACGAACATCATTGATGCCATACAATTCGATTCTCTTAACCTCGTCCTCTTGCCCTTCCTTACTCTCTATATTTCTTAACACGACAACGTCGGTCAGTGACTTTTGCTCGCCTTCGTAGAATTGGAGGAAGTGGGAACGAGGCGGTGTCGAGGCGCAACCCACTAAGTATGTCGACAAAGCGAAAATGGTGATTAAGTTAAAATATTTCATGATTCCGATTCACTTATGTTAAGACGTCTTTAGGTTGGCGTTCAGCTGACGACCAAGCGATTACAGACAATGTACACGGCTTTCGATACAGAGGAAAACTGAACGCAATCGCGGGTCTTTAATGCCAATTCATCGTCAGCAGTACGATTTTACTGATGGCCGAGTTTGCACCATCCTCTAGTTACGATGCTAAGTCTAACTTTGCTCGCTAGCTCCCGATCGAATACTGAGTTAGACTCTTCAACCCCGCGCCTGTTCGCCTCTGTTTGGCATCCCTAACACTATTGTTGGTAAGCGTTGCTTGCTGCGCAAGTTGTTAAGTATACGTATTTACAACTATCTCTGTCACGTCTCGTATACTAGCAATTTTTGCGCCCAAGACGTATCTTTATGATTTTATTGCTCTATAGGGTTTCCTAGGTAAAACAACTATGGTTTATTGTAAGGTACGCCGACGACTGGCGGTGGCGTTCAGATTTCTCGTATCTCCAGCCGGCGTGTAACGTCGGCACAGTGTCCAAACCGAACAAGCCGACTTAGCGATTGGCTACACGATACGCATCGCATGGCAACAAAAGCGTATCCGCCGCGATACAAAGCGTTACGTAACAACTCAACCTGTTTTCTATGAGTGCCTAGCGGCACGAGTGGTGGGTTACGGCGCAAAAAGACGCGCCTCGGTAATAGCTCCATGCATTACCCTAGCTCCTGCATCCATGCAGTCGTAACCCACCCTACATCGGGTAT
>CALZJI010000539.1 GCA_945787615.1 uncultured Chromatiaceae bacterium | reverse complement strand
TTACGTGCGCTGTGTGCACGATTGCCCAACCCAACGATGCAGAACCTACGAAAGCGCTGCCGTGAAAAGAATGGCCTCCGGCGGAGCGGTAGGTAATATAACAGCGCTTGCTCCTTCGTCGCCGCGGAACGTGTTCGCACGGCGCATGCGACGAGAATGCTAATTTGTAGAGGTTTGTCTCCGAGGGTTTCGTTAAACACGACCCAAGCGACCTCGACGCGAAGCCGTAAAATGTAGCCTGGATGGAGTGTTACGGAATCCGGGTTAACCTTGTCTAACAACCAGATCTGATTTGTCGCCACGCTTCTTTGTCTGGATTGAGCGTCGCCTCGACATCACATAAGGTCCTTCGTATCATAGTATCAATGGTGACTCCGCTCGATATGTTGAATGGCGTGATTTCTCCGTGCTAGCGAGCGTGGTTAGCCCACGAGGCTTTGGAAGGCCAGTGCTAGTTTCAACGATATTTACTCTGATTCTCTGCGAATGACTGATTGTCGCCGAAGGAGAGAACTCAACACATGCGACGAAAAGAGCGCTACAGTGGGATTACTCGCGGTTTTGTATTATCGCTCACCGTTTTAAGCGGATGCGGCGGGGGAGGTGGGTCGGGCGACAACGCTCCATCGGGCGCGTCATTAAATCCGCCTGCAACGGCGAGTTTTATCCATACAGAACTGGAGACTTTCCGTAGGTCCCCGGCGTTTGTTGATGTGACCGCCAACGACACCGGCCAGGCCGTTGCCATGTGGCGGCATGTTGAGGGCACGGAGAGCACAGTCTGGGCAAACACCTACGATCCTCAAAGCGGCTGGACGGCGGCCCAACAACTATCCAGTACCGGTTCCATCTTTGATACCCGTGCAAGTGTCGATACGAATGGCGATGTCGCCGTCGTTTGGGACGAAAGCGCGGATCCGCCGCGGCGCGTGATGGCGAATACGGTTATCGGCGGAGCGGTAGGTAATATAACAGCGCTTGCTCCTTCGTCGTCGGATGGGGAACGAGTGGCGGCAGGGTTCGTGGGCGGGCCAATGGCGATAGTCGTGTGGACGCACCTCGACGCAATC
>CALZJI010000538.1 GCA_945787615.1 uncultured Chromatiaceae bacterium | reverse complement strand
GTAACATTTAACGAAGTATACCCGCACGGTATGAAAGTGATGTGATTTGTGACGACGGGCCAGCGCGTATTCAACGCCCCGGTCCGGTTCTTAGGGCCGCGGAAATAAATAATTGTCCAAAGATTGCGCCGGATTTTTGCTCAGATTCAAGGCGCGGCGAGGGGCGCATATTGAAATATGTAACACTTGTCGTAACGTAGAAGCTGAGTAACAAGACAAGCAAGGTTGGATAATTATTTTTTTCCGCGGCCCTTAGTTACCGTGAGGCGCCGTGTCGCGCTCCGCTTCCGTGTCTCGGTCCGCACTCGCCTACGTTACGTTTGTGATACTATTCGGATTGTATTATGCGGTAACTGCTTGGAAACACAATATGGCCTTATACTTTGCG
>CALZJI010000537.1 GCA_945787615.1 uncultured Chromatiaceae bacterium | reverse complement strand
CATTTCGTGGCAAGGCGAAATGACGAGTAATAGCCGGACTATTGCGAGGAGTTTCAACGCAGACATGGAATGAAGAGGGCGTGCTATTGACACCTAAATCTCAAACGCCACGGGTATATACAGGCGAACGCAGTCTCAAAGAACTCCAAGAACTCAAAGAGCTTGGTGTTACACTGGCAATAGACGATTTCGGAACCGGTTATGCTTCGCTAAGTTATTTAAAACAACTTCCCATCGATAGGATTAAGATCGACCGATCTTTTGTACGTGACGTCTCTTATGACTCTGGTGACCAAGCCATAACGAAAGCCATTGTTGGTATCGGTAACAGTTTGAACCTGAAAGTCGTAGCGGAAGGCGTAGAGACGAAAGACCAGTTGACTTTCTTGCGGCGTCTGGACTGTAACGAAGTGCAAGGTTTCTATTACAGTCCACCTGTGCCAAATGACGCCATACCCTTTTTATGCGCCCAATCGCCCTAATCACACTTAGGCGTGAATAGACGAATCTACCTCGTAGGGGTCGTACTACAGTGTTGAGTACCGGGCAAGTTATTGTCTATTTGCTTTTTGTCTTTTGGCGGAATCGCTCGACAGCTCAGTTCGGTGTTTCTGTTTCCGTGACACTTTTTTCCGCATGTTGCTTCCTCAGGACCTTGTGTGTGATATATCGTTCTAACGAAATAACGGAACCCTTGAAATTTTTTACGAACGCGCGCAAGCTATGCCGTCGTCACCGATAGGAAGGGAACAGTTATGCTGGGGATGTTAGCTAAATTGTTGAAGGCACTCAACTCCGAGGCGAGTCCGGCCCAGGTAAGTTTCGGCTTTGTGGCGGGAATGATTGTCGGGCTCACGCCCGCTTGGAGTCTACACAATGCGCTTCTGGTTTTGCTGGTTTTCGCGTTCCGAGTCAATCTATCGGCATTCTTCTTATCGGGGCTCGTTTTTTCCGGCATTGCCTATCTCGTTGATCCATTAATGGACCGGCTGGGCGAGGCCATGCTAAGCGCCTCGGGATTAAATGCGTTATGGACGACCATGTACAACAGTGACATTTGGCGTCTCGCTCATTTCAATAACACGCTAACATTGGGTAGCCTCGCCAGCGCGCTGGTGCTCGCGGTGCCTTTCTTTTTCTTAAGTAAGTTTCTTGTCGTTAAGTATCGGGCTCATGTCTTAGCGTGGGTACGAAAAACGAAAATTATGCGACTTCTCAAGGCGAGTCGCTTCTATCGTCTATACGCGGCATTTTCCAGTGGAGGTCAAGCATGAAATGGGTGCGGCCCGGCGGCATCGTGGGGATTGCCGCGGTTGCAGCGGTCTTGGGATTGTTCTGGTGGTTACTCGCTGATTGGTTAGTCAAGACAAGTATAGAACAAGTGGGAACGCGAGTGGTCGGAGCACGCGTCGAAGTTGGAGATGTGGATCTGACTTTCTCACCGTTTGGTTTCCGCCTCGATCAACTCTATGTCGCGGATCCCGAGCGGCCAATGGAAAACCTCGTGCAATGCGCATCCGTGATCGGACAGTTGCAGTTTTGGAAGTTACTGATGGGACAAGTGATTGTCGAGGACCTGGCGGCGAGCGGCGTTAAATTTAGTACCCCAAGAACTACATCGGGAGAGATAGAAAAAATCGCTAAACCTGGCGAAACGACGGGCGAGGATAAAGGCGGTTTTGATTTTGCAGGTCTTCAGGGCAAGTTACCTAGCGTAGATGACATCCTCGCGCGCGAACCGCTGACCACAACGCAAAAGGCGACTGACCTAAAGGAGTTGTCGCAAGCACGGCGAGTAGCAATCGAGCAAGGCGTTGATGCCTTGCCCGACGAAAGCCGAATAGACGAGTATGAGGCGCGAATAAAGGATCTCACCTCAGGCAAGATTGATTCGTTGGAGTCGTTAAAAAAACGTACAGATGAACTAACCGAGCTTAAAAACGCGATCCGTAAAGACAAACACGCCGTCGAGCAACTGCGCGATGCTGTCCGTGAAGCAAAGGCAACGTTGTCGGAGGCGTTTTCGGAGCTAAAAGAGGCGCCGGGTAGAGATTTGGCGCGCATCAAAGAACGTTATGGCCTCGACCAAGTGGGTGCCGCAAATGTCGCTCGGCTGTTGTTTGGCGATACCGCCAAGGTGTGGCTTGAGAAGCTGCAGACCTGGTATGACAGTATTAAAGGATTTCTTCCGCGTGGGGACGAGGAGCCGGAACCCGTCAAGCCAAAACGAGGCGAAGGTCGTTTTATCCATTTCGCGACCGATAAACCGTTACCCGATTTCCTCGTTCAGCGCGCTCATCTAGACATGGAACTGCCAGTGGGCGATGTGGGTGCCACGTTGACGGACATTACCCATCAGCCGCACATCCTTGGCAGGCCGCTGACGCTACAGGCGACGGGTGAAAAACTTGCGAAAGCACAAAGTCTGCGCATTGAAGGCGTTTTTGATCATGTCGACCCCAACCAAAGCCAAGATCGTATGGACTGGTCACTTGAGGGATGGCAGATTAGCGATGCTGCGCTCTCGCAAAGCGAGTCGCTTACGCTTGTTATGGAGCGCGCCCTTGTAGACCTTTCCGGCAGTATGGGAGTGATGGGTAGCCGCTTAAGCGGAAACGTGGATGGCGGGTTTAAATCCGTCGATTGGAGTAGTCCGACCAAGGAAGGTTGGACCGGACAACTGGTCAAAACGCTGGCGACGGTTAACGAATTTAATGTCGCGGGGAAGCTTGGCGGTGATATTCTTTCGCCTGACATGACGATCAGCTCGAACTTGGACGAGATTATAAAGCGCGTGGCGATCTCCGAGCTCAGCGCCCAACAAAAAGAACTCGAGAAGAAATTGCGAACACACCTCGATGCAGAGGTTGAGAAAGTCGCCGGGCCCTATCAGGACCAGGTCGCGGCGCTGACGAAAAGCGAGGGCAACCTCGACGAACGAATCGCCCAATTAGAAGAACTGCTCAAGGCGGAACTCAAGTCGGCGGTTGATTCGCAAAAGAAAGAGGTTGAAGAAAAGCTCAAAGATAAATTAAAAGGATTGGGCTTTTAGGGTCGCGAGCCGATAGCTATTCAGAAACATGAGCGAGTGACTTCGCGATCTCTTCCAATGGGGTCATTGCGATCTCGGACCTGAAGAGAACGGTACCATTTTCCACTAACCCGAAACAATGATAAACATGCTGCGCTAGCGAAGACTTACCCAAACTTTTGGCTCCCTCAATCACTGTTGGCTGCTTAATGAGAAGATGTAGCACATCGTTACTCTTCAATAGCTTGAGGCACTCCCTATCAACGGAGATCTTGTGCTGAGTGTAGGCCATCGGCGCCCGCTCAAAGTCGTGTTTTTCCTTTTGGGCGCGCTCAAGCAAAGCACATGAAACTAGACTCACCGGAAACGTTTCAGGGAAGACGACTTTCTCTTCAAGTTCGTCAAAGTAATCGGATTGTTCGGCCAGTGATCCGGAAAGAAAATTCTTTGCGTTACCGGTATTCATGAACTTACGTTTAACGAAGTACATTCCGTGATTTAAATACGAGCGATCTGGCACGGTGGCTAGATCGGGGAGCGTCGAGGCATCAATATCGTCCGAAAATAACGGCGATTGGGACTCTTTCTTGTGGCCCACTAGGACGATGCCTTGGTCGCCATGAACAACAACACGGTTTCCCAGCGTTGTATTCTCTCCGGATTTGAATTGAGACTTCTTGATCTCAAGAAAAATGTTCTCTCCGGGTTTTACTACGTTAGCGAACGTAATTTGGTAATTGCTGAATTTAAGGCCATGTTCGTCGATAATGGCATCTTCGTTGTTCCTTAAGCGATAATGGCGCATGTGATATTCGATCAGGCATTCGAGCTGAAATCCAAGTGCAATGGGACCGCCAAACGGATTTCCATGGATTCTATTCCACTTATTCTTGTCATGGAAAAGATTGAAATCGTCAGTGGAATTACGTGCGGCATCGATATGGATCTGTTGAAACGTAAACGGGTGCTCCAATTTGGAACGTTTCATACGGGACCTCGAGCTAAGACTTTTAATTGGTATAGCGATAGCTATTGCGTTAAGGCGCATCGCCGGAGATACGGCACGACTTTCTCGCCGAGGGCGCCACGATTACGATAGAGGGCTAGAAGTATATAACGCATGGTTGCTTGAGAGAAGAGCTGCGAACGGTAAGCGATTGTTGTGATTCCACGCTGTGCTCGGTCTTGGCGCTAAGCGGTCGATCGAACCAATCGATTCATTAGGACTTCTGCCTTTGCCTGGCTGTATTGACCACTTAATGACGCTACACTTTAAGGTACCACGGCCGTCTACAGAGCCAGTTTCAATGTGGCGTTTTGATCTTGACCGATTCCCTTAGAGCCATAGATAAAAGCTATAGTCTGGGCAGAGGATCGACGATTCTGACGTGTAACTCGAACCTTTTACGAATTAGGGCCGCTCGCCCAGTTGACGATAAACCGTATCGTTTCGGCAGAGCGAGCTGCTCAATATCGTGTGCCGAAGTACCATTGCTTTGTCGCGGTGCCCGTTAAAACGGACCCCGGTGAAGTGCTTATGAGGCGGACTTGGTTCCTGGCGAATCCGGCTAGTACAAAGTCCACACTTCGATTGCTATCTTCGAAATCTGGAATGGATGGGTCACGAAAGTCTATTGTGGCGCTAAAGCTTGACGAACCACGACAATCACTGCTCATCTCATACGTCCCGGCGAAGCTTAGATCGGCAATGGCGCCGTTAAGACTCGCCGTCGCGTTTCCTGTCAAACCACCATGTCCATCCGCGTTAATCACGCCAATTTCCACTAGGGCCGTTTCTTGTGGTTGCCCCGGCAAGAACGTACCTTGGTAAGAATAAGCGTAGGTACCGTGAAAGCTTTGGGTGCCGCAAAGGCCTTGGGCCGCGTGGACGGGAACGAAAAACATTGTGGGTGATAAACAGCCTAGTACAGCAAGAATTTTGAGCGAAGCTTTCATGTGATTAACCTCCTTAAAATTACAGTTCTTCCCTACGATAAAAATAGTCTTCTTAAGACTCTGTCTGACTGAGCGTAAAGTATGCGTTGTGGAGGAGCAAGGGCAGATTTGTTAATTGTTTGTTAAGATGCGCTGTCTGTGTTAAAAGCTTTTGAAGCAGTAAGGTTACCTGAAGAACGGGCCGTCAAATTTCGAATAGCGAAAATCTAGGATGTGTTTCTTTAAAAAGGACCGTGCTAAATATACCCGTGGTGTTTGAGATTTAGGTGTTAAGAGTGCGTCATATTCATTTCGTGGCAAGGCGAAATGACGAGTAATAGCCGGACTATTGCGAGGAGTTTCAACGCAGCCATGGATTGAAGAGGGCGTGCTATTGACACCTAAATCTCAAACGCCACGGGTATATATTGCCCTCAGGGCCACGGAAAAAGATAATTATCCAACCTTGCCTGCGTTTTTACTCAGCTTCTGCGTTACGGCAATTGTTGCGTATTCGAACATGCGCCACTTGCCACGCCTTGAATCTGAGCAAAAACGCAGCGCAATCTTCGGATAATTATTATCTTCCGCGGCCCTAAGGATTCGACAAACTAAGCCGCTCGCGGCCAAACTGCGCGTTAGTTAACAACGATAGCGTGCTGAGTCTATCGTTAGGGCCGCGGAAATAAATAATGGTCCAAAGATTGCGCCGGATTTTGGCTCAGATTCAAGGCGCGGCAAGGGGCGCATAATCCCTTTATGTAACCCTTGCCGCAACACAGAAGCTGGGCCAAAAGACAAGCAAAATCGGATGACTATTTGTTTCCGCGGCCCTAATGTCTCGCGCAGCTTCAACGCCAGCGTTAGTGGTCGACTCCAAGATCCTCTAAAGGTCAGAAACCGGCCTGCTACGCTCGCGCCCGGTCGTCCCAGAGTCGGCGCTACTGTGAGGTAGCTCTATCGCACGGAATTAAAAAACCGGCAAACAAGCTGATGACTACGTGCTTTCTTTGTCATCTTTCTCCCACTCGTGCAAGCAATCCAAGCCACAGAAATACGACACGTAATCCTCACCCTCGAAGGTTCGTGCGAGCGACTTGGGAACCTCCTTCAAACACACCTTACAGGGAATGGACTCTTGTCCCGAGTGTTCCCGTAGCAAGTGCTCTTGTAACTCTTTTTCCTTGACATCTTTGTCTTCAGCGGATTCGATGGTTGGTTCATGTGGATCAGCCATGACTTCTCTCCTCGCCGGTTAAAGTTTAAACATAACACTCTGTGGTGAATTCCGCAGCATCTAGCCCGCATTTCTCACAGGATCTACGCGATCTTCGCGCGTCCCTCTGAGAAATGCGGGCTAGCCCATCACTTTATCCATTATTTAAATAATTGATATTGAGCAACCATCCCGGAAAAACGCCCAATAGGACAGTTGCCACCGTCGCTGTAATTACCACAATTCTAATGGTGCCGTTAGCACGTGGCACACTTACCATGCCCCGTTCTTTATACAATACCACTAATATCCTTAGGTAATAAAAAAAAGCGAGCGCCGTATTGAGAACGGCGATTACCGCAAGGGCGACTCGATCCGCATCCACAGCAGCGCCAAATGCAAGAAACTTCGCCATAAATCCAGCGGTTGGCGGCAGCCCAGCGAGGGCCAGAAGGCAAACGCCCATGGCCACGCCGAGCGCAGGGTCGCGGCGCCCAAGCCCACTGTAATCGCTGAGGGTTTCGCGGTCGCCTGCCGAATGGGCGACGGCAGCTACCACACCAAAGGCGCCAATATTCATGATCACGTATACCACCGTGTAGTAGATGGCCGCATCGCGGCCAAGATCGTTACCCGCCGCTAATGCCACCATGATGTAACCCAGGTGGGCGATAGACGAGTAGGCCAGGAGACGTTTCAGGTTTTGTTGGCGCAATGCAAGCAGATTACCCACCACCATCGTGACCACCGCAAGCAGCCCAATCACGGGCAATAAATCCTCCCAAACGTGTGGTAGCTGCAAACTCAACAAACGGATGAGAAATGCCAACGCAGCAGCCTTGGCCACGGTGGCCACAAAGGCGGTGACAGGCGCGGGGGAAGCTTGGTAGATATCCGGCGCCCACATGTGAAAGGGCACCAAGGCCAACTTGAATCCAACCCCCACCAGCACCAGGATCACTGCCGCCGTAAGCATCCTATCTTCCACATCCGATGATGAGATTCCCGTTAGATCCAGAGTCCCGGCGCTGGCGTAGACCAAAATGATCCCATATAAGAAGAAAGCCGCGGCAAAACCGGCGAGTATGCCGAATTTTACTCCGGCTTCCACAGCACCGGGCCGCGACGGTCGCCAAGCGACGAGTGCATACAAGGGTACCGCAAGCATCTCCAGCCCGACAAAGGCGGCCAACAGATTCTTTGTTGAAGCGAGTAAAGCCATTCCGAGGGTGCCAAACAGAATTAAACTGAGAAATTCGTCGCGGGTTTCCCCTTGGGTGGGCGCATAGCCGTAGGCCAGTAACACAATGGCCGCCGTACCTAAGGTAAAGGCAAGCGTAAACACGAGGCTCATGCCATCAATGACCAACATCGCGCCGACCTGCTGGGGCACGGTCCATAAGGCGGCTGCCACGGCGCTCGCCACTAAGAAACTCAGCGTCACCATGGTCATCGTCCACGTCGAGACGTATCTCCGCCACACACCCAGCGTGAGCACGATGCAACCACCCATGGCGAGCAGAATGAAAGGTAGCAACGCCACTAGGTCATTGGCCACCGCTCACCTCCCCTGTTGACAGATGCGGGCCTGACTCCATTATGACGCCGAGCGGCCCCTGCAATATGTCGAGAAAAGGCGCGGGATACAACCCTAACCACAACACTGCGGCGGCGAAGATACCAAGCGACACCATCTCCCGTCGCTTTAGGTCGACCCAACGCCGCTCGCGGCGCAACGCTCCCAGCATCGCGCGTTGGTACATCCACAACAAATAAACCACGCCGAAAATGATGCCCAGCGCGCCGGCGACACCCAAACCCGCCGCATGTTGAAACACACCTGCCAGGACCAGAAATTCCCCGACAAAATTCGCAAGCCCCGGCATACCCATGGAAGAGAGCGTAAACAGCAGCAGGAATGCCCCAAGCCGAGGCATGGGAGACAATAATCCGCCAAACTCGGAAAGCTGCCGGGTCTTGCTGCGCTCTTCTAACATCCCTACGAGCGCGAACATCGCGCCGGTGGTCACACCGTGGGCCAACATCAGGATGACCGCCCCGCTCAGTCCGTGTAAATTCCAAGCGTATATGCCAAATACCACAAACCCCAAATGACTCACGGACGAATAGGCAATAAGCCGCTTCATGTCTTCCTGCACCAGCGCCAGCAAGGCCCCATAGAGAATCCCCACCACCCCTAGCGCCATCCCCACGGGGGCAAATGCGGCTGAGGCTTCGGGAAACAGTGGCAAGCAAAAGCGCAGCAATCCGTAGGCGCCGGTCTTTAGCAACAACCCGGCAAGAATAATACTGCCCGCGGTGGGCGCTTCCGTATGGGCATCCGGGAGCCAACTGTGGACCGGAAACAGCGGAATTTTCACGGCGAAGGCAACGAAGAAGCCAAGCATTAACCACATACCGCGCGTTCCGGACACGTCAGTATTGAGCAATTGGAAATAATCAAAGGTATTATTGCCCGTTTGTTCGCCATGAACAAAATAAATGCCAAGAATTGCCACCAACATCAATAGCGAACCGGTCACGGTGAACAAGAAGAATTTATACGCGGCATAGAGCCGCCGTTCATGCCCCCACAACCCCACCAGAAAGTACATGGGGACCAGCATCAGCTCCCAAAACACATAGAACAACACCAGATCGAAAGAGAGAAATACGCCCATGATGCCGGCTTGACTGGCCAGCAATAGAAACGCGAAGGCCGGCCAATTATGCTGAATAGCATTCCAGGAAACTAATACAGCAATGGGTCCGAGCAATGCGGTGAGCAGCACTAGCACCAAACTGAGCCCATCCATGGCGAGAAGGTATTGGATACCCACAGCGGGAATCCACGCGTGCCGTTCGATGTACAGGTAACCGTCGCCACCCGGCTCGGCCACCAGCCAAACAAAATTCACGATGACCAGTTCGACCGTAGTGACGAACAAAGCGCCACGACGGGCGTACTCCACCTGCCCGTTGGCACGAACCCAAATCCAGGCGCCGCCAACCAGCGGTAAAAAAATTAGCACGGTCAACCACGGCACGCTATCACCCTCCCCATGGCCAGAATAGCCAGAACCCTAGCAATGCCAGAGTACCCGTGGTAACCGAAACGGCATAGCGGCTCAAAAGGCCGTTCTGAGTAGCGCTGAGCATTGCGTGACCCCGTTGCAGACCCACAACGAGGAAGGTTAGACCGCGCTCCACCGAACCGAACTCTACCCCACGTCGAAGGCCGGCGGCCATAACCCAGAATCCGCGCGTCAGACCATTGAGCCCCGCCTCAATCAGGCCTTGTTCCACCCACCTCGCCAAAGCGCTCGCAGTCCGATGATAGGGCTGGACAAATAACCGGGCGTAGAGCGCGTCAAAGCGCCACCCCGTTTGCAAAAAGGATTGCCACGGCAATGATTTCCCCGCCCGTTCGCGCCTGACGAGGGGAAAAGCCAGAGCGATACCCGCCACCGCCATGAGCGCACTTAGCGCTTGCAAAACCCGAGTGGTGTGATGTTCCGGATGTTTGGCCAAATCAAGTTCGCTTTCCAACCAGGTGCTCCAGGTATGGGGGCCACCAGAGCCTTCGGGGAATTCCAGGAAGCCGACACTAAGACTGAGCGCGGCGAGTAGGAGCAACGGCACGGCGATAGGCGTTGGCAAGCGCCCGCGGGGGCGAAGTAGCGGCTCCGCTGAGCGGTGAAATACCGTGAGATAGACGCGAAAAATATAAACACCGGTCAGCAACGCACCCAAGGCGGCGAATAACCACAGCAGCCCCCCCACGGGCGCGACCCACGCCGCAGTGAGAATCGCATCCTTGCTATAAAACCCGGCGGTGAAAAATGGCACCGCCGCCAAGGACGCGGCACCAACCAGAAAGCAGAGCTGAACCGTGCGGGAGCCGGCGTTCAGTTCGCCAAGGCGACCAATATGATGCTCTCCGCCGGCCGAGTGGATAAGCGTGCCGGCGGATAAAAACAACAGCGCCTTAAAACACGCGTGCGTCGCGAGATGGAACAACGCCAGGGCATACGCGCCGCACCCTAAGGCCAGGAACATATAGCCGATCTGGCTCACGGTGGAATAGGCCAGTACCCGTTTGATGTCGTGTTGAGCCAGCGCACAACTCGCCCCGTAGACGATCGTCAACACTCCAATAGCCGCGACGGTCCATTGCACCCCTGGCGCCAGCTCAAAGAGGGGGTGGGTGCGCGCGATGAGATAAACACCCGCCGTGACCATGGTGGCAGCGTGTATCAATGCCGATACGGGGCTGGGGCCCGCCATCGCATCGGGTAACCACACCTGAAGGGGCAATTGCGCCGATTTTCCCAAAGCGCCAACGAGGATGAGCAACGCAACCGCTGTTGCGCCCTCCCAGTCGCCTTCCCCTAGCGGAAATAAGACGTCAAACGATAACGTGCCAAACTGAACGAACAACAGAAAGATGGCGATGGCCAACGCCGTGTCACCGATGCGTGTCACCGTGAAGGCTTTACGACCTGCGGCCGCTTTAACCGGATCCCGATACCAGAATCCGATGAGCGCGAACGAGCACAAACCCACCATCTCCCACCCGAAATACAGCAGCAGCAGATTATCGGCCAACACCAGAACGAGCATGCCGGCCAGGAAAAGGTTCATGTAAAAATAATAGCGGCGTTGCTCCGCCTCTTTGTCCATGAAGGCCACGGAGTAAACGTGGATCAGAAAGCCAACCCCACTCACCACCGTTACCATGACCAGCGCCAAGCGGTCGAGGGTAAAGCCGACACTAGGTTGCCAACCATCCACCGCGAGCCAGATATAAAGCGTTTGGCGAAGCGGCTCCTGCGCGGCACCGCCTAACCAAGCGGCGGCGACCGTCAAGGCACTGATACCCGCCGCTGCGCAGGCGAACCACGGCAGCCGCGCTGCGGGCAAACGTCCTCCCAATAGAGCAATAGTCAACGCGCCGACGAAGGGTGAGCCCGGAATCAACCACAGCCAAGTGCTCATGGCGAATCCTCCGATCGGCCGTCGCGCAAGGCGACAAGATCGTCCACGCAAATGGCTTGAAAGCGCTGGTAGGCCAACCACACCAGGATCAGCGCTACGACGAGTTCTGCCGTAGTAATCGCCATGAGAAAAATCGCCAACACTTGGCCCTCAGCGCCTTGCCAGTGCTGGCCGGCCGCCACCGCGCTGAGCGCCGCACCGTTGAACATGATCTCCAGGCCCATCAGCAGAAACAGCAACTCACGCCGCAGCAAGACCACCGCAGCCCCTAAGGTGAACAACAGCGCCCCTACAAACAGGCTGTGGGTTAACGGAATCACGGGCGACTCCGTCGGCTCAGGTAGAGAACTGCCACCAGCGCCGCCAACAACAGGATCGCGGCCACTTCCACTGCGATGAGATAGGTTCCGAACAGGCTCTGACCCACTGCTTTGGGCCCCACGCTCACCCATATCTCGTCACCGCTGAGCGGCGCTTGGAATACCACAACGGCTAACTCGACCGCCAACGCTGCAACCAACAACGTCGGCACCCGCCAACCCTTCGGAAGGGCCAGCCGCTCGTTCGATGCGGGGCGAAGATCCATTACCATCATAACGAAAAGGAACAGAACCATGATCGCGCCGGCGTAAAGAATCACCTGTAATGCCGCCACCAGCGGCGCGCCCAACAGAAAAAACAACAACGCCAGCGCTAACAACGACGCAATCAGGTATAACGCTGCATGAACGGGATGGCGCACAATCAGTATCGCGCCGGCGGCACCAATAGCGATAACCGCGGTAAGATAAAAAATGAGTTTATACATCGGTGTTATTCTTTCTTTTCGTGTTCTTATCAATCAGGAGCGAATCTCTCCTTTACGGTAAGTTGGAATCGCGGTCTACAGGGGGCTGTTCGCTCTCACCTTCCCCAATTCCTTTACCCGGAATCGCCACCCCGGCCTGGCGATAGAAGTTATATCCAGGGTGTTTACCTTGACCATCGATCAATAACTGGTCCTTCTCGTAAATCAGGTCACCATGCCGGCGCTCGCACATCTCAAAATCCGGAGTGAGTTGTATCGCCAATGTTGGGCACGCTTCTTCGCAATAGCCGCAAAAAATACAGCGACTAAAATTGATGCGAAACGTTTCGGGATAACGTCGACCGTCCTCCCGCTGTGTTGCCTGCAAAGTGATACAGTCCACCGGGCACACCGCCGAACATAGATAACACGCCACGCACCGTTCTTCCCCGTCCGGGTCTCGCGTGAGCACAATACGCCCGCGCCAGCGTTCCGGCAGGGCCCGTTTTACCTCCGGGTAGGACACCGTTTCCCGCGGCGCCCGAACGTGCCATAAGGTCGTGCGCAGCGAGCCCCATAGTCCCCTGACCACCGCTGTTACGCTCATATCACCCCCGTTATCCTTACATCCATGCAATGCCAACCACCGCCGTGATTACGATATTCACCAATGCCGCGGGCAACATGATCTTCCACCCGAAATCCATGAGTTGATCATAGCGCAACCGCGGCACGCTGGTGCGCAACCAGTAGAAAAGGAACACCACCGAAAACGTCTTGAGCGCAAACCACACCACGTCCGGTAACCAAGGTCCACGCCAACCGCCCAAGAACAGCACCGTCACCAGCGAAGCAATAAGCAGCACACCCATGTATTCGCCCAAGTAAAAAAGCGCGAAACGCATGCCGCCATACTCCGTGTTATAGCCACTGGCAAGCTCGTTCTCGGCCTCGGGAAGATCGAACGGCAAGCGGTTAACCTCCGCCACGCCGCACACCATAAACACCAGGAAACCCACCGGTTGCAGAACAATGAAAGGCACATCCTGCGCGTTGACGATGTCTACCAGACTGAAGGAACCGGCCAGCATAACTACGCCCACCAACGCCAACCCCATGGGTAACTCGTAACTGATCATTTGCGCCGCGGCACGCAACCCTCCCAGCAACGGATACTTGCTGTTTGACGACCAGCCACCGAGAATAATGCCGTATACACCCAATGATGAGAGCGCCAATACGTAGAGTAACGCGACATTCAGATCCGCCAACCACCAAGCGTCGCTGAGCGGCACCACCGCGAAGCTCATCAACACGGTCAGCGGTACGATAACCGGTGCAAGTTCATAAACCATGCGATCGACGAAGGGCGGTGCGAAGCTTTCCTTGGTCAGAAGCTTAAGCGCATCGGCGAGAGGTTGAAGAAGGCCTAGCGGACCGGCGCGGTTGGGGCCGAGACGATCCTGAAAAAGCGCGAGGACACGACGTTCCGCGTAGACCATAAAAGCAACGGTGACCAAAAGACCACCGAGCATTAACACCATGCCCCCTAACGTCAAAAACCAATGGCCAAAGCTCATGGCATCGCCTCCAGCTCAACGTAACCGCCGTGTCCGACGCCAATTTGACACATCGCGCTGCGCGGCAGCGCGACGGTATCCTCCGCGACGTTTGCGTCAATACACAGGGGAAGTGGTAACGAACCGGCTGGCCCTCTTAACATGACCCGTGCGTCCGTCGCCAGTTCGGCGATCCGCGCAGTGTCTGGCGCTATGGTCGCCGTTGACGCTGGCGCCAGACTCGACAACGCCGCGGCATGATCGGCTAGCGGGTCATCGCCGTACCAACTGGCGAGCCCCACCTGCCAATGCCCTGTAGCACCAGCAACCGATTCGATGGGCGGCGGTACGTCAAGCCGCACCCTGGGCGTGAGCCTTATACCCGGTTCACCGGCGAGCGGTAAGGCAATCCCCGGGAGGAGGTCTGCAATCGCGACGCGCGGCTCGCCTGCCCCCAGGTCAAGAGCATTGGCGAGATCGGCAATCACCGCAACACTGGCGGGCAGCGGCTTATCCCGTTCGAATACCCTATCGAAACACTGAACCCGCCCTTCGTAGTTGATGAAATAGCCGCTCCGTTCTGCCCAAGCGGCCGTGGGGATCAAGATATCCGCGGCGCGAACGGTGGCCGAATCGACACAATCCATGACAATTAAGCTGTCGAGCCGCCCCACAGCCTCGCGCCACCGCCAACCGGTTCGCGTATCACCCAATGGATCTGCAGCGGTGACCACGAGACAGCGTACCTTGCCCGTCTCCACGGCTTCCAATACCTTCTGCGTGGCCCCGTCTTCGTTAACGATCGCCGCACCGTAGGCGTTGGGTCCGGGTAAGGCATAAGCCAACGCTGCCTGCCCACCCAAGGACTGCGCAAGCTTCGCCAGTGCCGCGACCCCGTAAGCGCCTAGAGTCTCGACCACACCGATGAGTAGCGGGTGTTGCGCATGCATCAATGTTGCCGCCAGCTGCGCCAAGCCGTGTTCATCGCCGCTGGATTGTTCAGCCGTAGTCGCAATCATCCCTTGCAAGCGCTTAAGCGCGACGCTGGTCTGGCGTGGCGCCAACCGGATGTCATAGTCAGCGAGAGTCGCCAACGGATCAGCGACGTGATGAATGACACCAACCTTCGCCTTGTTACGGGAGGCCTGGCGTACCCCCAAATCCATCATTGGCGCCACGGCGGTGAGCTCTCCCGCTACTAAAATGGCGTCAGCATGTTCCATCGCCGCTAACGTTGGGGTGCCCATTCGGTTAATGTAACGCACCGCGTGAGCGGTGGCTGCTTCTATGCCAGGGTCAGTAAACGCCGCAAAGAATCCGCCGTGGCGGATTATCAGCCGCTGTAATAGCGCATTGGATTCGAGATCTTCCCGTGGCGAACCCACCCCAGCCACCGCCGCGCCGGCCCTTTGGAGTTGATCGAGGGCGGCGCCCAGGGCATCGCTGTAATTTACAGTTTGTCCGCGGACGCGCGCCTGCCAGGGGCGCTCGGGATGTTCTGTGTACTGATGCCCAAAGCGGCCTCGGTCGCAGAGAAACCAGCGGTTGAGTTCGGCGTGATCGCGGTTGCGCACCCGACGTAGCGTACCGAGGCGAGCACCGGGCAACGTGTTGCAGCCGACGCTACAATGGGGGCAGATGGAGGGAGCGGTGTCCAGATCCCAAACTCGGGCGAAACGACTACGAAACACCTTGTCCGTAAATACGCCCGTGGGGCAAACCTCCACCAAATTACCGGCAAAGGGGCTCTCCAAAGGCCCGTCTTGAAAGCGCCCAAAATAAACCTCATTGCGCAACCGCATCGCCCCCAGGTCAGTGCCCAAAGCGTACTGTTGATAGTATCGGGTGCAGCGATAACAGGTAATGCAACGGTTCATTTCGTGGTGCACGAGGGGACCCAGATCCTGATTGATGAAGGTGCGTTTGCGGCCCCTGTAGCGTCGATAAGGCGGACCACAGGCCACGGTCATATCCTGCAAATGGCACTCGCCGCCCTCATCGCAGACGGGACAGTCGTGCGGGTGGTTGGTCATCAGGAACTCGATGACGCCCTGGCGCGCCCGTAGCGCCGCCGGTGCGGCAACAGAGACCTTAAGTCCGGCGCGCGCAGGTTCCATACAAGCCATAACAACCCGTGGCCGCTGCTCGGGTTGCTCCGGTTTCACCTCCACGGCGCACAGCCGGCAGGCACCAAGACTACCCAGGGCGTGGTGATAGCAGAAATGCGGTATCTCAACGCCCGCATTGAGGGCGGCTTTGAGAATGTTGTCGCCGTTGTTAAACGGGACCTGGCGCGCGTCAATCTCGAATGCCGTCACGGGCGCTGCCCCCGATTCGCGTAGGGACAGCCACCCTCGGCGAGGTGCTGTTCAAAGTGGTCGCGAAACACGCGCAAACTGCTTTGCAGCGGCATAGTCGCCCCTGGCGCAAAAGCGCAAAACGAATACGGCGCGATTTTTTCGCATAACTCCTCGAGCAGCAATAAGTCCCCCACGTGACCGCGACCCGCCACAATATCACTGAGAATTTGTGCCGCATAAGGCAGTCCGTCTCGACACGGTGTACAAAATCCGCAGGACTCACGGGCGAAGAATTGCATGAGGTTCAATACCACCGCAACCGGGCAGGACAAATCGTCGAGGACGATAATAGCGCCAGTGCCGAGACGAGAACCCGCCTGGGCGACGGCCTCAAAGTCCATCACCACGTCCAATTGGTCCGGACCCAGAAACGGTGTCGAGGCGCCACCGGGCATGAACCCGATAATCTGCCGTTGCGCTTGCGGCCCGCCCGCGTGCTCGTAGATCAATTCCCGTGCTGTGGAGCCCATGGACCGTTCCACTAAGCATGGGCGGTCCACCTTACCGCTAATACCATAAAGCTTAGGGCCGGTCCCGCCATGAATACCCAGATTGCGAAACCACTCTGCGCCGTTGCGTAGGATATGCGGAACATTGACAAGGGTCTCGACGTTGTTGACCGTTGTCGGTTGTCCCCACAGTCCCTGAGCGCTGATTCTCGGCATTCGAGGCCGCGGATTGGGGCGGCGTCCTTCCAAGGCGTTCACCAGCGCCGACTCTTCCCCGCAGATGTAGCGTCCAGCGCTAACGTGGACCTCCAGCCGCAAATCAAAGCCGCTGCCAGCAATATTGTCTCCGAGCAAACCGGCATGCTCCGCTTCCGCGATTGCCGTTGTAAGTCCGCTTGCCCCTTGTGCGTATTCACCGCGCACGAAGATAAAGGCTCGTTGCACCTGCAGCGCGTAGGCGGCGATAATCATGCTTTCGACGAGCTGGTGTGGATCCCCGTAGAGCAGGACACGGTCTTTGAATGTTCCGGGCTCGGATTCGTCCAGATTGCAGATCAAGTAGCGGGGTTTGGGCGCATCGCTGCCGCGCAGGCGCCACTTCAAGCCGCAGGGAAACCCCGCGCCGCCGCGACCGCGCAACTGCGCGGCCTCCACCACGTCGATAACGCCATCCGGTTTGAGATCGAAAGCCGCCTCTAGGCTTGTATAGCCGCCAGCGACGCGGTAAGCCTCAAGTCCCAACGGGCCGGCGGGCGTAATACGCGGCGTGAGAACGACTTCCATTTTCAACGGCTCCTCTTGAGTTCCAGAAGTAATGCGTCGAGTCTCGCATCATCGAGGGGTCCTAACGCCTCGCCGTTAAGTAAGGCCGCCGGGGCACGATCGCACAGTCCCAGGCAAATGCTCGGTAACACGGTAACCGCCCCGTCTCGGCTCACCTCCCCCAACGCGATGCCTAGGCGTCGTTCAAGGGTATTCAGAAGTCTTTCTGACCCGTTCATGGCGCAACAAACGCTATCACAGACCAACAAGACGCGGCGACCCACCGGGCGACGATAAATCAGGGTGTAAAAGCTGGCCAATTCCTCTACTTCCGTAGGAGAGAGGCCAGTACGCCGCGCCGCCTCGATGACGTCTTGATCGTCGAGGAAACCCCGCTTGGCCTGGAGTTCCATCATCACCTCGACGATGGCGGCGCGGTCTTTTTTGATCCGTTCCGTGGGGTGAATATCGTTTTGGTTAGGTTGTTCTGCCACGCCTAACTCCTAGCGATCCAAATCTGCAAGGACATAATCGAGAGACCCCAGAATGACGATGAGGTCCGATAACATGTGACCACGCGCGATGATGGGCACGCACTGCACATGGGGAAACGACGGGGTGCGAATACGGAGCCGATAGGGGTGCGGCGTACCGTCGCTAACCACGAAATAGCCGTTCATGCCCTTCGGCGCTTCGGTAATAAAGAGGCTCTCTCCGGGTGGAAACGTCATCCCCCAGCCAACCGCGATAAAGTGATGAATGAGCGTTTCGATATCCTGAAGAGCGCGGTCTTTTCGCGGCAGCGCATAGCGCGCCTCCTTGGCAAGAATAGGCCCCTTTGGCATGCGCGCCATGGCCTGCTCGACGATGCGCAGGCTTTGGCGAATCTCCGCAAGCCGCACCTCCGTCCGGGCTAGGGCATCGCCCTCATGGGCGGTGGGTACGTCGAAGTCGTACTCGTCGTAACCGCTGTAAGGCTTAATCTTGCGCAGATCCCAAGGCAACCCGCAGGCTCGAAGATTGGGGCCGCTCACGCCCCATTCAATGGCCTGCTCCGTGGTCAGCGTTCCAATACCCCGAGTACGTGCACGAAAAATAGGATTTCGGGTCAGCAACGACTCGTACTCCTCGACGGCTTTCGGCATGCGTTTGATAAAATTGTTTACGGCCTCCCGCCAGCCATCGGGGAGATCCAAGGCGACCCCACCGATGCGAAAAAAAGCGGGGTGCATACGACCACCGGTGATCAGTTCCACAACGTCGAACAACCGTTCGCGTTCGCGAAAGGCAAAGAACGGCGGGGCCATCGCACCCACATCATGACCGAAACTGGCGATCCACACCAAGTGACTGGCAATACGGAACAGCTCGCACAGCATAACTCGCGTCACCTGAGCGCGTGGTGGTGCGGTAATCCCCGCCAGGTGTTCCACCGCCAAGACGTAGGGCAATTCGTTTTGAGCGCCAGCCAGATAGTCAATACGATCCGTATAGGGAATATACGTGTGATAGGTCTGGCGTTCCGCCATCTTTTCCGCACCACGGTGATGGAAACCGATATCAGGCCGAACATCTTGGATCTCCTCACCCTCAAGCTGTACGATCAAGCGTAATATGCCGTGGGTGCCGGGGTGGTTGGGCCCTATATTCAGTATCATCTCGCCCTCACCGGCCCCCGATTCGGTGTCGTCATCGGCTTGAACGCTCTCAAGGATGCGCCGGTAACGCTCGTCCGGCAACCGGTAAGGCTCCATCTCGGTGGCGCGATTTGGATGGTCCTTACGAAGCGGGTGACCCTCCCAGTAATCGGGCATGAGGATGCGGCGCAAGTTAGGATGGCCGACGATGTCGACGCCGAACATATCGTAAAGCTCCCGCTCGTACCAATTGGCCACCGGCCATATTTCACAGGCAGTAGGTATAATCGGCTGTACGGCGGGAAGCGAAACGTAAAGCCGCAGGACGCGGTTGGCGGAAAACGACAGGAGATGGTAGAACACCGTTAATCCGTCTCCCCGCGCAGCTTCATCAACAGCGGAGAGATCAAAGAGCATGTCGTACGCTGGGTCGGATTCGTGTTTAAGAAACCGCAGGGCAGGAGTAAGTTGATCTTTGGGGATGTGGTACGTTTCAACCGCGTCTTTAGGTAGCGAGGTCGCTTGGGCCTGAAAACGGCTTTGCAACTCCTCGCTAAGGCTCATTTATTCCTCCGTCCTCAGTCCCAGCGGCCGCCGCTCACGGCCGACGGCTTCCTGCAGCATCACCAGCCCCTGCAGTAGGGCTTCCGGACGAGGGGGACAACCGGGCACATAGATATCCACGGGAATAATTTGGTCCACGCCCTGGACCACGCTATAAATGTCGTACATGCCACCGGAGTTGGCGCACGAACCCATGGAGATAACCCATTTCGGTTCGAGCATCTGATTGTAGAGACGCACAATCATCGGCGCCATCTTGATGAAGACAGTACCCGAGACGATGAGCAGATCCGATTGTCTTGGCGAGCCCCGCATCACTTCAGCACCAAACCGCGCGATATCGTGGCGCGGGGTAAACGCGGTCATCATTTCAACAAAACAACAGGATAGGCCAAAATTAAATGGCCAGAGTGAGTATTTACGCCCCCAGGAAACGGCCTCTTCCAAGCGACTAAAAAGCGCGGTTAGTGGACCCTGCTTGCGATCTGGCCCGAACTCCACGACAGCCCTCCTTTACGCCACTCATAAACCAAGCCCAAGAGCAGAATTAAAATGAAGATTACGGCGCCGATGACACCCGGAACGCCCAGCTCCCAGTACGCCGCCGCCCAGGCGAATAGAAACGCTGCCTCTACATCGAATACCAGAAACGATACGGCTACGAGGTAAAAACGGATGGGAATTCTCACCCGAGCATCACCCGTCGGCGGAATCCCGCACTCAAAAGGTTGGTTCTTATCCCACTGAGGACGAGCCACTCCCAGTCGATCCGCTATCCCCAATAAAATCCCGAGAACAGCCAGGATCAGAAACGCGAATAGACCAATCGCGATCGCTGAATGGGTCTCGTCCACACGCGCTCTCCGTAGTAGTTTAGCGCCGTCGGGTCAATTATTTTCCTACCCATTGAACACTAATGACTCACCTATACACCACCAACATTGCAGTCTCCAGACCTTCTATAATAATAAAGGTTACATGGTTGTCACACCGTCTTTCTGGGCCTGCATCGTATAAGTTTATTACGCAACCCAGCGCAGAGCTAGCAAAAACGTTCACGCATTCATAGGCGATATTTTCTATCCACCAACGCCTGATAGAATCCGTTGCCTCACCGGGACGTTGGGCATAACGTGGTGGACCGAGTGCGCCGCGGTCCCCGTCATTCTTCGGAGACTATCTATATAAGGGCCACGGAAAAAAATAATTATCCAACCTTGCTTGTCTTTTCACTCAGCTTCTGCGTTACGGCAAGTGTTACATATTTCAATATGCGCCACTTGCCGCGCCTTGAATCTAAGCAATAATCCGGCGCAATATTGGATTATTATTATTTTCCGCGGCCCTAAGGTCTTCGTTATGTGGACTTTGTTGTTTTTTCTCCCGGTTCACAGTTCCCTTTCCTTTTTCTTCAAGCCATTCAATTACGTGGTTCCAAAAAGGATTGGCACAGTAAGACTTAAAAAACCCGAAATGGCCGATTTCTGTCTTTCCGGCATCCTGCGGTGAATAATATCGTTTTTCTATATTCGCGTTGACATAAAACGATAGCAAATGGTCGACGGCATTGAGGGGCGCATAGTTATCGTCGCTAAATCCATAAGCTATTATGTCCTTGTCGTAGGCTTCGAACCAGGATTGTTCAGCCAGCGATTGCTGTGACATTAAATATTGTGGGTCTCTGCACCATGAGGCCCATTGCAGCGCGACATCGCGGGGTAGCTCTTCACCTAATCTGAGCGTTTTGGAGGGGAAGTAGCCATACACTTTGGTTAGGAGCGGCATGAGTAGGTACCATAAAGACGCCATGACATAGCGATGGGCGCCGGACCAATAACCCCAATAACCGCTTTGAACACTAACAAACAACATTCCTTTTACGCATTTTATGCCAGGGGTTAAGCCAATGAGTTGGCCGCCGGCGCTATGACAGACCAAGTAAATATCTTTGGTTTCAGGTAGTCGGGCGATCCACTCAAGAATGCATGGGATGTCGTGGCTCCCCCAATCCTCCATCTTTGCTCTAAATCCCTTAAGTGACCGAGGTCGTGAATCGCCGATACCACGGTAGTCAAATGTCACAGTCGAAAAACCCTTGTTCGCTAGAAAGTTGGCGAATGAATCGTAATACCGGCGTTTGACACCCACGGCGGAATTAATCAAAACCGTTTTCGATCCGTTATGTGTGGCAGAAAAATAAGAGCCGTGAATCGTATAGCCATCTTGTGTTGTGACTTCGAAAGTCTGAGGTGCTCGTGTGGATTCCGTTTCCGGTGAGTTCAGTGTGTGTTTTCCCATTGTGCATCCTTTCGCTCGTCGTCAAGAAAATCTTCGACTTGTTTAGGGCCACGGACAAAAATAATTATCCAACCTTGATTATCTTTTTACTCAGCTTCTGCGTTACAGCAAGTGTTACATATTCCAATATGCGCCCCTTGCCGCGCCTTGAATCTGAGTAAAAATCCGGCACAATTTTGGATAGTTAGTATTTTGCGTGGCCCTTGCATAATGAAAGAGAAGGTATATCAATTCCCATCCGTTTAACACCGAATTCCTGAATAGCTCACTGTCAAATCTGTCATAAAATAATTCTTGACTTAAAGTTTACTTTAAGTATTAGACTTGAGATTATCTCTCAAAACGGAGCAAAACCAGTGATGACCACGGCAAGCCATGAAAAAGACATTGCATGTTCCCTTAATGATAAACAATTTTCGAAACGTAGAGAAATGTTACGAAATGCTCTGTTCAATCATGTTGTGTACGTTAGGCGATTGGAACGGGGATTGAAGCTTGATTTCGAAGAATCAAGTGAACGGCGCGCCGCTGTAGAGCAGGTGATTGATTTGGAAAAACAGTGTTGCGGGTTTTTATCATTTACGATTTCCCCACCGGGCGAGGGTCTATCATTGTCGATTGAAGGTCCATTGGAAGCACAACCGTTTGTTCATTCGTTTATGAAACGGCTAGAAAAACCATGAGAAAGCATCCAGAAGCGGCCGTTTCACTGGCTAACAGCCAAATAGAAAAGAAAGTACTGTTCGCGGGAATCACAGGCGTTTTTGTCGGCGCATTGTCGATCATAGCCTGTGAGTTGCCTTTGATTCTCGCCCTAGTAGGGTTGGGAGGATTGGGTTCAACCGCAACAACGTGGTCGATTGATCCACGCTTAGAAATGGCGGGTATCGGGGTCGGCATTGGCAGCTTAGTTTGCATGTTATTGATTATGATTTATAGATGGCGCAATCGTAGATAACGGTGTGAGTATGAAAATTGGAAAAGTTGCTGAAAAGCTCGGTATACCGGCGTCAACCATTCGTTATTACGAAAAGGTGGGGCTCATCGATCCTCAACGGAGAGTATCCGGGCAACGTGAATTTGACCAACAAACGCTGCTTGCCCTTCGTATCATCAAACTCGCCCAAGCGGTCGGATTTACACTTGATGAAACCAAGACGTTGAGGAATAGCTATACACAGGGCGATCAGTCGCTACAGTCCAGGAACTGGATTCCATTTGCCAAAGCCAAGCGTGCTGAAATTCGTCAACAAATCCAACAGCTCCAAGAAATGGATCAAATCTTGAGCGACGTGATTTCGTGTCAATGCGTATCTTTAGAATCCTGTGTAGAGCAAACCCGGGAGAAACCGCGCTTTTCAAGCAACGATGACGATAGGCCATAGTCTCTTAATGAAGCATAAATTTGACGTCAAAACGTTTCAGAACAATGGCCCAATACAATGTTTAAGAGGGCCTTTAGGCGACGTTCTCTTCAGCCTTATTTTACTGCTTAACATGATCAGTAAACTGCACTTCAACGATTACGTCCTTGGCAGCTCGACGCAGTCGCGAATGGAAAGAGGTTTAGTGAGAATTAGCTAGCCCCGTCTATTAAAATATCTTTTTAAAAAAATTAAAGCTATAACTAAGGCCCAAGACTGCGGTCAACTGATCACATTCCTCCATAAGGTTATCCCCACGCCACGAAGCGCCCGGGCCGCTCCGAAGGATTCATTCACAACTCCACACAATGCGCGTTTATGCCGCTTACCGTGCATATACGTGACCCCAGTATACCCCATTGGGTGTTCGCCCATCGAGTTCGCAAGGCGGACTTTCGTGAAGCAACACGAACTCTCGAAAAAGAAGGTCGATACACAAAAAAACGACGCATGATAATTTGCTGCTGGTATGTTTTATGTAACGGACGTCACTAAAAAATCGCGCATTATTTAACAGAATTGCTAATTTATTAGCGAGTATGCTGTGCAAACATTGATACCCATAGGATGGCCGAGCGTGTTTTCTTGCTACGTAAATTAACTCGAGGTCGTTTCTCGTTGGCGAGGTCTCATGTTGTTGTCAATGGTGTATTTTTTTATTCATCAATGTGTAGTGAGTTAGTACCACTTTTATAGAATTACATTAATTCGTCAGAGTTTTCCTAATTGAATGTCTTGAAGACGAAGGAGTCGTGATATGTTTAATCTAACAACGAAAATGAAACTACAAGTAGTATTGGCCGCTTCTCTTGGGCTACTTGGGAGTACCCTTTTTGCTGATCAACACATAAATTTAAGCGGTTGTTACACCGTTAAACAAGGATCTTTTGAAGTATCTAGAGGGACAAATTCTGCGGATATCGTCGGTCTCTACAAAATGATTCTCGTTTCAAATGAGCACGGACCCCATAAGAAAGTCATTACTATGAGAGGGCCGATGAAGGGCACGCCATTGGCATTGACGGCGACTGGTGCACTAACGCGGCACGTATTTGGAACCAACAACCGTGTTGGAACGTTGACATCGGGCGATGTCGAGCCCGATGAGTTCATCGCGAACAGTGTAAGTTGTCCGGATGTAAACGGTGTGCCACGCCTCATTGACGCGACGGAGATTATGAATTTTAGTTCCGGGACTGGGATCTACTCAGGATTGGTTTCTGGATCTATTGAGTGGCACGGTATATCGAATTCGTGCGACGATCCTAATAATCGCGTCGCGGACTATAGCCTCGTCGCCGGCGAAATTTGTTTTGAATAACCAGTTCACTCACGCTGCGAGACATGGAGGATCGAATCCGTAGTCAAGTAGCCGCTGGTACAAGCGCATGGACGCGCGAAGGCCGAATAAGGTGCGCAGCATTTCCCAGCCTAAGGCGTGATGGGTGAACGAGGTAAACAAAGAGCGACAGTCGCGCCGTTGTGGGAGTCGTACGCAGTCGCTGCGTGATGCGGTCAGATGGACGCACGACTACGAAATAATTCGACTTCGTCTTTTATTTCAAACGTATCACCGAATTGTAGAAAGACCGATTTTTATTCTAATAGCTTACGCGTCCAATATCGCCACACCAATTTTTTGGAGAATTGTTTACATCATTCAGCGCATTACGGGTCTTTATAGGCAAAGCGATTAGTATGCGCGCATTCGGTGACGTTACTTCGGTTAAAACGAAATTTTAAATAAAGGGATAGGGAAAATGTTTAGAGGACGATCAACTGACTACCGCACGGGCATTTCATTTACATTCCTAGTACTCTCATTTCTATTCGCTGGCGTTTCCGTATCGGCCACGATCGACAATACGCGCTTACTCAAACCGGCGACAGATGAAGAATATCGGCAACATAGTGGTGAGAAAGTCCAGCTCGGGCAAATGCTATTTTTTGACAAAGAACTCAGCGGCAATCGAAATATCTCTTGCGCCACTTGCCATTCCCCGGTTATAGCAACCGTCGATGGTCTTTCGATAAATATTGGCACAGGTGGACAAGGATTGGGGGTGCTGCGCGATGCAGGAAATTTTCCACCGACCGCAAAAGACCCTCAGTCGCGAGGTTCACGCAATATGACGCCGCTATTCAATCTCGGACACCGTTCGTTTAGAACGTTATTCTGGGATGGTCGCGTGCAAGTCGACGAAGCAATCCCACAAGGATTTTTAACACCGGCGGGGGACGTCCTTCCTTTTGGTTTTGAAAGCCCGCTGGCCGCCTTGTCTATATTCGCAGAAACGGATATACAGGAAATGACCGGGCAACCGGGCACCAATGAACTCGCCAATGCTTCACTCATTGCACCCCACGAACCCGTATGGGAAGGGGTAATGAATCGACTAAGAGCAATTCCAGAATACGTTGACATATTCACTCAAGCCTTCGAAGAGATAGATCATGATCCAACTCGGATGACAATTGTTCATCTTGGTAATGCACTTGGTGCTTATCAGGATGTCGCGTTTCGTTCGGATAACAGTCCTTTTGATCGACACTTGCGCGGCGACTCGGCAGCTATGAGTCAAAATGCTAAACGAGGTATGAGGCTATTTTATGGTCGAGCGGGATGCTCTAACTGCCACCGTGGTGTTTTTCAAACAGACCATGACTTTCATGCCATCGGAGTGCCACAAGTGGGACCAGGGTTTGGCGATGGTGATAGTGGAACGGAGGATTTCGGGCGTGAAGGTGTAACAGGCGATACCAATGATCGATATCGATTCAGAACACCTTCGCTACGGAATGTGTTTTTAACTGGGCCATGGGGTCATGACGGCTTTTTTAGCTCTTTGGAATTAATGATTCGCCATCACCTGGATCCGCTGAACTCGCTGTATAATGCAGATCCCTCACAACTGGTAATGCCACCACGAGCGGATTTTGATGCCGTCGATCTCCTAGCGTTCAATGACAACCAAGTCACCGCCGCCATTGCACGCGCCATAGAGATTGAAGCACCGAAACATATCTTGGATAAAGATATCGCGCATTTGTTGGATTTTCTCCAAGCACTAACAGACCCGTCGGCACAAGATTTAAGGAATTTGGTTCCAACTCGTGTACCAAGCGGTTTACCTTTAGCGGAAATTCGCTGACGCTAGTTAGAGGTTATGATTCCTACAGTTGCAAAAATATATAGTTGCGGCTATAGGCAAGAACACACCTAACCATTGTAGTGTAAGGGCTCGCGTCATAATTAATTCACATTTTGGGCGTTGAGGCGCTCGCCTGGGAAGGCGTAAAAACGCCGGAATATAAATATCTTTCAAGTTTTTGCAACGCAGCCAGGCGAGATGGAT